>NZ_JBHIOD010000035.1:0-151397 GCF_042195355.1 Bartonella sp. CL266QHHD
TTCTTTGACCCTTGAGGGGCGTCCCGAAGTCATGGCGGATCAACCTCTTTTATTGCAAGGGTTTCGTGGGCAAATCAATGGGCCATGGAAAGCTTCCACTGTCACCCACCGCTATGAAAAACAAAGCGGATACACAACAGAAATCACCTTTGAGGCACCAAACAAGGGAAAAGAGGCAGGAGAAAAGGAAACCTCTGAGTGACAGAAAATCAAAGGGGCAACTTGACCGAATTCTTTAAATGCTTCTCTTTTTAATTAATGTGCTTAGGATACAGAAAAATTATCAGTCAATTTGACTAAAAGAGGTCATTACATCTTATAAATGCTGCTTCTCAAATAATGCGATTCCAACTCAAGGAGTTGATCATCTCAAATTGCGATTTTGAGTAGAAAAGAAAAAGGAGCTTTAAATACCCTTTTAAAGGTCTTTGATGACCCTTTGAGAACCCCTTTAAAACTCTTTGAAAAAAAATGAATTGGTACAAAAACTAGTGTCAAAATATACAAAACCCGCTGGCAAGCTACAGGCAAGCTACACTGCTGACAAACTACACACAATAAAAAAGTAATGGTAGCGGAGGAGGGATTTGAACCCCCGACACAAGGATTATGATTCCTCTGCTCTAACCTACTGAGCTACTCCGCCAAAATAAGCAATCATAATTGTCAATAATTACATCTTTTGCGGATATAAGGGGTAGAATAGTAAGATGTCAAGCATCGTTTTTAAGCTTTTCTCTTGTCATTCTATATTATCCTCGATATGTAAAAGTGTAATTTTATATGATAAAGTAAGGTAAGGCATGAAAATGGTGCCACGTGTAGCGGTTTTAGGATGCGGTCATTGGGGTGAAAATCATATACGGACACTCCACTCTCTCGGAGCTTTAGCAGCAGTTTCTGATATTGATAATGATCGTGCTGCTAGTTTTGCAACACTGTATGGTGTAGAGGTTGTTACACCAGATGATCTTTTTACTCATCGAGATATTGATGCGTTGGTATTAGCGTTGCCGCCACAATTGCATACGCAAAATGTGCTCCGTGCTGTTAAAAATGGTAAAGATGTTTTGGTGGAAAAACCAATAGCCTTGAATGTTTCTGATGCTAAACGCCAAGTTCAGGAGGCTGAGGCCTATGAGCGAGTTTTTATGGTGGGCCATATTTTACGTTTTCATCCGGCTTTTGAAAAAATGTGTGAATTGGTGAAAAACGGAGATGTGGGAGATGTGCGATATATTTATTCTCATAGATTAGGCTTTGGAAAATTTCACACACACAGTGATGCTTTATGGGATCTTGCCCCTCATGATCTCTCAATGATTTTGGCGTTGACAGGATGCGAACCTTCCGAAATTCGCGGTGAGGGGGCTGCTGTCGTTGATCAGATTTCTGATTTTTCTCATATTCATATGATTTTTCCAAATGGTGTGCGTAGTCATCTTTTTACTTCACGCTTAAGCTCTTATCGTGAGAGGCGTTTAATTGTTGTTGGAACAAAGGCTATACTCGTTTTTGATGATATGGAACCGTGGAGTCGTAAATTGGCAATGCACCATTTTGCTGTTTGGAAAGAAAATCAAGAGTGGGCTTTTAGCATGGATGAGCTGAATTATATTGATGTTTGTGAAGACTTGCCGCTTACTTGCGAATTACGGCATTTCCTTCATTGTATTGAAACGCGTCAATCACCTCGTACAAATGGTGATGATGCTATTGCTGTTTTACGGATTTTAACAGCTGCTGATGTCAATTATGATAGATAAAAGAGATAGGTAGCGCTTTTGCATTCTTGTGATGATCAATGGAGTTAATATGCAATTCATCGACCTTGGGGCGCAGCGTGCGCGTATTGAAGATAAAATTAATTCTGCAATTGCGCATGTAGTCGCTAGTGGTAAGTATATTTTGGGGCCAAAAGTAACAGAATTTGAAGAGAAATTGGCAGAATATCTTGGCGTTAAACATGTGATTGCATGTGCTAATGGAACAGATGCTTTGAAGATGCCTCTTATGGCTAAAAATATTGGTCTAGGGGATGCTGTTTTTTGTCCTAGTTTTACATTTTCAGCAACGGCTGAAGTGGTTGCTTTGGTGGGGGCTGAACCTGTTTTTGTCGATGTTTTACCTGATACATTCAATATTGATGTTGAAAAACTTTCTCACGCTATCGAAATGATAAAAAAAGAAGGACGTCTAAAGCCAAAGGCTATTATTGCTGTTGATTTATTTGGGCTTTCTGCTGACTATGTGCAAATTGCTCAAGTGGCTGCCAAGGAAAATCTTTTTGTAATTGAAGATGCTGCTCAATCTATGGGGGGGAGAAGCGGTAATACT
Organism: Bartonella sp. CL266QHHD; assembly: GCF_042195355.1. Classification (NCBI taxonomy): domain Bacteria; kingdom Pseudomonadati; phylum Pseudomonadota; class Alphaproteobacteria; order Hyphomicrobiales; family Bartonellaceae; genus Bartonella; species Bartonella sp. CL266QHHD. The sequence goes on from NZ_JBHIOD010000035.1 coordinate 2,338, forward strand.
ATGTGTGGTGCTTTTGGTGATGTGGCTGCTACAAGTTTTTATCCTGCAAAACCATTAGGATGTTATGGCGATGGAGGCGCTATGATGACCAATGATGATCATTTTGCAAAACTTTTACGCTCTATTTTGTTTCATGGTAAAGGTGAAACGCAATATGACAATGTACGTATTGGTATGAATTCGCGCCTAGATAGCATTCAGGCTGCAATTTTACTAGAAAAGTTTGTGATCTTTGAAGATGAAATGGAAAAGCGTGTAGAAATTGCTCAACGCTATTCCAATGGCTTAAGAGATATTGTTACAGTTCCAGAAATAGGAGAAAATATTCGTTCTGCTTATGCACAATATACGATTAAGGTAAAAGAACGGGATAAATTAAAAGATTTTTTACAAAAAAATTCTATCCCTACAATGATTTATTATAAAACTCCTTTACATCAACAGCCAGCTTATAAACACTTCCCTTATGTAAAAGATTCCCTTTCTGTTTCAGAGTCTTTGGGAGAGTGTGTTTTAAGTTTACCAATGCATCCTTACTTGACACAAACGGATCAGGATATGATTATCAAAAAAATAAGAGATTTTTATCACTCTTGAGAGCGTATTTTTATCCTTAAAATTATGGTCAAATCTCTATTGGTGATCCATCTTAGAAGGTATTTTTTGTTAGAGTGTGTGACCAATGTCTTTGGTATTATTTGCTTTCTAGAACCTATGAAATGTTGTTCTTTAGAGCGGAGATATGATTAGAAAGTGAATCTGCTAGACAAGAAGATATTTTTTAACAGAACGGTATGGGCTAAAAAACTTTGTCCTTTAGCTTAGCAGAAAAGTCACGTTTAATAAAAAGGATTTGGGTTATGAAAGTTACAATGAACCTTTGTTGATTTTACTCTTCATTTAAGGTGTTTTAAAAGATAACTTATTTAACAGGGCTTTTGGAGAGAAAAGTTATTTTTTTGCGAATACGTGAGGCTAGGTCATTTTTGTTTTTTGATTTTTGAATCAATGTGTTGATGGGTGATGTATTCCCCTCTTGTAGCGCTATTTGAGCTGCCAATGTTGCTGCAAGTTCTTTTGTTTCTTCACGGAGTTCTTCCAGCAATTGGTGGTTAGCAGTCGGGTCAAGCTCATGAGTTTGGATTTTTTGTAAGCGTTGCTGATAGAGTGCGATTTTTTCACGCATCATTTTTCTTTCCTTTGAAAGTGTGTAGTGTGGCGATATTTTGTTTGATTGCTATCGCTTCTTTGGTGAGAGTATCTTTTGTGGGGAGGCATAGCCGATAAAATTGTTCTGTTACTTGGCTCAGTTGTATTTTTTGTTGGGCATATTTTTTTTGCAAAAATTCGTACTTTTGTTGGTTGTTTGCTAATTCTACAGCATGTTGTGCACGAAGAAAATCGTGATTTGCTTCTATTTCCGCGAGTGATAATGGCATTTTCGCACAAACATCTTTATATGCAAAATGAACGGCTTTCCGCCAAATAAAAGGAGATAAAAGCACCAGTAACCAAGAAGTGAAAGCAACTCCGAGTATAAAAAAAAGAAATGATTGAATAAGCATAATACCCCTTTTCAAATAAGAATACGTTTAAAACGGATTCCATGTCGGTTTAGGTGTTAATTTTAAATATCCTACATTGATACCAAGGCGTGCGCCGACTCCTGTACGTATTGGGATTAACAAGGTATTATGGTATTTTAGGACATGAAAACCAACACCTGCAATTAAATAGGCCGAACCTGAAATACCACCATAGCGTCTCCATAAATTATTTATGCCATTAAGATTGTAAACTAAGATCATTAAACGGGAGCCTTGGCCGCCAAAATCCCATCCTACTGAGGGACCTTGCCAAAAAACTTTATGTTGACCATAGCTTTTGGTAAAAACCCTTCCTTCGCCATAGGTTAATCCAGCAAAAAAGGCACCAGAAGCTTCTTCTCCTAAAATATAGGCATTGGGATAACCGTATTTTGAAAAAATATTTTGAATTGCAACAGCCAAACCACTGGCTGTTTTTCCAAAAAAAATATGACCAGAATCAATAATTTCTTGGAGTGAATAATGAGGCTCGTTTTGCTCTATTGGTTTTAGTTGAGCATGTGTGGTGTTTATGGTGATGAATAAAAGGAAGATTAAAGATATAATATTTTTGTACCAGTATTTGAGCAGAGAGAGAGCCATGGAGTTTTCTCCTTTTATTAGTGATAAACAAAAAGATAATATTAGAATTTTCATGCTATTCAAATAAAAAATAAGATATAAGGTTATTTAAATTCTTGAATTTATTTCTGATTTTTTAGCATGATTGTTAATATTTCCTATTATGCATCAGATGTTAAGAGTTTTTCTTTAAAATAAAGTTTGTTTTTTTGAATCTAGGAGTTTTCAATCATTATGACGTTAGATATTTCTTTGAAGCCTATGGATCTTGCTGCTTTGCTTTGTAGTCGTATTTGCCATGATTTGATTTCACCTGTGGGGGCTATTCAAAATGCAATGGAGCTTTATGATGAAGGAGGAGCTGAAGAAGATGCTTTACAATTGGTGCGTTTATCCGTTGCAAGTGCTGCTGCACGTCTACAATTTGCGCGATTGGCTTTTGGTTTTGCTGGTGCAAGTGGAGGACAAATAGATACACGGGCTGCAGAGCAGGTTGCTCAACAATATATGAAAGAAGAAAAAGCAACATTAAAATGGCAAGCTTCTTCTTTATTGTTAGAAAAAGATGAAGTTAAACTTTTGCTTAATTTATTATTGATTGCAAATGCAACAGTTTCTCGTGGTGGTGAAATTGTTGTTATGATTTTGCAAGAAGAAAATAAACGTTCTTTTCGATTTGAGGTTTTCGGTAGAACTCTCCGTATACCCCCTCATTTTCTTGCGTTATTCCGTGGAGAAGTTCAAGAAGAGCTTGTTGATGCACATGTCATCCAATTTTATTACACAATGTTACTTGCTCAGATGACAGAGATGAAAATAAATATTGATGAAAGTGATGGTTGTATTGTTTTAGAAAGTATAAAAAAGCTTTGAATAAGAGAGAAGCGCTTAAGCTGTGTTGGGAAAAGTGGCTTCGATTGAATTTATGAGCGATAAGGTTATATGTGTAAATTTGGTGTGGTTACTTCTTAAGCTTTAAGCGCTTTCTATATGAGATTTTTGGTGTGCGAGTTTTCTACTTTTAACAGAGAAAAGATCTCGGGAAAAAATCTCGGCCCGCTAGACTCCGAGATTTTACAATGTGCATGTTCACTGCTTAAGCGGTTTTTCGTACGTTCTCTTCAACTGGATCACGTAATACATAACCACGTCCCCAAACTGTATCAATGTAATTTACACTAGAAGAGACTGCTTCCAATTTTTTCCGCAATTTACAGATAAAAACATCGATAATCTTTAGTTCTGGTTCATCCATTCCACCATAGAGATGATTGAGAAACATTTCCTTGGTAAGGGTGGTACCTTTGCGTAAAGAGAGAAGCTCTAACATTTGGTACTCTTTACCGGTTAAATGAACAGGGCGCCCTGCAACTTCGACAGTTTTTGTGTCAAGGTTAACGGTGAGATCTCCGGTAACAATAACCGATTGTGCATGTCCTTTAGAACGACGAACAACTGCATGGATACGTGCAATGAGCTCATCTTTATGAAAAGGCTTCGTCATATAGTCGTCTGCTCCAAAGCCAAAACCACGAACCTTGTCTTCAATGGCATTCATACCAGAAAGGATTAAGACAGGAGTTTTTATTTTTGCCAATCTTAGAGTCCGCAAGACATCATACCCTGACATGTCAGGCAAATTCAGATCAAGCAAAATGATATCATAATCATAGAGTTTTCCTAAATCGATACCTTCTTCACCCAGATCAGTGATATAAACATTAAAGTTAGCCGACTTTAACATCAACTCAATACTTTGAGTAACTGCTCTATCATCTTCAATTAATAATACGCGCATTTTAGATCCCTCACTTTGCTCCTTCACGAATCATAAGGAGCATTTCTATTTTATATCAGTTAGCAAAACCACTGTTATAAAAACAATTCATTAAATCAAACACTTATGACAAAGTGTTTATGAACATTTCAGTAGTACGCGTAACAATCACTACTAAATTCCCCACTATCCATGATAGTGGTTAACAAAATATTTTTATTTTTGAAAGAGGCTACAAAATTATTTTAGAAAAATCCCATATTTTTTAACATAATAAACAAAGAAGGGCTTTTTCTATAAACTTTAACTTAAAAAAAATTGTAAAAGAGCGTTATAAATTACTTTTTTACAATTTCAGTGTTTATTTACTGAGCTTTAAACCTCTTCATTTATAATGGGGGGAAAAGTTAAAGAAATAGTTATTGCTCTTTAAAGCAGATTGTATTTTCAGATGCTTTAATGCAAGGCAAAAATTATTATAATTTCAAGTTAATAGACTGTTTTTGTCGGATAGACATATAACTAAAAGATATTTATTGGGTGTGAATGCGAGTTTTGAGTTGGCGCAATCAAGGAGTAGTGAGTATGAAGCCACGAGAAAATATGGTGCGATTGAGGATGTTTCAAGTGCGTGGAAAGCGCCGTGAAATTGCACAGCTTGAGATGATGATCGCAGAATTTGAACGAATGGTGTTAGAGTTGGAAGCACAGATTACTCATGAAGAACGTAAATCTGGAAACAATGATGTTCACCATTTTGCTTATTCTGCTTTTGCGCGTGCAGCGCGGCAAAGACGTGATAATCTGATCAATTCAATTCGTGATTTAGAACTTCAAAAAACAAACGCTGAAATTGCTCTCCATGAAGCTAATACAGAGCTGCAACGTGCACAGCTTTTGGAAGCACGAGAAAAGAAGATTGTTGCGGATGATAAGGATATTTTGATTGAATCTAATTCAATGGTTGGCTAATTCAATGGTTGGCTAATTCAATGGTTGGCTAATAAAAGCAATTATTGAAGAATCCATTCTTTCAGGTTTATCTTTTGGATATAGTATAAAACAGCCAAACTTTTATCAAGTTTGGCTGTTTTATAGATTGCTTTATGTTATCAAATCGTAATCAATGGCAACTTAATGCCTGTAGTGTTGAATCTTGGTCGTTCGTAATCCCGCTAAACCGTGTTCATCGATTAAACTTTGCCATGAAAGAAATTCTTCTACAGTCAAAGTATAACGATGGCACGCTTCGTCAAGACTTAACAATCCACCTCTGACAGCCGCAACAACTTCAGCTTTGCGACGAATCACCCAGCGCCGTGTTGTTTGCGGCGGTAGGTCGGCAATTGTAAGCGGACTTCCATCTGGCCCAATAACATATTTCATTTGTGTTTTTATCAAGTTGCTCATTCGTATCCTCTACCTTTAGTCAAGGACTTGATTCGTTTATAGAGCATGAAATTTAAAAAAGAGCTAAAAGCGCTGAAAGAAAAAATTAATAAAGTGATTGGGTATGTAAAAAGAAGCTCAAGTTGAAGTGTGAAGAAGAGATTCTTGCAATATTTTACCGGATTTTTCAAAAGAGCAAAAAAGGATTTCTCCTAAACGATTACCATTATGCCTTATTTCCATCATTCTTTTTTTGTTTGCAGCAGCTCTTAAGAAAGTAATGCCTATGGTTGTGGAAAGGATAAAAAAATAATATAAAGACAATCAATCGTGTAAAAGTGCTGAAGAGCGTGCATCAGAATGTCAACATATGGGTAGCCATTAAACAGAGCAGTAAATAGAGAATGAATACATGTTTTTAAACAGTCTTGATTTACCAGGACAACCTGAAGATTCTCGCATTGTTGTTGCAATGTCGGGGGGGGTTGATTCATCGGTTGTTGCAGGTCTTTTGAAAAAGGAAGGATATAATGTTATTGGCATTACGTTGCAGCTTTATGATCATGGGGAAGCAACGCATCGGGTGGGGGCGTGTTGTGCAGGACAAGATATTGAGGATGCACGCCGCGTTGCAGAAACACTAGGAATTCCTCATTATGTTCTTGATTATGAAAAGCGCTTTCGCGAAGCTGTTATTGATCCTTTTGCAGAAAGTTATGCTCATGGAGAGACCCCAGTACCATGTATTGCATGTAATCAAACGGTTAAGTTTGCTGATTTATTAGCAACGGCACGCGAATTGGGGGCAGATGCTTTGGCTACGGGACATTATATTCGTTCGCGTTCCAACGGAGTGCATCGAGCACTCTTTCGTCCTCTCGATAATGATCGTGATCAGAGTTATTTTCTCTTTGCAACGACACAAGAACAGATTGATTATTTGCGTTTTCCACTTGGTGACCTTCCAAAAGCCCGCGTTCGTGAAATGGCAGCAGAAATGGGCTTTGTGGTTGCCAATAAGCATGATAGTCAGGATATTTGTTTTGTTCCACAAGGAAAATATTCAGATGTTATCGCAAAACTGCGTCCAGAAGCAGCTAATCCTGGCGTTATTGTCCATATTGATGGAAAGATTTTAGGTAAACATTCGGGAATTGTTAATTATACGGTTGGTCAACGTCGTGGTATTGGGGTGTCAACGGGTGAAGCGCTTTATGTGGTTTATCTCGATGTGGAAAATGCACGTGTTATTGTTGGACCGCGTGAAATGTTAGAAACGCATAAGCTTTTTTTACGTGATGTGAATTGGCTTGGTGATGAGTCGTTAGATAATTTCCCTTCTCAAGGTATTGAGGTGGCTGTAAAGGTGCGTTCAACGCGTCCTCCTCACCTTGCGCGCTTACATTATAAAGAAGGTATTTTTTCCGTTGATTTATTGGAATGTGAAAATGGTGTGGCACCAGGGCAAGCTTGCGTTCTTTATGATGGAAATGGTCATGAGGCGCGTATTCTTGGGGGAGGATTTGTAACACATTCAGAACGTGCAGCTGATACTGAAATGATGTTGAAGCGCGTTTTATGCAATCTCGAAACAAAAGATCCTGTTTCCTCAGAACTAAAAACAACAGCTTTATAAAGCATAGTAAATTGATTTATAATGATATTTTTTAATCTTAAACTTGAATGAGAGACTTCCGGAAGATTTTTTCATTGAAAGTTTGTTTTATGATTGAATCCATCAAAATTATATCTTTTGCACGTCATAAGTGGGTTAGGGTGTGGAAAGTGATGATAAAGAAAATGTAAAAATGTTTTTTATCAATGCTTTCAAAGGCTAGGGAACGGCAATATTATTGGAGACTGATAGATAACATACAACATTGGGTATGTTTTATAACTTGAAGTGTTATCATCTTTAGTGGTCAAAGTTGGTAAAATGAGCAAGTGCAATACCTGAGGCTGTGGCAACATTAAGGCTGTCAAAACCGTCAGTCATGGGAATACGTAAGGTGTTTGATTGTTGTAGTATATGGGGTGGTAAGCCATCGCCTTCTGTTCCAAAAATAAGTGCTATTCTTTTGGTTTTGTTGGCTTGCTTGAGAGTGTGTGAGGCAGAAGGGGAGAGTGCATAAAGATGAAAGTTTTCATCGTTTAGAGCAGCTATAATGTCATCTATATCAGCGTTTTGCGTATAGGGTACTTTTAAAGCAGCGCCGGCAGACACTCTTATTGATTTGCGATAAAGTGGATCGCATGAGGTTTTGTCGACAATAATGCCATTACTGGCAAAGGCTGCTGCATTACGAAAAATTGATCCCATATTATCGTGATTCGAGATACCACATAAAACAAGAATCAAAGCTTTTTCTGGAAGATGTTGTAAAAAACTTTGTAAGGATGGCAGTATTTTGCGTTTACCAATACCCAGAACACCACGATGAACATGGAAGCCGGTGATATTATCCATAACTTTTTGTGGAACGCAATAAATGGGACATAGAGGCTGTGTTTTTTCTAAAAGCGGTAGAAGTCCAGAGAGACGGTTTGCTACGATGAGCAGTGAGATGGCAGAAAACTCTTTCGAATGTAGTAATGCGGACAATGTTACTTTGCCTTCAGCAATAAATTGATGTTGCCGTCCAACAAGATCTTTTTCACGGATATTATGATAGGCTTTTAGGCGTGGATCATCTGTTTCATTGATTGTTGTGATATTCAAATGCATGCGAGATTTTTAGTGCTTTTTTCTTATGATTTCCAGATGTTAGAATTTGTTTTATTTAAAAAAAAGAGATAAAAAAACATTATTTTAAAACTTATGGTAGAATTTGTATTGACAATATGCAACCATAGGTATAATGTAAAAATACTGATACGGAATCATATATTTTTTCTCGTATCGGGTGCAGTGTCTTGGGTCCCCGCTATTTCCCAAGTTCTGTATGCCCTTAATTTCTAAGGGAAAAGAATCTGGGTCCCCAATGCCCAGATTCTTTTTTTTTGAGGGTAATCATTGTTCTTCTTTTTATATCTAAATTTTTTAGTAAATCATATTTTAAAATCCAGTTGACCTGTAAAGTTACCGTAGAGTGCTAAGATATTTTTTCTAAGGTGCAACGATGGCTTATAGATGGGGTATAATGCACATCATAAGACTGAAAAATAATGCATGATCATGATAGATTTGAGCAAAAACAAGTTTTTCGTTTATGAGAAGTGAGATGGCTTTAAGTTATTCAGAAAACGATTAATAATGAAGGTTATGTGTTTGATTGCTCTTGGGAAAGCTCTTTTTTCTATTATTTTTTCTCTTCTTTATTTATTGATGCTGTTCGTGTAACTGAGCAGTTTTTACGATAATAATGGTGAGCTGAGGCGTTTATTGTATGATGAAGCTTCTGTAATATTGAGGAAAGATCGTCGTTATGCCAAAAGTATAATGATATGGTTGAAAATATTAATTCCCTATTTCGTGAAGAAAAGGATGAGGTTCATGGATGTAAAAATCAATATACAAAGCTTGACTTTATACTCTATTTTTATTGCGTGTATTGTTTTTGCTTTGAAATATTGGACATATCACATCACAGGTTCGGTTGCACTTTATTCTGATGCATTGGAATCAATTGTTAATATCCTTGCGTCATTGGCAGCATGGTGGGCTGTTAAAGTGAGTATGAAGCCAGCAGATCATGATCATCCCTTTGGGCATCATAAAGCGGAATATTTTTCCGCAATTCTTGAAGGGGTACTCATTATTATTGCCGCAATTGTTATTTTAAGAGAAGCATGGATAGCTCTTTCTACCGTTAAATTGTTGCAGAAACCTGGAATATGGCTTGTTATTCATCTTATTGCAACTGTCATAAATTGTATGTGGGGAATGGTTCTTATTTGGCAGGGAAAACTCCATCGCTCACCGGCTCTTAAAGCTGATGGAGTGCATTTTATAACAGATGTTTTTACTTCGCTTGCAATTTTAATTGGTTTGATTGCCGGTTTTGTCGGGGGATGGGGAGCTTTAGATCCAATTTTAGCGATAATCGTTGCCGTTAATATTCTCTTACAGGGCTGGAAGGTGATTAGAAATGCTGTTCAGGGATTAATGGACGTTGGCGTTGAATTGAATGAAAGCATGCGGATTCGGGAACTGATTTCTGCAAATGCATCGGGTGCGCTTGAGGTCCATGATTTACGGACGCGTGTTGCTGGAAGGGTTACTTTTATAGAGTTTCATTTGGTTGTGCCTGCTGTAATGCAGGTAGGAGAAGCACATAAAATTTGTGATAAAATCGAAGCTGTTCTTCAAAAAGAATTTGATAATGTGCGTATTTCTATTCATGTCGAGCCTGAAGATGAGGCAAAATTGCCTCCCGGTACAACGGTAATCCCTTTTATATAAAAAGTTTTTTTCAAATTGTCTGTTATGTTATGAGGACTGTTTTTTTATGATGGGGTGATTCATACCTCTCGAAAATACAATGATGCTCTTTTGTTGATTTAATTTTTGCATCAATCAAGTATACAAGGTTAAACAGAGTATTTAAGGCAAGATTTATTCTATTTCGTTAAAACACTGTCATTTAAGGTGTGGTGAGATAAGGCATATAAAATTTGATCTATTAAGTGTTTTTAGAGTATGGAGTAAATATTCAAAATAGGACTTGCCGGTGTATTCTTTTGTAAGTGAATCTCATGAAATGGTTAGCAGCTTAAATCCATTTAAGAAAACGGATCGTTTACAGACTGTCGGGAGTAGATGTTTCGTTTCTTAGGGCGAGGAGGAGTGAAGCCTTCGTAATAAGTTTAATGAGATTTAATTATAAATTTTGTATAAAAGTTATGAATAGGGTTTTAAAGTTTGTGATCATAGATTAATCGTCATTATTGTTGCTAATAAATGTGTTGTTTTATCGATACAATGTGTTCTGTTTAGAGTGTTCTTTATTGCATGAAGGATGGGGGACTCATTAAAAGATGAAAAAACAAAAATCATGCTCATAACTCTACTCTTTAAAGGATATTATTGTCGTTACTGTAGAAAATTGTAAAGCTGAACTAAAGAATGATGCTAAAGATAGAAACTGGTTTTTAATTGATGCCTTCATATTTTCATTCCAATCTGGCATCAAAATTTTACAAGGACTCGTACAGTACTGGTGCATCCTAATCATAATATGCTGCTATATCAGGGCTATTTTAATTTATAGATAATAACAAAAAGCAAAGACTTTATAAGGAAAAAAAAGCTATAAAGTCAAAAATTTATATGCAATAAATTAGAGAGGTAGATCGAATTTTTATAGAATACTTTATGAAACAACCACCAAACATATCTGGCTTTACTTTTACTTATTTTTACAAACGTTCGTTTGTGTCTTTTGCGTTATATTCGTAAAGATCAGATTAGCGGTAATCTAAAGATAACTCTTGGTTGAGAATATGAAAGGAAAGCGTGATACTATAATAGAGTTTTTTCTGTCTTTATCGTTCAACCAGTAAAAGTGATTACAAATCCGTAATTTCTCCAAAAATGATTTTGTCATACTTATAAACAAAGTTAGATCAAAACGACTTTTTTCTCTTAAAACTGTAAACAAATATATTGTATCCGTATAGCTTGAACGAAGTTAGATGTTTACCTGAATAACGACAGTATATATTTTAAGAATAGAGAAGATATTTCATATCGCTATGATGTTATTCAAGAGCCCTTAAAACAATGATTCCTGGTGTTTTTTCAACATAATTCATAAAAGGAGAATCAACGACTTTTTCGTTTTCTTTTCGTGAAGAAGCATTTCTTAACATTGGCCCTTTATCTGTCATGATAAAGAAGCCCACATGTGTTACATCCAATCCAGCAAGTTTCGTATAAATACCAATGAAATCACCAGACTGTAAACGACCTATAACCTCCTCATTAATAAAGTTACTTGGAATATACGTTATTGTGCGTTTCACAACTGGCAACCCAGGTAGATAGCTTCCACCATCAGCTTTTTTATTGAGATATTTTTCTATTTTTACCGCATGGGGACTTATTTCAGCGGTAATATCAGTGGCGAGTTTATATTCTCTATAAGCCCAATCCGTAAAAAAATGTTTCCGATTTAAAAAATGAACATTACCGTTAATATAACGCGTTTTTATGACGTTATTTATGAATTCTGTTTGGGATGTTGATTTGCGCAATGCTTCAACATAATCCAGATAAGTGAAGCAATCTAAGCCTCTAAAATCAATAATCAGTTTTTCTGGTGTATTTTCTGAGCCATGTAACATATTTGCTTGGTAAGGTGTCCCTAAAAAAGCTTCAGAAAGAAAGTCAATTAGTGCCCCTTTTTCCTGATAATTTGTTTCTGAACGTTTTTTGAGAAGAGCATTTAATTTATTTAGAGTATAGGGATCTAGGTTTACGTTGGTTGTTTGTTGTGTTTTTATTTTATTTTCTACAGTACTCTCTTGTGAATCAGAATCCTGAACATCACATCCTGTTACCAACATTAATATGAGAATTAATAGGGATATTTTTCGCATTTTATACACCATTTTGAATTAAAAATTCATGACGAACTATTTCTAAAAGTGCTATTTTTTAAATGCTTATCATGATCATCGTTAGATTTAATGCTAGCATACAATCATTAAGAGTATCAATGAATATAAAGATAAAATCATGGTTTTTAAGGTTACACAAATTGCAAACGATATGAATCTTTTCTAAGATTATAGAATTAAAGGATTTTTCTCTATAATATACTTATTTTTTAATCAAAATTATTGTCAAATAAATATTTTTAAAAATATGATGAGCTTTTTACGTTGTTAAGCTATTCTGGTGTTGCTGCTTTAACTTTATAGCATATTCTGAGGGTAAGAAAATTTTTTAAGAGCTTATCTTTTAAAAGGTTTCAATTACTATAGGATATCTAACGTATCCAATGGAATTGAGATTCCTGAAAACGGTGGGATGAGAGGGGAAAATGATGTCTGATAAAATTCATCGTAATGTCTCTAAAACTATTGGAAATACTCTGTGTTTCATGAAATTTTGTTCATGAGTTTGTCGCACAAATATTTTGTTCGTATAATGCAAAAAAAATTTTTATTCTTTGACAATGAGATAGCAACTAAAGATACACCAATTAAAACGTAATTTTACAGTTTTATCTTGACTCTTACTTAAATTTTTACTTTGTTATTATTTTGTATGTGAAAAGTATACGGTATAGAATACTTTTAAAAGGAAAAGGGAGTTAAAAGATAGCGGGGGAGTCATTGTATGCGTAAAATAGTGTGTATGTTATGCAAGACCAAATGCTCAATCCGAAATTTGTTCAGCGTGGGCTCATTTTAGTGTTCATCACTTTATTGTTAGATATTCTTTGTATTGCGATCATTTGTCCTGTTTTGCCTGAATATTTTTCTCAATTAACTGGAAAAGAGGTTAGTACATCTTTTGTAGAAAGAGGAAAATTACTTGCAGCTTATTCAGTGATGCAGTTTTTGTTTGCTCCTGTTATTGGCAATCTCTCTGATCGTTATGGTCGTCGTCCTATTTTGCTTCTCTCTATTATCTGCTTTGCTCTTGATAATCTCATATGTGCTATAGCATGGAGCTATTCTATGTTATTTATCGGGCGTCTTTTGTCAGGGATAAGTGGCGCTAGTTTTGCAACTTGTACAGCTTATCTTGCGGATATATCTGATGATAAAACCCGTACACGCAATTTTGGTTTGTTAGGCATTGCATCCGCATTGGGGTTTATTTTAGGATCGTTTATTGGTGGTTTTTTAGGTCAGTTTGGTCCGCGTATTCCGTTTTATTTTGCTGTTGGTTTTTCACTCATTAATTTTATTTTTTCTTGGGTTATGCTTCCAGAAACCCTTTCTTTATGGAATAGGCGCTTTTTTGATATTAAGCGGGCAAATCCCTTAGGTGCTTTTTGGCACCTGAAACAATATCCGATGGTTCTTTGGGTGTTATTGGTCTTTTTTCTTTATTGGTTTGCGGAATCTGTATGGTTAAGCATTTGGGCGTTCATTGCAAAAGAACGCTATGATTGGAGTTCTTTTTCTATTGGACTCTCCTATAGTGTTTTTGGGATAGGCCAATTTATTGTAGTCGCTCTCTTTTTGCCTTATTTTTCTAAACGATGGAGTGATTGGCATATTGTTATAGTGGGGCTTTTGTTTGCCTCTGTTGCTATGCTGGGCTATACATTCGCGACGCAGGGGTGGATGGTTTATATGGTTTGTATGTGTACAATGCTTGAATATCTTGTTCATGCACCTATACGTGCGATTGCTTCAGCGCAGGTACCGACAAATGTACAAGGAGAACTGCAAGGAGCGATGACATCTGTTATTTCATTAAGTTTAACATTTGGTTCTGTTTTTTATGTGTTTCTTTTTGAATGTTTTACAGATAAAAATGCACTGTTTTATTTTTCAGGTGCTCCTTTTGTTGGAGGCTTTTTTCTTCTTGTCGTTGCGACAGTTATTTTTGCCTTGCGGGTACGTTAATTTGTTGAGAGAGGCCGGTACGTACTATTTTGCTAGAAGAATGCACAAGATAAACAAAATGTATCATTTTATAGGCAGAAAGTTTTTTGTGATATTTGTTTAACAAAGTGTTATATAAAATATCGATATATCCTTCTCATTTAGTGCAAATAATTTTTTTTATTTTGTGATATTGTTTGTATAGGGGAGTCCGTATTTTTTCTATTGCTTGCAAATTAATATCCAGTGCTAATGCAGCAGCATATTGAAAACAAAAGATTAAAACGTATCTGCGTTAGATGTATCAGTATTGTATGAACAATTCCAAATTTTATATGGCAAATTGGAAGTAAATATTGCTTATATTTGTTGGCATAACTTCTGGAATCGAAAGAAAACCTCATTTTGGAAGAATATAAAGTTGTAAAATTGAAAAGATGTTTTCTGTTTTGCTATTACTTTTTTATTTGGCTTTACAGTTTTCAAAACCATCTACGGCAATATCTTTTAAAAAGTAGAGATTTGTTGCATTGTTTCACACTTTAATTTCTTTATTCTTTAGGAGGAGTTATGCTTCTCATGCAAAATAGAATGCTTAAAATTGTATTTTCGAAGGTTAGACACTTTACTCTTTTTAAAAATAGTTTTTATCGATACACTTACCTTGCTTGGGGGGAGAAGCCAATGATTTTGATGGATACGACCTTAAGAGAAGAGGAAGGAGAAAAATTTAAGCTATTCAGTGCGCTCTTTTTAGTTTCAGAATGATAAATAATAATACAACTTCAATAAGTTGTAGGTATAAAAATAATATAATTGTGCGTAGGAAGATGATATAATTTAAAGGAGAGAAGTTAAAAGGTGAGGCTTTTTATTTTAAGATATTTTTTTATAATTCATAATGAGATCACAAAAATGCTGAAAGAGGTAGTGGCTATCTTGTGGTCCAGGAGAAGCTTCGGGGTGATATTGAACAGAAAAAACAGGTTTTCCAATGATTCGAATACCACAGTTTGAACCATCAAAGAGAGAAATATGTGTTTCTTGAACATGTTGTGGTAAAGAGGAAGAATCTACGGCAAAACCGTGATTCATCGATACAATCTCAACTTTTCCAGTGTTAAGGTCTTTAACTGGGTGGTTGGCACCATGATGTCCTTGGTGCATTTTCACGGTTTTTGCACCAACCGTAAGAGCGAGAAGTTGATGACCAAGACATATTCCAAAAATTGGCAAATTATGATCAATTAATGTTTTAATTGTTGGAATGGCATATTGAGCCGTAGCTGCGGGGTCTCCTGGTCCATTAGAAAGAAAAATGCCATCAGGGTTCATTGCCAGAATTTCTTTTGCAGTTGTGTGGGCAGGCACAACAGTAATGCGGGCTTTTTGTGTTGCCATAAGGCGAAGAATATTGCGCTTAATACCGTAGTCAATTGCAATGATATGAAGATTGTGCACATTGTTTGTACCGTATCCTTTATTCCAACTCCATGGTTTTTCATTCCATTGCATTGATGATTGAGATGTCACGTCTTTCGTAAGGTCAAGATTGACGAGACCGTGCCATTTTTGCGCACGTTTCTTTAAAGAAGGAATATCAAAGTTTCCATTAGCATCATGTGCAATGACAGCATTTTGTGCACCTTTTTCACGAATAAGAATTGTGAGTGCACGTGTATCAATACCACAAAGTGCAATAATTTTACGCGTTTTAAGCCATTGATGAAGATTTTCATTGGATCTATAATTTGAGGGATGTGTAATATCTGCTTTGAAAATAGCGCCAACAGCACCATGACAATTGAGAGGAGAGAGATCTTCAATATCTTCGCTATTTGCCCCTACATTTCCTATATGAGGAAAAGTAAAATTAACGATTTGTTGTGTGTATGATGGGTCGGTGAGGATTTCTTCATAGCCTGTGATGGCGGTGTTAAAACACACTTCAGCTTCAGCGATACCTGTAGCACCTGCTCCTTTGCCTTCAATAACGGTTCCATCTGCTAAGACTAAGAGGGCTGTCGGTTTTTTGATACTCCAAGGGTGGCTGGGTGAAGTTGCTTGTATCATAGTATGTATCCACAATTTATTCTCTGAAAGGTATAATGACCAACTTTACACAAAAATCATACCTTTAACAGATGCTGTGTATATTATTCTGGTAACGTTTCGCTTGAAATAGGCAGTATAAGTACATTCCATGAAGAGGTAAAGTCTTGTTTTAGCTTTTCGAAGATCGAGTCCTTAATTATTTTTTTATCTTCCATTGCAAGATGGATAAAGATTGGTTAAAAGGCATATTCTTCTTGAACAAAATTGGATAAATTTATGTTGCGTAACCAGATTGATGGGGCTCTTAGGGCTGCTTTGAAAGTGCAAGATAGTGCGCGTCTTGCTACACTTCGTTTAATGAATGCTGCAGTTAGGGATCGTGATATTCTTTATTATGATGAGGGGAAGCTAGAAGTGGATGATCAGCAGATACAGTCTGTTTTCACTAAAATGCTTCAACAGCGTGAAGAATTGATGCGAGCCTATAAAGAGTCTGGTTGCTTGGAATTGGCAGAGAGAGGACAAGCAGAAATAGAAGTTATTCGTGAATTTCTTCCCTATCAACTTAAGGAGATGGAAGTAGAACAGGTTCTTTGTGAAGCTTTGGCACAAACAAAGGCTGAAAAATTACGCGATATAGGTAAGGTGATGGCGTGGCTTAAGGAACGGTATGCGGGGCAAATGAATTTTTCTAAAGTGTGCAATAGTCTTCGTAAAAAATTGCAATAGATCTTGTTAATTCAATGGGATGGGAAAATATTTTTTATTGTGCGTCACCTTTATAAATCAGTAGGATTTTGATAAATATCATTCATTTTTTATATACATACTATTATCAAAAAAATATTTTTTTGAAATCAACGAAGTTTTTTTGGCTCTTATAGAGCAATAAACATTCTTTTATGTATTATATTTCTCTGTTCTTCAAAGCTGTTAGATCATTAAAAAACAAAAAGGTTATAGAGTTTTTACTTTTTAAAAAAGATCTATTATTTGCACTGTTAAAAATTTTAAAACAGGATGATTAAGTTAATTGATACAGATTTCCAATTTTGGGGAGTGTATTATTGTCTTTTTTTGCTGTTTCAAAGCATTTGTTTGATAAAGAGTTACCATATTTAGAGTAGTGATTATTCGGTAAGAAATTTAAATATAGATGGTTTTATCAATATGGCGTGTATCTTTTTAATTCAAGTGCTGGTTTTAATGATAAGAAAATCAGAATTTTAGAACGTTTTTTCTAGGGAAGAGATTTTTTAAGCTGAGTTTATGAAATAAAAGGATATTTTGAAAAGAAATCTTTGTTTTTAATGTGTTCTTGAGATAATTTTGAAATTCTTTTCTCTGATTAAATCCCTTATAAGCTATATAAAATCTATAAATTATGCAGAATAAAATGAGTAACCTCTATTTGTGGGGATACAGTGGTGAATCTGTTAAAAATAGTTCAGTTAGCAACAATGGCTTACCCGTTAACCGCAAACGGGAACGGCGTGCCCATAGTGCACCTTGTTGACCAATATGAATGTAATCGCGGGTTAATTTGTCATTGTTAAATAAATAATGTCCTAGAGGTACAGTTCCCAAATGCATCAAGGCTTGATTGTGTAGGAGGGTTTCTTGTGGAATTACAGTGCGTCCAAGGAGCCAAGGTTTATTATCTCCCATTAATATGATTTCGCGTAGCCAATAACGCGCACTTTCGGGGAGATGCTCTGCTTCTTCTGTTAATTTATCTCGCGTAATAAAACATTCGCGTTGTGGTTGAACTTGGAGGCAGGTACAATATTTCTTTAATCGAAGCGTCATCGAGCCCGATTCCATGAGCCAATCGCGAACGTTTTCTGGTATTGGAGGATTTTGATCAGAGAACCACTTTAGAGGCGGTAAGATGGAATCTTCAAGATCAGACATCGTTTTACTCCACAGCTAAAGTCTTATTCCATATGTTATGTTGGGTTAAATAGATAGCTCTATTGTAATACAAGGAGTATAAAAGCAGCAAGATTTTAACAGGAAGATATCAAAGGGAAAGTCGATTGCAAAGGTCTTTAAAAGAAGATATGCGGGAAGTATATATTATAGGATTATTTTCATTAAAAAAGCAAAATAAGGTATTATGTTTTATCCAAGGCGCTTTCACAATGCGTTACGGAAATTTCTTTATCGCATGAGAGCAATGGGAAAAATGTTTCGTACTTTAAAATTCGTTTGTAACGCATATAAAGAAGAGCTAAAAATTCATCTATGCAAGATGATATAAAGAGGAAGTTTTAAGAGGAATAAAATTTTATTTTATACTTTAGAAAGTGAAGAGATATTCAAATCTTTTGAATTGAGATGTAAAGGGGATCGTATTCTTTATAATCAAGAAGTTTATATTAATGCATATATTTTTGAAAAATTTAAAATATATTATATTATTAAAATTGTTAAAAATTACTTCACATAACATAATGTGTATTAATTCTATAATAAAGTTACATTAATATTATTTCATATTTATTTTATATACTATTTTCTTTCATAGATTAGAAAAAATTCTTTATCATTTTGTTCTTACCGTCTCTCTTTATTTCTTAAGATGCAAAAAAGCTCTTCGAGTTTTCTTGGTAAAAAGGGTATTGTTGATAGAGTGTATAGGTATTAGCATTATACGGTAGAATTTTTAATCATCGTTAGTGATTTTTGTAACCTTATGAATTGTTATTACAGTGAGATATGCTGGATTTGCGCACGTGGTACAAAAATCAGTTCGTATTTCGTTAAAATAACGCAACATATCTCTCCTGATATGCGTAAGTTTATATAGGTATGAAATGGTGCGTTATAAAGTTCTTTACTGCATTTCGTTTTATAATACGGTGATGGTGTATGCCTAAAATCGCAGCTTAAGCATCTCACCATCATATCAAAATTGGTAACAACAAGTTACAAGGAAATATTTCAAACTCTGCTAGTTGTTTCCTAGTTTTGTATTGAATCCCAAAAGGTGTAAAAAATAAATACTCTATGATCGAATTTTTTGTCCTATCCATATAAGAATACAGGCTCCTATAAAACCTGAAATAAGATAGCCAAGCCAACCAGCAAAACTTACACCTAAAAGACTAAAAAGAAAGCTTGCTAGCGCAGCGCCAATAATCCCTAAGATAATATTTAACAATATTCCTGTTTGGCTTTTCATAATATACTGTGCAGCCCAACCTGCAATCCCGCCGATAACAATAGCTGCAATCCAGCCGATGTTTGCATTTTCCATGATACCCTCCTTTGCCTGAATTTAAATTGTAACTAGAGTAAACTTTGTAAAAATCAAGGTTTATTCCTTTTTTACCCAGTGGAAAGGATATTGCTTTTAGATATTTTACTTATTACTTTCCTTTATATTAAAATAATATTCACATTTGTATCATAATAATACTTAATAAGTATAAATATATAATACATTTTAATTTATAAACAAATTAATTAATTTAGAAATACGAATAAAATAAGAAAATATTAGTGAAAATGTTTTAAGAACTCATAAAGTGTATTTATAAGCTTTTTAAAGCTCTCTCTTAAATTGAAAAAAACAACTGTGATTAAAGCAATAAGTAAAATGGATATTTAAAAGTTTGGAGCTTGCCAATTGATATCAATGATGTTTGAAATTAAAACTGCTTTGTTGACACGTTATAGCGTGGCTGTATAGGTTTAACCTCTACAGATCTTGATATAAATATTGCATTTTTGTGGGGTTTTGCATTCCTTATAGAGCATTTCTGTTTTGCTGCTACTGTGAAGCGATCCCCTTTTTACAAGGCGAGTTTAGGTTGGAACTATCATACTCTTGACCTACTCTTTATGTGTTTAACAGTCTTGGCTTTGAGATGGTTAGGCATTTTTATGTCTTTCTTCAAGAATTCTATTCTACATGCTGCTTTGTTTGTAATGTGCAAGCAAATGACTTTGAGCAATTCATCATGAATAGATTTTAAATGAAAGAAATTTACGATGAAGAAAGCTCATTTAAATTGTCAAATAATAAGATGTTTTGATTAAATCAATATCTTGACCATATTCAAAATTGAATAATCGATGTGATGTGTGTTTTATTCAAGTTATTTGAAAAGTTTAAGTTTTTTCTGTTTGTTCTTCAGCAGGGGTGCGTAGACGAGAACTTTGAAGAAGTCCCTGTTCTTCTAAAATGGGGTAGATCATTGAGGTCAAAAGAGAGTTGATTTGTTTGAGGTCGCGCACAGTGTCGAGATGAAGACTGGATGATTCTACATTTTTGAGATCCCCTTCACGCAGACGTTTAAAATGTTTTAAACTCATCTCTTTTTCTAAGTTTCGTAGTTGATCTTTTTTTTGTACCAATAGGTGTGCAGTATGTGTATCACGTGAGACGAGAACGTTAAATGCTATATGCGCGTTGGCTAGTACAATGGCGTGGAAACGAAGGAGATCACTCCAGCCCTCGCTGCTGAACTGTAAACCTTTTTGTTGTTTCTTTTTAACCAGCATCAGCATATTATGAATAATGATATCGCCTGCTTGGTCTAATTTTATACAGGCGCCTAGAAGTTCTTGCGTTTGAAGAGCTTCTTCGTCAGATAATTTTTGTCCCGCTAATCGTGCAAGATAAAGTTTGATGGCGATATGTTTTTTGTCCAATATGGTGTTGAGTTGGTTGAGTTCACGAATAATATTGGGATCAGGATTTTCATAAAGTCCCATGATTTTTTCTAGCATGATGTCTACAAGATCACAAATATGAATGACTTCACGCATGACATTTGAGAGAGCGAGAGTTGGGCGTTCAAGAACACTGTCATCAAGAGCTGTTTGATCGGATAAATTGAGCGTTTTGTTAGCTTGCATTTTTTTTGCACTTATATTCACGATCTGAGTGGTTAATTTTAAAACCCATTTTGAAAGTGGTATTCCAGCAAGGAGAATGAAAACATTAAAAATGATATGGGCGTTGATTACTTGAGTAGGGGCGTTATTGCCAAGCCATGTGATGGGAGGGTGAAAGGAGAGAAATAAGATAAGTATAAGGATTGAACCGGCCCCACGCATGAGTAAATTTCCTAAGGGAACGAGGCGGGTATTAGGAGAGGCGTTGCGCGTTAAAAGTGGTGCTATAAGAGAAGAGCCAAAGTTGACACCAAGAACCATGACAACACAGAGTTGCGTATGAATAAGATCGTAATTGGCAAAATTGACCAGCAAAATGATTCCTGCTATGGATGAATGTAAGAGGTAGGTTAAGCCAGCAGCCAACAAAAAAGAGGAAACAGGATCGGTTGAAAGATAACGAATGATGCTAGGCAAAATTTCGCTTTCACGTAAAGGTTCTGTCGCTGTACTTATCATCTCTAAAGATAAAATCAAAAGACCAATACCGATGACAATACGTCCTATTTGACGCCATTCACGTTTTTCTGTTGTCATGAAGATACAAGTGCCAATTAAAAGACACAAGGGCACAACAAGAGTGAGGTCATAGGTGAGAATTTTTACAACGATTGCTGACCCTAATTCTCCTCCACGTACAGCCATAAGTCCTGCTACTCCAGAGACAAAACCAGATTCAACGAAAGAACCAACGAGGAGCGTTATTGCTGTAGAGCTTTGTAAAATCATTGCTGTAAAAAGTCCAAAACTTACAGCAAACAATGGTTTTGAAATAACGTGGCACATTTTATATTTAAGTCTGTCACCATAGGCGCGTTCAATTCCTGTGCGCACCATGCGTGTGGCCCAGAGAAGTAAAGAAATAGCGCCGGCAAGATGAAGGAGTACCAATGAACCATTCATGATACTTTATTCTTTCTTTGTTGTTGTGAATGTGGTTACTTCAAAATTAATAAATTGAAGTTTATTGTTTTTATTTCACTTTTGCTTTTAATACTTGATTAAAATCATAACCGCTTGGATTTTGAAAAACCTTTAGACCAAAACAGGGCAGAATAGAATAAAGGTGATCAAAAATATCGCCTTGAATTTGTTCATAGTCTATCCAAACGGTGGTGTTCGTAAAGCAATAGATTTCTAAGGGTAAACCATTTTCTGTAGGAGGTAATTGCCTTGCCATATAGGTCATATTAGGGTTGATATTTAGATGCTGTTGTAGATAAGCAAAAACATAAGCACGAAAAGTTCCAATGTTGGTTAAACGGCGCGTATTGGCTAAGACATCATGATTTTTATCTAATTGAGCATTCCATTGATCAATTTCTGCTACTTTTTGCGTGAAATAATTTTCTAATAAATTAAATCGAGAAAGATATTTTTGTTCTTCTTCTGTGAGAAAATGGATACTTGATTGATCAATAAAAAGGGAGCGTTTGATGCGTCTGCCACCTGATTCTTGCATGCCACGCCAATTTTTAAAAGGGTCGGTCACAAGTTTACGGATAGGAACTGAGGTGATGGTGTTGTCGAAATTTTGAACTTTAACAGTATGCAAGGCAATTTCAATAACATCACCATCGGCACCGAGATTGGGGATTTCAATCCAATCTCCAACGCGAACCATATCAGTGGATGAAATTTGAATACCGGCAACGAGAGAAAGGAGCGTATCTTGAAAAATTAACATGAGAACCGCGGCCATTGCACCAAGACCGGAGAAGAGAATAAGAGGGGAGCGGTCAATCAATGTAGCAACCATTAAAATTGTTGCAACAGCAAAAAGTGCAATTTTAGCAATTTGAATATAACCTTTTATTGGTTTTAGTCGTGCTGTTGGTCGTTGTTCGTAAAGGATGTTAATGACATTGAGACAGGAAGAAATTGTCAGGACAACAAAAAAGATAATGAAGGCGTTGGCAACATTACCGATGACAGTGCTAAATGCATCGGGCAATGTTGGAATAAAATTAACACCAATTGAAAGAATAAAAGCTGAAGTGATATTTGCCATGTATTGAATAGCATTATTAATATCGATCGTTGTATTTTTGGGGAGAAAAGAAGAGAGTTTTTTTGCTCCGTGAATAAGTAATTTTCGTCCTAGAAAGTTCACTAAAAGGGCAGCTATAGTAAGAATAATAAGCCAAGAAATAGCCTCTAACCACGGATATTGAACAATAAATTCGATCACTTTTTTATTCTCCATTTCTAAAAATATATGCAGTTGAGGGTTTAAAATTTTACAACTGCTTAAGAGGAAGTATTGGAATTATGCTCTAAAGTCGTTAAATATGCAAAAAAGAATTTTCAAACTCTGTGAGAGATAATGCGTTTTCCGCCCGATTTCCTTAATGAACTGCGTACGAGACTCCCAATTTCAACAGTGATTGGGCAACGGGTGGATTTTGATCCTCGAAAAAGTAAGCCTTCACGGGGAGACTTTTGGTGTTGCTGTCCATTTCATGGTGAAAAAACGCCAAGTTTTCATTGTGATGATCATAAAGGGCGCTATTATTGTTTTGGTTGTGGTGTAAGTGGAGATATTTTTACCTTTTTGTGTGAGCTTGATGGATTGCACTTTTCAGAAAGTGTAGAGCGTTTGGCTGATTTTGCGGGAATGAAACTCCCTATTTTGGATTCACAAAGTCATAAACGTCAACTGGAAAAAGCTGACCTTTATGATGTGATGAAAATTGCTACAGATTTTTTCCAATATAATTTACGCGATAAAGAAGGTACGCAAGCACGTCGTTATCTGGATGCACGTGGTGTTACACCAGAGCTTGTAGAGCGTTTCCGCATTGGTTTTGCACCGGTAAGGCGTACAGCTTTGAAAGAAGCTTTGAGTGCACGGGGCATTTCAATAAAGCAAATGGAAGAATGTGGGCTTCTCTCAGTGCATGAGGAGAGCGCGGATTCTTATGACCGATTTAGAAATCGCATTATGTTTCCTATCGAAGATTTGCGCGGACGTGTGGTGGCTTTCGGAGGGCGTGCATTAGAGAAAGTGACACGAGCAAAATATCTCAATAGCCCTGAAACAGTGCTGTTTCATAAAGGAAATATACTTTATAACGCGGCAGCAGCTCGCAAAAATAGTCGCTTTGTTGGCGATGAAAAAATTCATTCACTTCTTGTTGTTGAGGGGTATATGGATGTCATTGCATTGACTAAAGCTGGTTTTGAAGGAGTCGTAGCGCCCTTAGGGACAGCATTAACGGAAGCGCAAATTGAGCTTTTATGGCAGATGGGGAAGGAGCCCATTTTGTGTTTTGATGGTGATGATGCTGGTTTAAAAGCTGCTTTTCGTGTTGCTGATCGTGTGTTGCCTCTTTTAAAGGCTGGGGTTTGTGTACGCTTTGTTTTGTTGCCACAAGGGAAAGATCCTGATGAAATTGTTTGTGCTGGTGGAGCACAGCTTTTTTCTTCTTTTTTGCAAAAGGCAATTCCTTTGAGTGAGCTTTTATGGTGGCGAGCTACCTATGGAAAGCATTTTGAAATTCCAGAGACACGAGCAGCGCTAGAAAAACAACTGAAACAACAAATTTTTACGATTAAGGATGAAGATGTCCGCCGTTATTATTTGCAAGATGTAAAAAAACGCCTTTTTGATTTTTTTCGTCCCTCTTTTTCGAAAAAAAAGGGGGGAGGGCGATATGATCAATCTTCACCAAATAGGACCTTTAAAGATCAAACCTTTTCTCTGTTAGCAAATTCTGAAATAGTACGAAATTCTTCGCAATCTATTCCTTTGCGTGAAGCAGTGATTTTACTCACTTTAGCTTACTATCCTGAGTTGTGGTATGAAAATTTTGAAATTCTTTCTGAGTTAGAATTAAAAAATACTCAATTGATAACTCTTCATCAAGCTATGTTGGAAATTCTTGGGGACCAACAGCTTCATGATAAAGAGACGATGGTTGCATTCTTAGAGAAAAGAGAACAAAAAGCTCTGTTAGAGCGTATGAAACATCTTGTGCAAAATATTGGTATGCGTATTATCCTTGGTGGAGCCCCTATAGAAGATGCACGTGCTATATTAAAACAAGCTGTCTACTTGCATCTTCAAGAACACCACCTACATAAGAGATTACAGGATATTGAAGAGCAACTTGTAGAAAATCCTAAGAGTGAGGTTTTTGATCTGCTTCGTGAGGTAAAAAATGAGCTGGAGCAGATGCAGGCAACAGAAGCGTTAATTGAAGGGTTTGGAAGTTGGTTGGATGAAAAAATAGACGGGAATACACAAGATACGATAAAATGATTCGCTTTTTTAATGCGAATCAGTCACTTAAATTTTAGATGAGGAACTTTATGTGGAGTGACATTTTTATAAAGATGACAATTAAATTTTAGAAAAAGCGGGTAAATTTTAGGAAAAGCGGGAAATTGGTTCTTACGATAGGGTACAGAGATTATCTCAGAAGGGCTGAGAGGTGTCGGGGAAACTTCTGGAGTTTTCCCGCGTTTTTGTCTGGATGTCGAGTTTGTCTGGATGTCAGGGCATATACAAAATGTATTCTTTCCAATAGTAATCTCTTAAAAGGAAGTATATATGAGTAACTATTGGTAGATTTTAGTGAGAACAAACAAACTGGTCACATGGAAACTATGGTTACATGGAAACTGTGAAGTGATCGAGTGGAGTTATGGTATGGCAACAAAGGTTAAACAGAAAGATAATGCAGAAGTAACAAGCCAAGCGAGTTTGGATAGTCCTCTTCTTGATTTTTCTGATGATGCCATCAAGAAAATGATTAAGCTTGCCAAAAAAAATGGTTACGTAACAATGGATGAACTCAATGCAGTTCTTCCTTCTGACGAGGTTACATCCGAACAAATTGAAGATATCTTGGCGATGTTCTCTGAGATGGGGGTTAATGTTGTGGATGATGAGGATGAAGTTGAGTCTGAAAATTATGAAGAAGAAGTTACGGTAGAGGGTGGTGATTTAGTAGAAGCCTCTAGCCACGCAATTGCAACGACAACGAATAAACGCGAAGTAACAGATCGTACGGATGATCCGGTGCGTATGTATTTGCGTGAGATGGGAGCTGTTGAGCTTCTTTCGCGGGAAGGCGAAATTGCCATTGCTAAGCGTATTGAAGCAGGGCGTGAGACAATGATTGCGGGACTTTGTGAGAGTCCTTTGACTTTTCAGGCTCTTATTATCTGGCGTGACGAGTTAAAAGAGCAGCGTATTCTTCTTCGTGAAATTATTGATCTTGAAACGACTTATGCTGGTCCAGAAGCAAAGCAGGCTCCTATTATTGAGCGAAGTGAAGTTGATAAGACGGTAGAAGAAAAAATGTCTTCTGGTATACGTAATATGGGGGAGAGCGCAGGAGAGAGAAATATTGAAGACGATGATGAAGAAGACGATGACGATGTTAACTTATCGCTTGCTGCAATGGAAAATGAGCTTTGTCCTCAAGTTATGGAAACATTGGATTTTATTGCTCAAACCTATGTGAAATTACGAAAATTACAAGATCAGCATGTTGAAAGCAGTTTGGCAGAGCGTAAAGAGGGGGCCCTTACTTCTTCTCAGAAGAAGAAATATATTCAATTAAAGGGTGAGTTGATTCAAGCAGTAAAATCTCTTTCTTTAAACCAAAATCGTATTGAAGCTTTGGTTGAACAGCTTTATGACATCAATAAGAGATTGATTCATAATGAAGGTAAACTGAAACGGATTGCCAATAGCTATGGCATTGGCCATGAGGACTTTTTAAAAGAATACCAAGGGCGTGAATTGGACGCAGATTGGATGAATTATATTGCTGCTTTGCCTACACCTGGTTGGAAAGAGTTTTCGGTGCGTGAAGCAAAAGAAATCCAAAAACTGCGAAGTGAGATACAAAATCTTGCGCAAGAAACGGCTATTTCGATTGGTGAATTTCGTCGGATTGTTATGCAGGTGCAGAAAGGTGAACGCGAATCAACTATTGCGAAAAAAGAGATGGTAGAATCTAATTTGCGTCTTGTTATTTCAATTGCAAAAAAATACACTAATCGTGGTTTGCAGTTTCTTGATCTTATTCAAGAAGGCAATATCGGTTTGATGAAGGCTGTGGATAAGTTTGAATATCGGCGCGGCTACAAGTTTTCAACTTATGCAACATGGTGGATTCGTCAGGCTATTACACGTTCAATTGCAGATCAGGCACGTACAATTCGTATCCCTGTTCATATGATTGAAACAATTAATAAAATCGTTCGTACCTCGCGTCAGATTCTCCATGAAATTGGACGAGAACCAACACCAGAAGAATTATCTAGCAAGCTTTCTATGCCGTTAGAAAAAGTACGAAAAGTTCTTAAAATTGCAAAAGAACCTATTTCTCTCGAAACGCCTGTTGGTGATGAAGATGATTCCCATTTGGGTGATTTTATTGAGGATAGGAATGCGTTATTACCAATTGATGCAGCTATCCAAGCTAATCTGCGAGATACGACAACACGCGTTCTTGCTTCATTAACACCGCGGGAAGAACGTGTTTTGCGGATGCGTTTTGGAATAGGGATGAATACAGATCACACGTTGGAAGAAGTAGGACAACAATTTTCAGTTACAAGAGAGCGTATTCGTCAGATTGAAGCAAAGGCACTTCGTAAATTGAAACATCCTAGCCGTTCACGAAAATTGCGCAGTTTTCTCGATTCTTAAATAAAGGAATTCTTGTGCATTTTAATAACTTCCTCTTTCTTCTTAATGAAGGGGGGGAGGTGCGTCATGTTGTACTTGGATACTTTCTTGAGAAAAACATGGGAAGAATTTGAATAATCTAGAAAGTTTGCGATGTTTAATGTTTTTCTTAGCTTTGGGGCTTTATACTTCTCTGTCTCAAAAGAATAGATATAGGGCAAAGGGTGTTTATGGAGTAGAGAGTAGGGGGGCTTTCAAGAAATGAACGATAAAAACATTACCTTGCGTATAGCGCAGCTCGTTTTTTAAGAAATTGGATCTATTAGGAATAAACTTATATTGCAACATACGGACTTTTTGATGAAAAATGTGTATTCTTTTGCGGGATTTTTCTATCATTTTAGGTGACTCATTTTATTCTTTGTCAGTTTATAAAGGGATGTTTCAATAGGTTATGTTCATTTATATGCGCTATTTTTGAATATTCTCTTTTTATTTAGATAGATTTTAAGAACATGGTTTAAAGTATACATTGAGTTGAATCTTTTTAAGAGACAGAAATAGATGAAATTATAGAAATTAAACGTTTTATTTTTATAGATCGTCTTAATTAAAAAAGGTGTGTCTGAGTTTATGAGTGGAGAACTCCCCTTTTGGAAAGTAAAAAAATTAGAAGAGATTTCCATTTCTGAGTGGGAGAGCCTTTGTGATGGCTGTGGCCGTTGTTGTCTCCATAAAGTTGAGGACGACGATACGGGTGACCTTTATGCAACCAGTATTGCTTGTCGCCTTTTAGATGGGGAAACTTGTAGGTGTCGAGATTATGCTCATCGTAAATCAATAGTACCAGATTGTATGTCGCTAGACATTACGACAGTTAAAACAGCGCGTTGGCTTCCAGAAAGTTGTGCTTATAGATTAATTTATGAGGGAAAAGATCTTCATTGGTGGCATCCATTAGTATCAGGAGATTGTCAGACGGTACATACAGCGCGTATTTCTGCACGCGGACAAATAGAGGTTTACGAAGACGAATTATTATCTGAGGAAGAATATCTTTATCACATTACTGGTCTTCTACGTGAAGGCCAGTAATGTAATTTTTATACAACTGTTTGTGACTTAATCGATCGCAAAGACTACAGTGACGCTCACGTTATAATTTAACTCACCACCTGCAAAATTTGTATTTGCGTAGCTGACATCTGCTGCTCTACTCATGAGACGTGGTGTTGGGTGATAGTAATCATCCTTTTCATTGATTTCAATAATTTTTCCTAATTTTAAATCGGCCGCTTGCGCTATCGTTTGCGCTTTTTCAATGGCTTCAGTAATGGCTTTTTTACGTGCTTCTTGATAAAATGGCTTTGTATCTGCGTTGGTAAAAGTAATGCCGTTAACTGAATTAACACCTAGTGACATCGCTTGATCAAAGATTTTACCAGCATTGGTAAGATCACGAATGCGTACGGTTAAAGAATTTGAAACATGATAGAGTTTTTCATTATTCTTTTTTTCGTGCTGTTTATCAGAGGTTGACTGATAAATGGATAAGCCTGATGTTTGCAAATCATTTGCTTGGATACCATTGTTTTTAAAAGCTTTTATAATATCATTGATGGATTGATTATTGGAAGCTAATGCCTTTTGGGCAGTTTTATCATAGGTAACAACGGCTAGATTAATAATTGCCATATCCGGTGCGGCTTGACTTTCTCCGATTGCTGTCACTGTAATTGTTGCATTTTTCATTTTATTTTCTTCAGCATAAACACGTACAGTCAACGATGTGGTTAAGAGTGTAAATGCTAATATAACTGTTTTAACCAGAGAACCCTTCAGTGGTTGAATTTTCTTTTCTATCATATCTATACCTTTATATTTGTCAGTTAATTATTCTCTCATTTTTAAGAGTTTTTGTAAAGAAATTAGAGCACTGAAAAAAAAACCAATAGAAAAGAGAAAAAGATGGGTTATAATCTTTGTCAGCTCTTGTATCATAGGGCATTTTAGTTTAGAGAGAAACAACCTATGTGGGGCCTGTAGCTCAATTGGTTAGAGCCAGCGGCTCATAACCGCTTGGTTGGGGGTTCGAGTCCCTCCGGGCCCACCAATAGGGAAATATCCAATAGAAAAATGGATCGCTTATATAAAAGTTTTGAGATTCTACCTTTTTCGTTTTTTTTTATTTATTTTCCTGTTTGTTCTAAAATCCTTTAGTCGTTGTTTGTTTCATTTTTTTTCTCTCAGTCACTTTAATATAAAGTGAGGGTATATTTTTTTAGTCTCATC
This sequence comes from Bartonella sp. CL266QHHD, assembly GCF_042195355.1. NCBI lineage: Bacteria > Pseudomonadati > Pseudomonadota > Alphaproteobacteria > Hyphomicrobiales > Bartonellaceae > Bartonella > Bartonella sp. CL266QHHD. Next base: position 32,084 of record NZ_JBHIOD010000035.1, read on the forward strand.
AAAGAAGTTCTCTCATTTGCAACATTGTAGCATTTTGATTAACTGATATGTGTCGCTATTTACTTGCTTAATTCATATACTGTTTTGTACTTTTCCTGTGTGATGTGCTTCATAAAATAGAAGACTAAAAGCTTCATTAGATAAATTTATTTATACTTGTTCTGCAAATAAACAGATCTCAATAAAACAAATTTTAAAGATTGGACCTGTTCAGAACAAATGGCTCAAAAAACATTTAGTGTAAATTTGCTTTTTTCTAAGTGATGTTAATGTCTTTTAGACGTTCGAATAGCATCATCGTGATGAAAGGTTGTATATAAGAGAATGTGATCTATAGGCGTTCATATGTATCATGGGGTCAACGATGATAACATTTGTTGATATTTTCTTTTTCCCAAGAAAGGAGTTCTATTTGATTTTTGAGAAATATTGTTCATAGTGACGGAGGCGTGTTCTTTGAAAAGAATTTCATCAATTGTTCTTTGAAAAATCAATTGAGTGATTGTTTCTATCGCTTTGCATCATCCAGATTTTATTGTAATAAGCATTTTATTATTCTGTAAGAAATGTTTTCTATGATATTAAAAAAATCGTTAAAATGCCATTTTCTGTCTTTGTGTATTTTTTTCTTAATGTTCAAATTATAGAGTTTTCATGTGATCCGAATTATTATTGAAGAGCAGATGTCTTTTTTAATTTTACTCTCATAAGGGATTGGCAATATTGCGGTAAACCTACCACTTTTTTGTATTGCTAACCTTTTTCTCGTATTGATCGTGTAGAGAGTTTTATCTTTGTTATGAGTTTTCTCTCTTATGAAAAAGTATTGGCAGAGAGGGGGATTTTTTTGTAAAAGTACACTTCTTCTTCAAAATCATACTTTGAAAATATAATTCTTCATTTGCATAAGGGAATTTCTCTTGCATAAGGGAATTTCTCTCTTGTTGTAAATCTGTATACAATTTACGTACAAAGATTGTGCGTGGTGATTCGTTTTATTTTTTAAGAATATCATTTTTGCTCATGATAGAGACTTATATTAGTATTTACAAGGTGTGTTTAGAGGGGAGGTTACCTGTAAACGTGTTACAGAGTTTTAGGTAGTGTGGCTCTGTTTATAAGAATTTATTCCTATAACATTGTTATATTCTTGCTTTGCAATATTGTTTAAAAAACATAGATAGTGCTATGTAGCATAAAATTGTGATGTATTTTTTCAAAAAGCTTTTTCGTGTTCTCTTATATAGAGTTCAGGAGTGTCTTCAGGGATATTTTCACATTAGTTTTCATTGGTCCGAATCGCAAGATCTGCGTAACATTATTCGCGTTTTTGATAGATTATACCAATTTTCATAAGTAAGGTCTGGATCGTGTGATGCCTTTTGTTTCACCATGGTACATGACTAATAGAACTTCATCTGATTTTGTAAAATAAGTTTGTACACAATTGCTTCCATACTGCCTATTGCAAATATTTTTTTCTAAGGTATGAGATATATTTGAACGCTTTAGCGTTATATAGTTTGACTACATGGAGTATGACTATGAAGAATGATAAAAAATTTGAAACAACTTTATCTGATATTATTGTGAAATGGGAGTCTTTATCGACGTCTCAAAAGCAAGCGATATTGGATAAAGTAGAAAATTCTACAGATTCTGCTCATTCAACAGAACATTTAAGGCTTCAATCTTCTTTTTATCTCCAGACGAAATCAAAGTTATGAGTTTTAAATCTTCATCGGAGATGTTGAAACCAGTTATTACATATATGGCACTAGCATTTCCCAGTGTGTTCAAAATAGCCATGAGTTTATCTACAGAAGGCCTCTTTCCCCCATTTATCATTTGTTGGACGTAATTTTGTCCACAGCCTGCAGCTCTGCTTATTTCAATCATTGTTCGTCCGTCACTTTTTATCAATTCAACTAAGCGTTGGAACCAATCTTTTTCAGTCTTTGTCATTTTTAGACCTTTACATATTTACGCTATAGCGTTAATATTGCGTTGCGAATCCAGAATATATGATACAAGGAGCGTGAAAATATCCATGTGTAGCTCTTCGCTAAGGAAGCATATAGAGTTGTTTTTAACTAATAACAAAATGTCCCCATACACTTTCAGATTCGAATCAATAAAAATGGTTGCTTAGTTCCACGGTTGTGAAAAAGTAAATGTGTATACCAGAAAGGGCGATACACACTCGTATGTTTATGAGATTTCACTGTGATAGTATACGTAGCAGCATTATAAATCAAGATATACCCCAACATCAGAATTTGTAAAAAAAATTCTGCGTTGAGGTAGTATGTGAATATAACGAAGCTTTAGAGCCTTAAGAGATAGGATAATGGCTGTAGAAAAAATGTAAATTCATAGGCAAAGAATACTGATTTCTCCTTTATTGTAATAAATTAGATCACTATCAGATGGTATATCGTATATATGCATTAAAAAATTGGGAAATATCAAAAAAGTGATCTTGGATATTTTATTAAATAGGAAGGTAATCTGATCCACAAAGGTGGTTGTTTGGTGGAATTATACATTCGATCAATGCCCTTATGGGGATGAGTGTGTTTTTATGATGCTGCGGTTTATAATGAAGTCTGTGTTTACAATGATATTGTTATTTATAACAATGCATTAACATATGGTTGTGTAGTCGTTCGTAAGAGTTTGCATGTTTATGAAAAATAAGAACTTTATCGTTATTTGAATATGAGTGGAGATGCATATGTTTACGCTAATGCGGTCTTTTTTGATCAAGTTTTGAATGTTCAATGTATTGAATTTTATGGTGATACTCGTGATTGTAGAAAGGCTCGAGTTTATAATGATGCTTTAGTTTATGGTGATGTAAAGATTTGTGGGAAGGCAAAATTTTACAGAAATGCTGTGCTTTATGACAGTGAAGATTTTTGTAATAATGAAAAACTTTCATATAGCCGCATTCCACATGGCGTAAAAAGGAAGATAGGAACGATTTGGGCAAGGCTTTTATGATTGCATTGCGTCGTTAGTTTTATTTGACGTTCCTTATTTTTTGTATTTTGTGTCAATAAATGTGTCGCAAATAATTGGTGTGAGTGTAGATTTAGCCGCTTTCAGAGATTTGTTTGCGCCATTGATCAATGCTTTAATGGAGAAAATAAGAATGCCGAGAGTGATTGTTCACACTTGGAACATGCAATTTATTGCATTCTTTTTTTGATTGAGGATGAAATAAATTGGTCAAGATGATCACTTGAGCGACAATTAAGGGAGATCCAAATGAGTGTAAACGAAATTTTATTGGGAGCAATGGTTGTTGTTTTGTTGTGCAGCGGGGTTATATTTCGGTTTTCTTTATATTATCGCAGTCAAGTGAAAATTTTAAAAGAGGAATCTAGAAGAATAAAGCATGAGTTTTTAAGAGATTCTATGAAGATGACTGAAGAACGAGATAGAGCTATTAGAGAGCAAAGTATGGTGATTAAAAGACGTGACCAAGCAATTGAAAAACTGAAAAAACAAATTAAGCAATATGAAAAAAATGAAAAGAAATATAAAAAAATGCTTAAATCTGAAGATGATAAAGAGTGATTGTATTCATATTTTGCATTAAAGGGTTTGAAAATGTGTTAGGAAGATTGGAATGACGAGAGAGATAAACTTTAATGAAGCCAATTATGGTGCTGATGGAAATATTGTATTAGAAGAGAATATTCAAGTTTACTCTGATTTTATGAAAACATTTAAGTTTATAAGACAGAGCGTCGTTGGTCATAAAATAAGAGTTTATGATGATAAACCAGTTTATAGGTAGGCTGGTTATTAAAAAGCGCGTCTATACAATCCAGAAATTTTATATTATTGCTGGAAACAATTTTGCACGTTCCTTTTAGATGTAAGGTATAAATGCTACGATAGTTTCAGCTAATAGGTATAAAAAATTGCATGATAATAGGAAGAAAGAGATATTTGCTTTTTATGAAGATGAAATGGGTAAGTCAGTTATGATTATCAGATACAGAAGAGGAATATGAACGTAAAAGATATTAATATCTTGTAGAGTAATTATATCTCTCATTGATGTTTATCTTCTCTTCATGTGCGTTTATTTTTTATGAAAAATACAAGACTTAAGAGATTTTCTTTTTGATAAAGGCTATAGAGATTTGTGTGTGATTGAAAATAAACACATAATCTGTAAGAATATGACTGTTATTTGTAAGCGTCAAAAATAATACAAAAAACACCCTCCCATTGAGGGAAAAACAATCACTGTTCATTTGTCACAAAAATAACTCAACATACCATTATACAAAATAAACGCTTGTTTTAATGGTAAAGAACGTTAGGATTGTAGTTCTCTAATAAGAGCCTTATGTGTAACTTCTTTTATTTGCTCAATATTGATTAGGATATCTTGTTTTGTTGGATAGCCTTTACTAGAAAAAGCAATTTTTTGTGCATCTCCTGAGATTAAACGCCAGTACCATTGATTGTGAACTCCTTGAAACACCTCAAAATACATGTTTCTCACCTCATAAAATAGCTGATAATTTTCAGGATAAATATTTAACTAATCCGTTTGTAAACATTAATGTATGTCTCTATAGGAAGTCGTCAATATATTCCCCTTAAATTTTCTGACTTAAAAAATAATTTCTATGAGAGCTATTATTCTTTTAACAAGAAAAAATTTCTTGTCAATAAGATATGAATGAGAATTTTATACTATAAAATTATTTTTTTAAGTTAAAGACACTATACTTTCACTTACAACGCAAATATTTTTATTGTCGTTACAGAAACAAAATTTATAAATTATACAAAATTTCACCAGCACGGATAAAGTAAAAACACTTTTCTCCATACTGGTAGAGTTTAATCATTTCTTGTTTTTTCTTTTGAAATAGACGTTTATTGATTAGCTATAACCTCTTTTTGGGATACGCTTCGAATGAGTAAATCAATGAATAAGCTAAGGGTGTAAGAATTGGCCATTTTAGCTTTCATATCGATAAGAGAGGTTGTAGTTTTAGGGTTAAAACTATTTGATAAACCTTGTCTTGACAAATATTGCTGCAATTTTTCATAAGAACTGTCGATTTTTTCTTGATTTAGTTTTTCGTTACGATCACTATCGGCAAGTGTTTCTTCCAGTCCCTCGATTTTTTTAATAAAATAATTCCAGTCAAAATCACCTTTTGTATATTCGGTGTCAAACATTTTTCCTTGTCCAGTTAAAAGCCAATTAATATTGACACCGTATAACGTGCGGTATGTTTGTAAGACACTAAGATTGGGTTCTCTCTCTCCACGCTCATAAAAAGCAATGGAATTTTTTGTCATGCTAAAACTTTTAGCTAAGGTTTCACGTGATGGATCGCCTAAAGCAAGACGTACATAACGTAAACGTTTTCCAAATATGGTTTTTGATTCAGTTTCAGGACGTGCCACGAATTATCTCCCTCGGTAAATCATCATGGTATAAATCATTAAATAATAAAAGCACACTATGTATTAATATTCTATGATATAATGTCAATATTATAGCTTTAATTTCTTTTTATTTTTTTATTTTCGTGGATAGAAAGCAATCTTTCACTTATTGTATTGACAATTGATATTCACTTCAAAACAAAATTCCTTGTTTGCTACATTTGTCTCTTGCTTTTTTTGAGAGAATTTTCATGTAACTTTACCATATATATTCTATACACCTCTGCATTAATAGATGCAACTTTAAAGAGATGCAAACTTTGGATTTGTACTGGGTGTGCTTTAGATGAAGTAGAAAATAAACTTTGAGGAATGATCATGGCCCTATTACGCTATTTTGGGTTTGCTTTTTTTTTCACGATTATTGGTGTCTTTTTAGGAGGGGTTATTGGTTGGTTTGAAACGGAAAGTATTACTGGTTTTCTTAAATATTTTTTTATTTGCGTTGTTTTAGGAATTTTGGAAATTTCTTTATCTTTTGATAATTCTATTATCAATGCGCGTGTTCTTAGTAGAATGAGTCCATTGTGGCGTCGTCGTTTTCTTATATGGGGCATTTTGATAGCTGTATTTGGGATGCGAATTGTTTTTCCATTATTGGTGGTTGTCGTTGCTGTTGGGATTAATCCAATTGCGGCAGTCAAATTAGCGATATGGGAACCACATCGATATGCTGAAGTTCTAACCGATGCGCATATGGGGATTGCTGCTTTTGGAGGAACTTTCCTTATGATGGTTGGCTTAAAATATTTTTTTGATTCTGAAAAAGAGGTGCATTGGCTTAATGTTATAGAGAGACCTGCTCAAAAGTTTGGGGCGCTTGTTGGAATTGATATTGCAATTGTTTTGATTTTGATCTTATTTGTTTCAGGTCAGATTGACGCAGAAAATAAAATAACTTTTTTATTGGCAGCCCTTTATGGACTTTTGACCTTTATCGGTGTTGAAGTTGTTGGTCATCTCTTGGATACTCCTCAAAAGACTTTAACAACAGTAGCTCACGGGGGAGTAGGGGCGTTTCTTTATTTAGAAGTTCTTGATGCTAGTTTTTCTTTCGATGGCGTGGTTGGTGCTTTTGCCTTTTCACATAACCTTTTTATTATTGCGATAGGTCTTGGTATTGGTGCATTTTACGTTCGTTCTATGACAATTATGTTGGTTGAATCGGGAACATTATTGCATTATCGTTATTTAGAGCATGGTGCTTTTTATGCAATTCTAGTTCTTGCAGTGATTATGTATCTGCAAACGATTATATCGGTTCCTGAAGTTTTAACAGGACTTGTGGGAATCTGTATTATTGGAATGGCATTATATTCTTCGATTCGTTTTAAGAATCGTCAATTGTATAAACATGTTGTGTCTAAGTAATGGAGATTTTCACGCTTTTGTTGATCGCATATCTTTGAGTAAAAAGAGGTCTTTCATGCAAAATAAAATACTATTTTATTGCTTATTTGCGTTTTTTTAAAGTTGAGTTCATTGCATGATACTACCCATGAAGGGAATAATGTACAATCTCTAGGATACTTTTTGACCTAAATATAAGACAGAAAGTTGATGTTATACTTTTTATCAGCTTTCAATATTATGACAAGCTCTTGCATTTAATGGGGCATAAGAAGCATTCTTACTGTTTTTTTGAATGATTTATTCATACATTGATTCTCTTTGTAACGTGTAAGAGAATGTTTTTGAAACAGGTTTGAAATGAGAGAATTTACGATATTCTGGACTCTTACTTAAATATGTGTAAAATAATTTATCCTTTATAAATCAGTGTATTATAATGGTAGATTAGAGAAGGATATTTTAAGAGACCATTAAAAGTTCTATACCAGCTTCGTTCATCGTTTTAAGCATAGTGTTTAGTGATCCGTTTACATCAATACCAGCACAGGCATTTAATGAAACACTGACTTTAAAACCGCATTGCATAGCGTGAAGAGCAGAAAATCCGACACAAAAATCAGTTGCTAAGCCACACATAATGAGCTTAGTAAAACCATGTTCTTTGAGATAAACTTGTAAACCTGTTGGTGTTTTTTGATCATTTTCAAGAAAAGCAGAATAGCTATCCATTTTTTGATTATAGCCTTTTCTAAGGATAAGTTGTGCCTTTTCTACTCTAAGAGATGGATGGAATTCTGCTCCTTGTGTTCCTCGTATGCAATGATCAGGCCAAAGTATTTGAGGACCATAGTCAAGAATGACTGTATCATAGGGCTTTTTTTCAGGATAGCAGGAAGCAAAGCTGCAATGGTTTTTGGGATGCCAGTCTTGGGTTAAGATAACGTGGTCAAAATGATTTATGAGATTATTGACGGCGGGTAAAATAGCATCACCTTGTGGTACGGCAAGTGCTCCACCTAGTAAGAAGTCATTTTGAACATCAATGACGATTAAGGCTTTTTTTTCCATAAATATATTCCTATACGAGATGAGCTTTTATCGTATTTTTAAAAAGCTATATGTCGTCTTGAAGTTTTGAAATGATGTGCTGGATATTGATATTATTTTTATAATTATCAAGCCAAAAGAGGGGGATGGATAAGTTTTTACAATTGGTTTTATAATTTTTTACGAATTGTAACCACGTACCAATGGGAAGTGCACTGTATTCATTTGTTGCTACGTGTTGATGCAAAGCTTTCATGATCATTGGGCTTGGGACGTCAGATCCCATAAGGCGGCGGTCGTTTTGTAAACGTAATTTAAGCCATATCAAGGCAAGGGGTGAAGTCCATTGCTTTCCGTAGCAAAAAATCGATGAAAAAAGAGAAGGATTTTTTACTGCGTAATATAAAGCCCATAAAGCGAGAAAAGAAGGCGCATAGAGAATTGCTTTTCTTTGTGGTACCATATTACATTGATAAGTTGGTTTAATACGATAAAAATACAATGTTATATCTGGTATGGAAAAGAGAGGTAATGTTTGATAACAGGTTTCAGGTACAGCTAAAAAGATTTGCTTTTTGCTTTTTAGGGAGATGTTTTTTTGCATTCAGGACCATACTGGGGCTTGTGAGATTAGAAAAAATGTACCAATATAAAGCGAAAAGCTTTTGATACGATGTAAGTGCTATTTACTGTACAGTTTCAAAAAGCAAAAGCAGTTTTTTCAAAATCCTAATCTTTAATATCGCACAATATAAAGAGAAATTTATGGCACGTCAATTTATCTATCATATGGCTGGGCTTAACAAGTCTTACGGCAATAAAAAAGTTCTAGAAAATATTCATTTGTCTTTTTATCCAGATGCAAAGATCGGTATTTTAGGGCCAAATGGTGCGGGGAAGTCAACTATTTTACGTATTATGGCTGGGCTAGATAAGGAATATACGGGAGAAGCATGGATTTCTGAAGGAGCACGCTGTGGTTATCTACCACAAGAACCTTTGCTTGATGCGAGCAAAGATGTGCGTGGCAATGTAATGGAAGGTGTTGCAGATAAACAGGAAATTCTTGAGCGTTATAACGAATTGATGATGAATTATAGCGAGGAAACGGCTGATGAAAGTGCACAGCTTCAGGACATTATTGACAGTCAGAATCTTTGGGATTTAGAAAGTCAAGTGGAAATGGCTATGGCTGCTCTTGGTTGTCCGCCAGCCGATGGGGATGTAACAAAACTTTCGGGTGGTGAGAAGCGGCGTGTTGCACTTTGTAAATTGCTTTTGTCAAAACCTGATTTATTACTTTTGGATGAACCGACAAACCATTTAGATGCTGAAACGACGGCTTGGCTTGAGAGGCATCTACGTGAATATCCAGGGGCTGTGCTTTTGATAACCCATGATCGTTATTTTCTCGACAATGTAACGGGTTGGATTTTAGAGTTAGATCGCGGTAGAGGTATTCCTTATGAGGGGAACTATTCTGCTTATTTGGGGGCTAAAGCCAAGCGTTTGGCTCAAGAAGGCCGTGAAGAGGCAGCGCGTCAACGTGCTTTATCACGTGAGCAAGAATGGATCGCTTCTAGTCCAAAGGGGCGACAAGCAAAGTCAAAAGCTCGGATTAAGGCTTATGATGAGTTGGTTCAAGCAGCACGTGAGCGCCGTCCTGGAGAGGCACAAATTATTATTCCTATTGGAGAAAGATTAGGACAGGTTGTTATTGAGGTTGATAATCTCTCTAAAGCTTATGGTGAACGTGTATTGATTGATTCTCTTTCTTTTAAACTTCCTGCTGGTGGCATTGTCGGCGTTATTGGGGCCAATGGTATGGGAAAGTCGACCTTGTTTAAAATGTTGACGGGACAGGAACAGCCCGATTCAGGTCAAATACGTATTGGTGAAACAGTTCACATGAGTTATGTGGATCAGAGTCGCGATTCTTTGGTGGGGGATAAAACTGTTTGGGAGGAAATTTCTGGTGGAAATGACATTATTAAATTAGGTAAATATGAGATGAATAGCCGCGCTTATTGCGGGGCTTTTAATTTCAAGGGGGCAGATCAGCAGCAGAAGGTGGCAAATTTATCAGGAGGGCAGCGCAATCGCGTACATTTGGCGAAACTTCTAAAAGAGGGGGGGAATGTGCTTCTTCTTGATGAACCGACAAATGATCTTGATACTGAAACATTAGGTGCATTGGAAGATGCATTGGAAAATTTTGCTGGTTGTGCAGTTATCATATCGCATGATCGTATGTTTCTTGATCGATTGGCAACACATATTTTAGCCTTTGAAGGTGATGGTCATGTAGAATGGTTTGAAGGTAATTTTGCTGAATATGAGGCTGATAAAGTTCGTCGTCTTGGGGCGGAATCTCTTAATCCTAAGCATGCAAATTATAAACCTCTTACACGCTAGAAATTTTTTTCTTATCTCAACTTTGTTGGAATAATAGTGTACTTTATTGCGTTTGTTATTTCATAAATAAAGTGTGTATACTCTGTGTAAGTTTTTATTCATTAAACAAAGAGTAAGAGACACTTTATGAAATTATGACCTAAATAGGGTTATTCTACTCATGATATATAACCGGTTATTGCTTGTAAAATTGAAATGAAAAGGAGGGGATGAAGAGTATAGTACTATTTCTACAAATGCTCTGGTCATTGAGCATTATTATCTTTACTTAATAAAAATGCAAGCTGGCACTATCATGTTATTTATTTTTTCTCAATGGTATGCAGTTCTTGTTTTGAGGTGGGTATAAAAGATATTTTTATCCATATGTCCCCTCCGTTTATGAGCTGTAAGAGAATGATTTGGATTGATTTATCATGAATAGATTTGAAATGAGAAAAATTTACGGTATTCCGGTTTTTTATTCAAGTTAACAATGAATGAATTATTATTATAAATCAATGCATTCTCATTATAACGAGCTGCAGGGAGATAAGATCTGTTCGTTTTTTACATTAGCCTATTTTTTTCATAGTATGATAAAATAGAGAGAACAAAATAGATGAGAATATGCGTTGTATGCTTGACTTTTTTTCCTATAAACAAATGTTTATAGGAATGTTTAGGGGATAATTATGCAAAAAAGTGCAAGTTTAGATGCAATGATTGTGCTGCTGAAAGCGGTCGCAGAAGTAAGCCATTTACGTGTTCTTACGCTCTTGCGTCATGAAGATTTAACAATTCCTGATTTTATTTTTATTCTTGATCAGTCGCAAGCGTGTATATCACGATATTTACGTTTCTTGTACGAAGCTCGATTGATTGAGCGTTATCAGAAGGGAGATAGCCTTTATTTTAAGCTTTGTCATGATTTTTGGGGTAAAGACATTGTGATGGGTGTTCTTTCGGCTTTGCCAAAGCATGATGTGTTGTTAGCGCATGATTTAGAACGTTTGAAGGATGTCAAAAAGCAGCGTCAAAAAACGAGGAAGAAGCATTTCTTACAAAATGTGTTGCAATGGGATGTATTACGGTCATCCTATATGGCAGATCATGGTGTGGAAAACGCTTTACTTGAAATCATTGGCGATAAACCATTTCAGACGATGCTGAATATTGGAAGAGGTGGAGGCTCTATCTTAAAATTGTTTTCTAATCTTTATACGCATGCGGTTGAAGTCGTGCTTGATAGCAATGTTTTGCACTTGTCTGTTGGAGATACAACTTTTGATTTAGTTATTCTTCATTGGGTTTTACATTTTCTTGAAAATCCTGAAATATTTCTTCATGAAATATCAAGAGTTTTGCGTCCTCATGGCCGTTTATTGATTGTGGATTTTGGTTATCATGAAATTGAGCCTTCATATTCCGATCAAGCGCATATGCGTCTTGGATTTTCGGCTTTACAAATAGAACAATGGCTTAAAAATGCGGGACTTGTTCTAGAACAAACGGTTTGTCTTACTCCTATACAAAATGAAAACAGTGAGGAGGGTATGGTTACGCTTTGGCTTGCTCGTGATCCGCGTTTATTGGTTGACGATATCAAAGATAAACAAGTAGATTTTGCATAAATCGCGTTTGTTAACGTGCTTTATTCTCTGATTTTTCTCAAGGAATAGCGTAGAGATAAAACTTTATTCAATCATTGATAAGCTATTGTTTTTTACATTTGTATTATGTTTTTATATGGGAGTATTGGTGTTTTATAGCGGCGTGTAGGCTGTATAATGAAAGCACCTTCTATAGAGTTAAGCCTATGAGGATCATTATTTAAGGTGTTCTTGATATCATATTTATGTTATTAGCCAATATATTGATTTTAAAAGATCATTGATTTTTTTAGACTCAATGAGAGGTTTGAATACAGGAATATTTTTTCATTTCAAATTTCCTGTTTCAGAATCCAAAAGAGTCTGTTTGTCTGTTACAAAAGAAGGTATTTATCTTAATGATAACGTTTGTAAAAAAAATACATCTTTGCGGCTGCAATATGATATTGTGCCGCACAATATAATATAGTGATGGCTCATACCTTCATAAATGTCAAAGGTGGTGTGCCCAATAGATCTTAAAATATTTCTTTAAAACAGGTTCTTAGATAAGAAATGCCTTGGAACTTTTAGTGAGGAGTGCAAAAAGATGCTCTAAAAAGACGAAAAAGTAAAAAGGTGAGGCAATGCATGATTTTCATTATTTAAAATACAGCGTTATGAGCGTGTTTGAAAGTCGTAAAGGCAAATGAAAGGGATGGTAAAGATGGCAATAGTTTTATCTTTGGGCTTTTATGTTTCTTCCAAAATGAATGATGGCTTTTTTAAGATTTCTCAACCAGACGTAAATATTTTTACTCTAATTGGGCATATAAAAGCTGGGATTTTTCACATGGCTCTTATTTTCTCTAATCTTTATTTCAAACATATTGCTATGTTTAGAGCAGGTGTTGATTTACAAGTAATAGAAAAAGTAAAAGCTTGGTAGATGACGCCATAAAATTACTCATAAATTGGTAATGGATTGGAGTGATATTCTGAATTTTAAAAACATTTTGTACAACAACGGTTATAATAACGCATCTGGCTTTACGTTTATTTCTTCCTATAAGCATTCATATATGGTGTTCATCTATGTGTTTTGCATTATATTCATAAAAATAAGATCGGCGATGATCTATGGATAGTCCGTGGCTGAAAGTAGGAAAGAAAAGCGTGATATTACACTAAAGTTTCGTATCTCTTTATCATGAGAAGTTATGAAGGTTATTAAATAAGTCCATTGTTCTTGCCAAACGTATTTTCTTTCTTTTTATGTTTGCCGCTCATCTTATGACGCAGTCCGTGGGTATAGCGTAAAATTGATAGGGCACCATCGTCTTTAGTTTAAATAAAAGTTGTAAGCCGGCATTATCGTTTTATGTTTTTTATCCATACGCTTCTTCTTGTTTGTGATGTGCGATAGTATGGCTATTCATTGATTCAATAGATGAAGATTGAAAATAAGGGAACCTTACGTTCTTGAGATCTCTCATGTAAATTGTAAATGATGAGTTATGATTGTAAATCAATGAATTGTTTACGTTAGAAGAACAGACTATACAATTTTTTATCACAGAAACTACTGTGTGTATTATTTTACGGGATCATTTAAATGATAGAGATTAAGAGAAAATGTCTGCATTGATTTCGGTTTGTTATGTTAAAATGCGTTAGGGACTGTTGGTTATTGTAAAATGATTTATCGTTATTTGGAATGACGATGGGGCGTGATTCGAAACAAATACCTTCAGAGTTCTCATTTTTTCATAAGATTAAGCAGTTTAAATTCTTCATTGATTGTTACATGAGGGATGTAACAATATTTTAATGATCATTTACAGAAATTTTTTATAAAAATAGATAAGATTTTATTTCTCTAATTTATTGTTTTATATGAATAATTCATAGATTTCTTGCAAGAAGATGTTTTTCATTTTTTACGGTTATTTGTGTAAGATTTTAAAAATCTACGTTTTTCTTTTTGTGGTGATTGCTGTTGGAAAAATGATTCTACTTTTACGTAGTTTGATTTTTATAGGGTGGATACGTAGAAATTACTGTTTTTTTAAATTATGATCATCAGAGTTATGAAAGAAACTATTTAAAAGTTATAATGATCGTAGATTCTAATTGGTGCTTCTAGAAATAAAATTGCTTCAAATTGGGTCATTTTGAACTTTTTTTGCCTAAATTTAAACATTTTTAAATAATTTATAATTCTTTTATGTTTTTTTGCGTAGAAGATGATAAGAATTTCTTGTTGTTTAAAAAATTTTATTCCATAGCAAGAATATTGCATCGGCTATCTTAGTGGTTGATGTAAGAGGACAATCGGGGAACCTCCTCCCCCCCCCCCGCGTGGATCCCCTAGATTGTCTGGCCTGACTGAGGATTTCCTCAGTCAGGCTTTTTGTAATTATTTTAGGAAATGTAAAGTGTTATTAGGGGGGGAAGTGTAAGATCTGTTATTGTTTCGCCTATAGTACCTAAATATATAGAGGGGCGGGTCTTATTGGGCGGAGAGTGTTAGCGTATTCATTTTTAATAATTTGATTTTTCTTTATTGAGGCATTGTTGAATGCTATAAGGGGAATCATAAAAGGAATCTATGTTTGTATTCTGTGATCTTTAGGTAAGAGATAATGGGATCTTTTTCGCATCGTATTATTTTTATTTTATTCGTATTTTTTATTTTTGGCGCTGTCTTTTTTGCTTCTCAAAGTAGTGTTGTTTATCAGTTTTTTTCCGGTCGTTCTTCTTCTTCTCAGAACCTTGATGTAACAGAGGAGGAGTTGTTAGAGAGATTGTCCGTGTCTTTTCCAGATATTATCAAGCATCTTTCTAAGATGGACCCTCAACAGCAAGAGTTGTTTATTGCGCAGCTGCGTCGTGATGTAATTGCGCTTGCTGCTAAAAGTGGTCAGAGTCGTGAGCAGGCTCAAAAATCTGGTGAAACTGTTGCTATGGCTCTCTCAAAAGCGATTTCTCGTCCTTCCATTGCTAATGCTTATTTTTAGCTATTTTGTAATTGCGCTTTTGGGTTTTAAAGGAGAAAGAGCTTTTCGTGAAGTTTTGAAAAGTGCGAGGAGATAATCAATTTGTAAGATAATTAACAAATTTATCTTACTCAAAAGGTATGCAGTCGGAGTATAACGGTAATGTTGCAATCGTTACAGGAGAGATAGAAAATCTATCAAGGGTATTGGTCAAGTTAATTGCATTATCAATCGCTACAGTGACAAAAGCAGTATTGACTATCATAAAATACGTTAATCGCATTTTATATGCCAGTTATTTTTTTATTTGATATGAGAAAATAAAATTTTTTTAAAGGATTTAAGCTTTCTTTGTTCTACGGGTTTTAGGATATTTGTCCACTTGTATGATTTCTGAAAATGAGGTGCAAGGCTGATAAGGTGATAGTCTGTGACAAAGAAAAAATATTTGAATGAAGATGAGAGGTCTATTTTTATTTAAAAAGGCTTTGGGGGTATTGAGTTTTCTAACATTTTTCAAAAAAACAGACACAAGTAATTGTTAAGCTTTATTGTAGAGACAAAGACGGATATAACTTTTTTAGTATATTGTTTTATAATGATAAATTATCATTTTATCTTGAATAAGAATCTTAAGAATTGTAAAATTTTCTCATTTTAAATTTATTCATGGTGAAAAAATCAAAATTAGTTTCTAGTACACTACCAGTGGGAGGACTGTGTGGATAATAGCTCTTTTAAAAAGGAATTAAAAAGCTTCTTTGAGACATCTTGAGAGCTAAAAGTCTGTTGCAATATTTTGAATTGGTAAAGAGTATGATGGTTTTAGTATATTTATGAATTTTTTATGTGCGATAATGGGGGGATTTGTTTTGTGATTTGTTGAGGTTTTATCGGATATAAAGAGTGCTGTGGGGGGGGGTATTAACCAGAGAGAAGCGTTGATAGCGGTTTATATTTTTATGAAACTTTCTTGATATTGAGCATCTTCGGTAAAAAGATGCTCTTGTCTCTCTTACTTTGTGGGATTGATCCCAATAAAAAAATTAATAATTTTATGTAAAAAATGTTACATCTAGTTAAGATGCGATTTTTTTAATATAAAAATTAAGTGATACAATAGCGATAGCAGCAATTTATAGATTATATCATTTTATTTAATACGCTATAAGCTTAACCATAGTTTCTTTATTTTTTTATTTTATGATATAGAGAAATCTATGATTTGTGAATAAAGAGATATTCTTTTGTTACATGATTTTATCTTGAAATTGTCTTACTCTTTCCTTTTTCAAGCCGTTCTTTTGCTTTCTTTTTTTGTATAATACGTTTGCAAATTACTTGCGGCTAGAATTTGAGAATGTTTGAGTGAAGAGAAAGAAAATGCAATTTTTGAAAATCTTGTTAAATACAGCGTGTGCTGTATTTTTTGTATTTGACATAAGTTGGACTCATAGTGTCTTAAATGTTGCGGAATCAGGAGAAGCCTCAGTGATTGTTGCTCCTAAGATTCCTGATCGCCCTTATGAGTTTCTTATTCAGAAACTTGCGAATAAATATAATGTTCCCGTTAATTTAGCACATGCTGTTGTAAAAGTTGAAAGTAATTATAAGGCAGGTATAAAGGGGGCTGCTGGCGAAATAGGTTTAATGCAAATTAAACCCTCTACGGCACGAGGGTTGGGCTTTAGTGGTTCTGTACAGGATTTGTACGATCCTGCGACCAATCTTGAATATGGTATGCGTTATTTGGCACGGGCGTATAAACTCAGTGGTGGAAGTACGTGTGGTACAATCCTTAAATATAACGCAGGTCATGCTGCAAAAAAAATGAATTCCATTTCGGCGAAATATTGCGCAAAAGTGAAAACTTATCTGGCTTCATTAAAATAAAAACATCTGTCGAGAGAGGTTTGTCATAAAATATTTTAAGATGCTATTTTCATTGAGCAGAAAATGTTTTATAAATTAATGCGTCAGTCGGCTGGGCAGCCGCGCTTGTCTGATGCTGAAATATGGCAGGTGAGGAAAGTCCGGGCTCCATGGAAAGACGGTGCCGGGTAACACCCGGCGGGGGTGACCCTAGGGAAAGTGCCACAGAAAGTAAACCGCCTATTTTTATAGGTAAGGGTGAAAGGGTGGAGTAAGAGCCCACCGCGCATTCAGTAATGAATGTGGCAAGGTAAACCCCACCGGGAGCAAGACCAAATAGAAATGACGTGCAAAATTTAATTTGCAGCCGATTTCCGGGCGAGTCATTCGGGTAGGTTGCACGAGGCGGATGGTAACATCCGTCCCAGATGAATGGTTGCCATGTAAAGTGTAAGCTTTACTCTACAGAACCCGGCTTATAGGCCGACTGATATTTCATGATGATACGCGATATTTTATAAGATCGATTATATATGATCTTTTATGGAGTCTATGTGTTTGAAATGGACACTTGAGCAAAGTGTTTTAAAAAATTATAACATTTCTTTAAGTATAATGCGTTAGGATCTGTTTTGGGATAACTTTAGTTTTTTCGTTCATTGTGATTAATATGAAAGTTGAAGGCTAGGTTATTCTAAGATCAGTTGCCATGAGAGAGCTGTTGATTTGAGACAGCATAACTTCAAGACGGATTATTTTGATAAATCAGGATCAAAGAGCTGAACGCCATATTCCAGTGTTGTTGCAGCCAGTTTTGACTGGGCTTATGCCATTGGTTGGAGCAAAAGTAATTGATGGTACCTTTGGTGCTGGTGGTTACACGCGCGCTTTGTTAAAGGCAGGGGCACAGGTGATCGCTCTTGATCGTGATCCTCATGCTATCAGTGCAGGACAATCGCTTGTTGAAGAATTTTTTCCACGTCTTCGTTTGGTCCATATGGCATTTTCACAGCTCGATCGTGTCGTTGAAGAGAAGGTGGATGCAGTTATTTTGGATATTGGTGTCTCTTCAATGCAGCTGGATGAAGCAGAAAGAGGTTTTTCTTTTCAAAAAGATGGTCCATTGGACATGCGAATGGCTCAGACTGGTTTTACAGCCAGCGATGTTGTCAATCATTTAAAAGCAAGGGATTTGGCACGTATTTTTAAGATATTAGGAGAAGAGCGTTATGCGGGGCGAATTGCACGGATGATTGAAAAGCGTCGTGTTGTACAGCCTTTTTTGCGTACAGGTGATTTGGCGTATGCTATCGAAGCGTTGATAGGACGTAAACCGGGAGATCGTATTCATCCAGCAACACGTGTATTTCAGGCTCTTCGTATCTATGTTAATGATGAAATTGGTGAATTGGCATGTGGTTTATTTGCTGCTGAACGCGTTTTAAAAGCTGGAGGCCGTTTGGGGGTTGTCAGTTTTCATTCTCTTGAAGATCGTATGGTCAAAAGATTTTTTTCGGCTCGTTCTGGAGAATGTATGAGATCACGCTATCTGCCTGAAATGAAGGCTGCTCCAGCAACATTTTTTCCTTTGTTTAAAGGTGGGATCACGGCAACTAAAGAGGAGTTACAGAAAAATCCTCGTTCACGTTCTGCGAGGTTGCGTATTGGTGTACGGACTGAAGCAGAGGCTCTTGCAGCAGATATGAAATTATTTGGTTTAGCAGAGATTGCCAGTTTTGAAGGCAGCAAAAAATGACAGTTTTTCGTACATTTGATATGATTTTAGTGTTGATTATGATTTGTATGGCAGGACTTACTTATAAGGTAAAATATGATGTTCAAAAACGAATGAACGAAGTTCTTCATCTTGAGCATGAAATTGCTGCAGCAAAAAATACGGTAAGTTTGCTTCATGCTGAGTGGGCTGTGATGATAAGGCCTTCACGCATGCAAAAACTTGCGAAACGTTATCAGAAAGAACTTGGGTTAGAGGTTATACAGCCGCGTCAAATCGTGGAGTTTAAAGACATTCCGGTACAGGTACATGATCAAATTGAAGAAGTGATTAAACAAAATATCTTGGAAGATAATCAGGATATTTTGACAAATAATCGAGCTTCTCAGATCAATAGTGTTGTCCAAAAAGGCGCGCAGTAATGAAATCGACTTTTTTATTCTCACAGAAGAAAAAGCGCTTAAAGAATTCGTTGAATAATCATAATGTTTCTGTTCGTCGTCCCTATTCTAGTCGTCCACGTTTGCTTTTTTCGTTGTTCTGCTTTTTAATTTTATATGGAATCATGGGGGCTTGCCTTATTTCTTATGGGTTGGAAGGTGGACAGATTGAAGAAGCAAAGGGGCCAGGAATGCTTCAATTGATGGCACGGCCTGATATCGTTGATCGTAATGGTCGTTTATTGGCAACAGATATTAAAACTTATTCACTTTTTGCTGAGCCACGGCGTATTATTGATGTGGATGAAACAATTGAATTGCTCTCAACAGTTTTGCCTGATCTTAATTGGCAGGAAACCTATAAGCGCTTAAAAAGAAAATCTGGTTTTTCTTGGATACAGCGTGGGTTAACACCAATGCAGAAGACGCAAATTATGGCTCTTGGTATACCAGGAATTGGTTTTCGGACTGAAATTCGTCGTTTTTATCCTGATGGACCTGTAACTTCCCATATTCTCGGTATGGTGAATGTTGATAATCAGGGCATTGCAGGTATGGAAAAATACATTGATGATGCGGGGCTGAGTGCTTTGCGTGCCGCTGGTCTTGCCATGGAAGAATCATTAAAACAAGTTCAGCTTTCGATTGATGTGCGTGTTCAGTCAATTGTTCATGATGAACTTATTCAGGCTATGAAGCGTTATAAGGCAATTGCTGCAGGAGCTGTTATTTTAAATATACATACGGGGGAAGTTTTGGCTTTGGCATCACTACCAGACTTTGATCCTGGAAATCCTGTTGAAGCTTTAAAAAGTGATCGTCTCAATCGGATGACGGCAGGAGCTTTTGAAATGGGATCGATCATTAAAAGTTTTACGACCGCTATGGCTCTTGATTCCGATATTTTTCATTTAAACAGTATTATTGATGCTTCAAAGCCAATAAAAGCAAGTAGTGGCTATACTATTCATGATTTTCATGGAAAAAATCGACCCTTAACGTTATGGGAGGTTTTTATTTATTCTTCTAATATTGGTTCTGCTAAAGAGGCGTTGGCGATAGGGATTGATAAACATCGTGGTTTTTTGCAAAAACTTGGATTACTGGATCGTCTCACAACAGAGTTGCCTGAAGTTGCCCACCCTATTGTGCCACATCATTGGAAGGATATACATTCTATGACGATTTCTTTTGGGCATGGTATGGCAACAACACCCTTGCAAACAGCTGTCGGGGCTGCTGCTTTAATGAATGGTGGTTGGTTAATTGCTCCGACATTTTTAAAACGGCCAAAAGAACAAACTTTGCACCATGCAAAACGGGTTTTGCAGGCTAAAACAAGTCAAAATATGCGTTACCTTTATAAATTAAATAGTGATATTGGTTCTGGACGTAATGCAAAAGTTGAAGGCTATCGTGTAGGTGGTAAGACAGGAACAGCTGAAAAAGTTGAAAATGGAAAATATTCTAAAACAAAAAATTTTAATAGTTTTCTTGCTGCTTTTCCTATTGAGGATCCTGCTTATGTTGTTTTAACAATTATTGATGAACCAAAGCCTGCTGAGGGACAGCGTTCAGCAACAGCGGGGATGAATGCTGGACCAATGCTTGCTAATATTGTTCGTCGCACAGCTAGTTTTCTTGGTGTAAAACCCGATTTTAAAAAAGAATATGAGCCTCTTTTAAGTAAAAAGAGCAATTCAAGTTTCGTTAAACAACGGTAAAATGAATATAAAGGTGCGTTATCATGTTGTTGGGAACAGTTTTTACAGAATGCGTTGAAGATGAAAGTCTTTCTTCAATAGAAATAACAGGAATAAGTGCGGATTCTCGACAAGTTTTGCCAGGCTATGTTTTTGTTGCTGTTCAAGGAAAAAAAAGTGATGGAAGACACTATATAGATGATGCGATAAAGCGTGGTGCACGAGCAATCGTTACAGATTGTCATGCTGTTCTTGAGGATTTATCTGTTCCCATTTTACGTGTTTCTAATGTTCGTCATAGTTTAGCGTTGGCAGCTGCACGTTTTTACGGTTCTCAGCCTGAAACGGTCGTTGCTGTGACTGGTACAAGTGGTAAAACATCTGTTGTCTCTTTTCTTCGGCAAATTTGGACTTATGTTGGATTTTGTGCTGCGAGTATAGGAACGGTTGGTGTTGTTTCTCCTAAACGGAATGTTTATGGTTCTCTCACAACACCTGATCCGGTCGTCTTGCACCGTCTTCTTTATGAAATTTCTCATGAAGGTGTGACACATGCAGCTCTTGAAGCTTCTTCGCATGGGCTTGATCAAGGGCGACTTGATGGAGTCCGTTTAACGGCTGGTGCCTTCACCAATTTAGGGCGAGATCACATGGATTATCACACGGGGGTAGAGGATTATTTGCGGGCTAAAATGAGGTTGTTTGATACACTTTTGCCTGTATCTGCTCCTGCTTTGATTTTTGCTGATGATGTCTATTCACAAAAGGTTATTGATGTTGTCACACAAGCGCGTCGCCGTGTTTTGACAATTGGTCGTAAGGGGCAATTTATCACGATTAATCGTGTCGAACATCAACGCTCAAAACAGTGTATTGAGTGTCGTGTGGAAAACAATATTTATACATTTGTTTTGCCTTTAGCTGGAGATTTTCAGGTAGCTAATGCGCTTATGGCAGCGGGGTTAGCAATTGCAACGGGTGCTTCACCTCGTAAGGTTTTTTCTGCGCTTGAAACTTTGCAGGGGGCACCTGGGCGATTAGAGTTTGTGGGAAAGACAGAAAATAATGCACTTGTTTATATTGATTATGCCCATAAACCAGAAGCTTTGGAGCAGGTTTTGCTTTCTGTTCGTCCCTTTACGCAAGGGCGCTTGATCGTTGTTTTTGGTTGTGGAGGAGATCGTGATCAAGGAAAAAGACCTTTGATGGGAAAAATTGCGGCGGATAAAGCGGACATTGTTATTGTAACGGATGATAATCCTCGCACAGAAATGCCAGAAAAAATACGCAAGGATATTTTACAGGCGGTGCCAACAGCAATAGAGATAGCAGATCGTGGTGAGGCTATTTCTTACGCGGTGGAGCTTTTGAAAGTTGGTGACACATTAATCATTGCTGGAAAAGGTCATGAGGATGGCCAAATTATAGGGCAGACAACTTATCCTTTTTCAGATCGTCTGAAAGCGATAGAAGCTTTAGAGGACCGAAAGAAATGACAGCTTTATGGGATAAGCAAGCACTTGTTGCTGCAATTAATGGTGTTGTAATGGGAAGCATGCCAGAAACTTTTTCTGGGGTTTCCATTGATAGCCGTACTCTTGCGGAAGGGGATGTTTTTTTCTGCATTAAGGGGCATCATCTTGATGGTCATGATTTTGCTGCGCAAGCTTATGAACGAGGTGCAGGCGTTCTTATCGTTGCGGAACACCGTTTGAGGGATATGAAAAAGATATCGGCTCCACTCATTGTCGTTCCTGATGTTTTGCAAGCCTTAGAACAACTTGCACAAGCTGCACGCAAACGTTCAAGAGCTAAGATTATCGCGGTAACAGGATCAGTGGGAAAAACAACGACAAAAGAAGCTTTGAAACAAGCTCTTGCAACTGCTGGGAATGTTCATGCGAATCTCGCTTCTTTAAACAATTGCTGGGGGGTTCCACTCACTTTAGCGCGGATGCCTATGGAGAGTGATTATGGTATCTTTGAAATTGGTATGAATCATAGAGATGAAATTCGCCCTCTGGTCAAACTGGTTTGTCCGCATGTTGCTCTCATTACGCATATTTGTGCAGGACATATGGGTTTTTTCAAAGATCTTGAAGAAATAGCAAAGGCAAAAGCTGAAATTTTTGAAGGATTAGATGAAAAAGGAATTGCCATTTTAAATGCGGATAGTGATTTTTTTTCTTATCTCGTTCAAAAAGCAAAGAAATGCGGTGTAAAGAAGATCTTAAGCTTTGGTGAGACTAAAGATGCTGATTATCAAGCGCGAGGTATACGTCTTCTAACTGATAGTACTTCTATGATTGTGCGTATTGGGGGGCGGGATAGGGAGGTTCAAATTGGTGCTCCAGGACGCCATATTGTGCAAAATAGTTTAGGGGTTATTGCTGCTTGTGATGCTATGGGGGTTGAGTTAGAGCCTGTTTTTCTTTCTTTTCGCCATTTTTCTTCTCAAAAGGGGCGAGGTGTTCGTTATCAATTGTCTTTATCAAATGGGGGTGAATTTTATCTCATTGATGAAAGCTATAATGCAAATCCTGCTTCTATGCGTGCTGCACTTGAGCTTCTTGCTACAGGACCTGTAGGGAAAGAGGGGCGGCGAATTGCTATTTTAGGGGATATGCTAGAATTAGGGGAGTATAGTGAAAAGCTTCATCGTGATTTAATAAAACCAATACGTCTTTCCGGTGCTAATCCGGTTTTTCTATTTGGTGAGGCGATGAAATCTTTAGTCAGTGATTTGTCTACTGGTGTTAAGGTTCATTATGCTGAAAATATTGAGAAAATTTTACCGCTTCTTTTAGCAGAAATTTCTTCTGGGGATCTGCTTATGGTTAAATCATCCAATAGCCTTTGTTCATCAAATATTGTGACTGCATTGCTTGATCGCTATAAAGCGGTTTCTTCATAGTTTTAAGAGGTTTTTTGTACAATGATGCTGTTTTTTTCTTCGTTTAGTGATTGGCTTCCAGGTGTGAATGTATTTCGTTATATTACTTTTCGCACGATAGCGGCTATGCTTACTTCGGGACTTATCGTCTTTTTGTTTGGACCTAGCATCATTGCTTCTCTTAAATTGCGGCAGGGTAAGGGACAACCGATTCGTGCTGATGGTCCTCAAACACATTTTAAAAAGGCTGGAACACCTACAATGGGTGGATTGATGATTTTAACCGGCATTGTGGTATCGGCATTTTTGTGGTGTAATTTATCGAATATTTACTTTTGGGTATCGCTATTAGTTATGCTTTCTTTTGGGGCAATTGGATTTTATGACGATTATCTTAAGGTCACAAAACAAACAGACAAAGGATTTTCTGGGAAAGCACGGTTAAGCTTAGAGTTTTGTGTTGCCGCAATTGCGGCTTTTGTTATTCTGAAAATTGGCTCATCTGGATTCGCTTTGCCTTTTTTAAAAGATTATCTTATCAATTTGGGCTGGTTTTTTATTCCTTTTTCTGCGTTTGTCATTGTCGCGACGGGTAATGCGGTTAATTTAACGGATGGACTCGATGGGCTTGCTATTGTTCCTGTGATGGTTGCAGCTTTATCTTTTGCTCTGATTGCTTATCTTTCTGGTAATATGAATTTTGCTGATTATCTCCAAATCCATTATGTATCGGGTACAGGTGAATTGGCTGTTTTATTGGGAGCTGTTGTTGGGGCAGGGCTTGGTTTTTTATGGTTTAATGCACCACCTGCAGCTATTTTTATGGGAGATACTGGTTCATTGGCTCTTGGAGGACTCTTAGGGACTGTTGCGGTTGCTACGAAACACGAAATTGTTTTGGTTCTTATTGGTGGGCTTTTTGTTGTGGAAGCTTTTTCGGTCGTTATTCAGGTTGGTTATTTCAAATTAACAAGAAAACGCGTGTTTCTTATGGCACCAATACATCACCATTTTGAGAAAAAAGGCTGGACTGAAAGCCAAGTCGTGATACGCTTTTGGATTATTTCGATTGTTCTCGCTCTCATAGGTCTTTCAACACTTAAATTGCGGTGAGAATGTGATTTCTGTTACGTGTTATAAAGGTCAAAAAGTTGCTCTGTTTGGATTGGGACAGTCTGGACTAGCAACGGCACAAGCATTGATGTGTGGTGGTGCAGAAGTGGTGGCGTGGGATGATAGTCCTTCAAGCGTGCAAATGGCTTTTCGGCACAATATTCCAACACGAGATCTCCGTTATGAAGATTGGTCAGAATTTGTTGCATTGATTGTAGCTCCTGGAGTTCCTTTAAGTTATCCTCAACCCCATTGGGTTGTTGAAAAAGCACGAAAAAAAAATATAGAAATTATCGGTGATATTGAATTATTTGTTCGGGCGCGCCATCAATTTTTACAGCATTATGGTTTTTGTGACAAAGACGTTCCTTTCATTGCGATTACGGGGACGAATGGGAAGTCAACCACAACATCTTTACTTGCGCATTTGTTGGAAAAAATGGGCTATGATGTGCAGATGGGGGGCAATATTGGAAAGGCAATATTGACGCTTAAGCCCTTTGTTAAAAAACGTATCTATGTGATTGAATGTTCATCATTTCAAATTGATCTTACTCCCTCTCTTCAGCCGACTATTGGACTTTTATTAAATCTCACACCTGATCATATTGATCGACATGGAAGTTTTGCCTGTTATGTGCAAACCAAAAGGCATCTGATTGCTCAGGCTTCTCAGGCTTTTATTTCAGTTGATGATGCAGCTTGCCGAGTTTTATATCAACAGTTACTTCATGAGGGGAAGCAAATTGAGGCAATTTCCAAGGATCATTTTGTTGAAAATGGTTTTTATGCAGATGGGACCAAGCTCTTTTCTGTTCGTCAAGGACAGCGTCATATGCTTGCAGATCTTGCTCCTATGGCGGTGTTACGTGGGAGTCATAATGCGCAAAATGCCCTTATGGCATTAGCAACGTTGCAGGCTTTAAAAATAACCGATCCTTCTATGAACAAGCATTTAGCAGGTTATAAAGGGTTGGATCATCGTATGCAGCAGGTGCGTAAAATGGGGGCGGTTTTGTTTATCAATGACAGCAAGGCGACTAATGCAGATGCAACAGCTCCTGCGCTTTCCACCTTTAATGATATTTTTTGGATTGTTGGGGGACAGGCAAAAAAGGGAGGAATAGAGTCTCTTAGAGAATTTTTTCCTAAAATTCGTAAAGCCTATTTGATTGGGAGCGCGGCGGAAGAATTTGCTCGCACTATTGGATCTTCTTTTCCCTTTTCTATGAGCTTAACTTTGAAAAATGCGGTGCGTGAAGCAGCTGTTGACGCAATAGGCTGTAAGGCAAAAGAGGTGACGGTTCTTTTGTCACCTGCTTGTGCAAGTTATGACCAATTTAAAAATTATGAAATGCGAGGCGAAGCATTTGTCTCTTTTGTGATGCAGTTACAATAAAAAAAGCATCAATTATAAAAAATATTTTTGCGTTAAGACTCCAGAATCTTTTTTTGTGTAATTTAGTTTTTAAAGTGT
This sequence comes from Bartonella sp. CL266QHHD, assembly GCF_042195355.1. Lineage (NCBI taxonomy): Bacteria > Pseudomonadati > Pseudomonadota > Alphaproteobacteria > Hyphomicrobiales > Bartonellaceae > Bartonella > Bartonella sp. CL266QHHD. The sequence goes on from NZ_JBHIOD010000035.1 coordinate 58,192, forward strand.
TTGTTAAACAGGCTGGGAACTCATATCACTTTGAGACAATTTATAAAATGGATAAGGTGTGTATATCATGGTGACGCGTGCAGATAGAGATCCAATTGCTAATTGGTGGTGGACGATTGATCGCTCTATCTTTGCAGCTTGTTTAATTTTAATGGGAATTGGCATTATGCTGTCTTTTGCTGCCAGCCCCATTATTACAAAAAAAATCGGAATTGCTGATAGTTTTTATTTTGTTCGGTGGCATATTATTTTCAGCATTTTAGCATTTTTTACGATGGTTACCATTTCTTTTTTTTCGCTTTCTAATATTCGTCGTTTATGTGCTCTTTTGCTCATTGTAACGCTTGCTCTTATGGTTGCAACCTTATTTTTGGGTCCAGAGTTAAAGGGAGCACGGCGATGGATTCAGCTATTTGGTTTTTCTGTACAGGCTTCAGAGTTTATGAAGCCAGCTTTTGTGGTTATGTCCGCTTGGCTTTTTTCGGAACAGATACGCAAGAGGGGAATTCTAGGTTATACGTTAGCGATTGTACTTTATGGCATTTGTTGTGTGCTTCTGGTTTTGCAGCCTGATATTGGACAAACAGTTTTAATAAGTGCAACATGGGGGGGGCTGTTTTTTATTGCTGGTGTACCTCTTACTATTATTTTTCTCTTTCTCATTTTAGGCGTTGTAGGAATTATTTTAGCTTATTTTTTTCTGCATCATGTGCGCGAGCGGATCAATGGTTTTTTGACAGGTGAAGGAGATACTTTTCAAGTGGATGTAGGACGTGAGGCTATTTTGAATGGTGGTTGGTTTGGGCAAGGTCCTGGGGAGGGAACAGTAAAACGTATCATTCCTGATAGCCATACAGATTTTGTATTTTCCGTTGCTGCTGAAGAATATGGTATTATTCTTTGTTTATTAATTATGATGCTGTTTGGCTTTATCGTTATGCGTTCATTGTATATAGCCATGAATACACGTGATTCCTTTATACGTCTTGGTATTACTGGCATAGCAATGATGATTGGCTTTCAATCAGCTATTAATATGGCCGTTAATCTTCACTTAATTCCTCCAAAAGGCATGACATTGCCTTTTATTTCTTATGGTGGTTCTTCGATGGTGGCGATTGCGTTTTCAATGGGCATTTTGCTTAGTTTAACACGTCGTTGGCCAGAAGCACGCCTTTCAGCTTTTTCTTCCTCTTCTGTATTGGATACCCCTTATGAATGATAAAAAAGTTATTGTTTTGGTGGCTGGTGGTACAGGTGGACATCTTTTTCCTGCTGAAGCCCTTTCTGTTGAATTAAGGAAGCGTGGATATGATGTTCATTTAATAACAGATGAAAGAGCACGACCTTTTGTTCGGTGCTTTGATGAAGAGCATATTCATATCGTTTCATCGGCAACGTTTATACGACGTCACCCTTTTGCTCTGATAAAGACGTTTTGGTCTTTGCTAAGGGGAATGGGGCAATCGTTGGCGTTGTTTTATAAATTACGTCCTGTTCTTGTTGGAGGATTTGGGGGGTATCCGAGCTTTCCTCCTCTTTTTATTGCAGCTTTAACGAGGCGTGTGACATTTATTCATGAACAAAATGCTGTTATGGGGCGTGCCAATCGGGTGTTGGCAATTTTTGTGCGTGCAATCGCTGGTGGTTTGTTGTCGCCAAATGGCGCTTATGCTCATAAAATACTTTTGACGGGGAATCCTGTCCGTGAGGCTGTGTTGAAGGCGGCCAAAATTCCTTATCATTCTTCAGAGGGGGAAAAGCCATTTAATTTTTTGATTTTTGGAGGTAGCCAAGGGGCTTCTGCTTTTTCACATATTGTTCCAGAAGCGATTGCTTTATTCGATGATAAGAACCGTAAACGTTTACGAATTGTACAGCAAGTCCGCGGTGAAGCAGGAGGGTTGATCAAAATCTATCGTGATATGGGCGTACAAGCAGAGGTTGCTCCTTTTTTTGATGATATGGCTGAACGTATGGCACATGCTCATTTTATTTTGTCGCGCGCTGGGGCTTCGTCCGTTTGTGAGATAGCGGTGATTGGTAGACCTGCTTTGCTTGTTCCCTATCCCCATGCTTTAGATCATGATCAGGCTGCCAATGCAGCTCTGCTTGCTCGTGTAGGTGGTGCGCAAATTGTATCAGAAAAAGATTTGAATGCACAAAAGCTTTTTTCTCTTTTAATGCACGCTTGTTGTGCACCCCATTTATTAGAAAAACAAGCGCTTGCTGCAAAAAAAGTTGGGCAACCTCATGCAACCCGTTGCCTTGCTGATATGGCTGAATCCTTAATTGCAGGGCGATTGTTGTCAGATATAAAAGAGGAGCTTTTAAATGAAAATGCCACTTGATATAGGCGTTATCCATTTTATCGGAATCGGGGGGATCGGTATGAGTGGAATTGCGGAGGTTTTTTATAATCTTGGCTATAAAGTTCAAGGGTCAGATCAAGTTGAAAGTGCAAATGTTGAACGTTTGCGGAAAAAGGGAATTAACGTTCATATAGGTCATTGTGCTGAAAACTTAGGGAATGCAGAGGTTGTTGTTTTTTCTACTGCCGTTAAAAAAACAAATCCTGAGTATATTGCTGCAAAGGAAAGACATTTACCGCTTGTTAGACGTGCAGAAATGCTGGCGGAGCTGATGCGGTTTCGGCGTGCAATTGCGGTGGGTGGTACACATGGTAAAACAACAACCACATCAATGGTTGCAGCCCTTCTTGATGCTGGTCATTTTGATCCAGTGGTGATTAATGGCGGTATTATTAATGCTTATGGTACGAATTCTCGTACAGGAGATGGCGATTGGATGATTGTTGAAGCTGATGAAAGTGATGGTACATTTTTAAAGCTGCCTGCTGATATTGCTGTTATTACTAATATTGACGCTGAGCATTTGGATCATTATGGAAGTTTTGATGCTGTGCGTGAGGCTTTTCGGCAATTCGTAGAAAATGTTCCCTTTTATGGTTTTGCTGTTTTGTGCCTTGATCATCCAGAGGTTCAGTCATTGGCGGGCCGTATTGATGATCGTTGGGTGATCACTTATGGTGCAAATCCACAAGCAGATGTTCGTTTTCTTAATCTTTCGATGGATGGTCAAAAAACGCATTTTGATGTTCTTGTTCGCTCACGCAAAACAGGAAGAAAGATTGAGTTGAAAAATATGCTTTTGCCTATGGCAGGGCAGCATAATGTTGCCAATGCAACGGCGGCGATTGCTATTGCGCATGAACTTGGCATTTCAAATGAAGCTATAAAAAGGGGCTTAGCAGAATTTGGCGGAGTAAAACGGCGTTTTACGCGAACAGGAAGTTGGCGTGGCATTGAAATATTTGATGATTATGGACATCATCCTGTCGAAATAAAGGCTGTTTTGCGTGCTGCACGTGAGAGTGCAAAAGGGCGTGTTATTGCGATTGCACAACCCCATCGGTATTCACGGTTGTATCATTTATTTGATGATTTTGCTGCTTGTTTTAATGATGCAGATACAGTGTTGATTACGCCCGTTTATGCGGCTGGTGAAGAGCCTATTGTAGGATTTGGTTCTCAAGAATTGGTAGAGCATATTAAAATGGCGGGTCATCGTGATGTGCGCTTGATACATGGTTTGGAAGATGTTGTGTCTCTTGTCTCAAAATTTGCTCAGGCAGAGGATTATGTTGTTTTTCTTGGTGCTGGCAATATCACACAATGGGCTTGTGCGTTGCCTCATCAGTTAGCGGTATTGGATGGTCATGATAAATTTTCAGCACATTGATGGTGAGGCGCTATTGGCGCAATTGCAACCATTGTTGGGTGGCGTGAGAGGAAAACTTACACCTAATGTTGAGATGCGTAAGGTAACGTGGTTTCGCACGGGCGGATTGGCAGAGCTTTTTTATCAGCCTGTTGATGAAGAAGATTTGGCTCTCTTTCTTCAAAATTTGCCTGAATTTGTTCCTGTAACAATTGTCGGTATCGGTTCTAATCTTCTGGTGCGTGATGGGGGGGTTCCTGGTGTTGTGATTCGTCTTTCGCCAAAAAGTTTTGGGCAAGTGAAGCAGGTTTCTCCAAAAGGCTTTTTAGTTGGTGCTGGTGCGGCGGATAAACATTTAGCTGCTGCCGCTTTAGAAGCTGAGATTGCAGGTTTTCATTTTTATCATGGTATTCCTGGAGGTCTTGGAGGAGCTCTCAAAATGAACGCTGGTGCGAATGGTGTTGAAACCGCAGCGCGTGTTGTCGAGGTCTATGCGCTGGATCGTAAAGGGCAACGTCATATCTTGAGTGTGAAAGATATGCATTATTCCTATCGCCATTGTGATGTTCCTAAAGATTTTATTTTTACGGCTGCTTTATTGGAAGGAAAACTCGGCAATAAAGATGATATTCGTGCTGCTATGGATGAAGTTGCCCTCCACAGAGAAACAGTGCAACCTATTCGTGAAAAAACAGGGGGGTCAACTTTCAAAAATCCTGGGAATGGATCTGCGTGGCGCGTGATTGATGAAGCAGGGTGTCGTGGTTTACGGATTGGTGGCGCTCAAATGAGTGAAATGCACTGTAATTTTATGATTAATACAGGGCACGCAACAGGATATGATCTTGAAGCATTGGGAGAAACAGTGCGTGCACGTGTTTTTGCAAATTCAGCCCACCTTTTACAATGGGAAATAGAGCGTATTGGTCAATTTGAGCGTGGTCGAAGTGTTTCTCCTTTTGATCCATTTCATTGATTTATTGTTCACTAAAAAAGTGAAAATAAAAAATTGAGTCATTTCAAAGAGATAATAAAAAATTTCTATTAAGAATCAATAAATTAACAAAGAATCTCTTGCATCAGGCTTTTGAGTCTGATTCATTATGCAAAATGCTAGGTTATTGATTCGCAAGGATAAACTTTGTTTTTCCTGTATATGGTGCTGATGTATTCTATATAGACTACATATAGTATGCGAAAGAGGGTGATTTATTATGAAAGATAAACATATAGCTGTGTTAATGGGAGGTTTTTCTTCTGAGCGGTCTGTAAGTTTATCTTCAGGGGCGGCTTGTGCTGATGTTCTAGAGGTACAGGGGTATCGCGTGAGCCGCGTGGATGTTGATGCTCGTATTGCTTCTGTTCTTGAACAGTTGCAGCCCGATATTGCCTTCAATGCATTGCATGGTCCATTTGGTGAAGATGGCCGGATTCAGGGGATTCTTGAATATTTAAAAATTCCTTATACTCATTCTGGCGTGATGGCATCTGCTTTGGCAATGGATAAGGGACGTGCAAAAATTATCGTTGCAAATGTTGGGGTTTGTGTTGCTCCTTCTCGTATCATGAGCCGCTTTGCTTTGGGCCGAACGCATCCCATGGAGCCTCCTTATGTAATTAAACCTGTGTGTGAAGGATCAAGTTTTGGTGTTGTCATTGTCCAAGGAAATGAAGCTGTACCGCCGCATAATATTGGGGGAGCTGAGTGGGGATATGCCGATGAGGTGATGATTGAAAAATATATTCCTGGTCGTGAATTGACTTGTGCTGTTTTGGGGAATGAAGTGCTGGATGTGTGTGAAATTCTTCCCGATAAACACTTTCCATTCTACGATTATGACTCAAAATATAAAACGGGTGGTTCTCTTCACATTTGTCCTGCACAACTTTCACTAAATATTTACCAAAGTGTGCAAAGAATGTCTTTAGCAGCCCATCAGGCGATAGGGTGTCGAGGTGTTAGCCGTTCTGATTTTCGTTTTGATGAAAAAACGGGAGAGTTGGTTTGGCTTGAAATTAATACGCAACCCGGTATGACATCGACGTCTCTTCTTCCTGATATTGCAAAAGCGAGCGGCCGTACTTACGGCGATATTGTTCAATGGATGGTGGAGGACGCATCATGTATGCGTTGAATGTTAGTAAAACAAATGTTCCGATGGAGGTGCTTTCAGTGCCGGCTTTGCCACGTCTTTATCGTCGTTTTCTTCGGTTTATGTTTGAGTTTGTTTTTGTTAATATTCACATTCCACGCCATTTTGGCTCTTTTGCTGTTGTATGGTTTTTCTTTGTTACGGCTTTTTATGGACTTTCATCAAGTGGTCAGATGACTGTGATCGTAAACACGATCATATTGGATAGTAGTTTTGTGGTCACTCATGTTGATATAAGCGGTAATAAGCGCTTGGCAAAGCAGGATATTTTTAAAATTTTAAAACTTGATGTTGCGCCTTCTATATTCACTTTTGATGTTGAAAGAGCGCGTTCTCTTTTGGAAAAACAGGCTTGGGTGCAATCGGCTAATGTTCAGAAAATTTATCCTAATAAAATGCGCATTTCCATCGTGGAGCGTGAACCCTATGCCATTTGGCAACATGATGGCATAATGGATATTGTTGATCATACAGGTCGTGTCATTGTGCCTTTTAAAGGGGAAATTGTTCGGGATTTACCTCTTGTGGTTGGGCAGGGGGCACAAAATGCTGCTAAAGTGTTTATTCAAGCGCTGTCAGTCTATCCGGAAGTATATGATCGTATTCGTGCTTTTGTGCGGGTAGGTGATCGACGTTGGGATCTTGTTTTGAATAATGGAATGCGCGTTATGTTGCCTGAAAATGGTGCTCTTGAAAGGCTTTCTTCTCTTTTTTCGTCCGGTACAATGCAAGATCTTTTATCTCGCGATATTCTCAGTGTTGATTTACGTCTTGCTGATCGAATTACTGTTTCTTTATCAGATGAAACGTTGGAGCGTTATCATGCTACTGTAGCAGAAGAAGAACGTATTTTAAAAGCGCGAAAGGCAGGAAGCCTATGATGCTACTCAGATCACATCATTTGAAGGGGCGTAAAACACGTTTTTTAACGGTACTTGATGTCGGTTCAAGTAAGATTGTTTGTCTTATTGCTTGTTTGCGTCCTTTGAAGCATGCACACTATTTACATGGTCGTACACATTCTACGGAAATTCTAGGCTTTGGAGTGCAGCGTTCACGTGGTATTAAATCCGGTGTTGTCATGGATATGTTTGCAGCAGAACAATCAATAAGATTGGCTGTTGATGCGGCAGAAAAAATGGCGGGTTTGGTGGTGGATTCAGTGATTGTGAATTTTTCCTCAAGTCGATTACAAAGTGCTTTGATTAATGGAAAGGTCCATTTGAATGGTCGTGAAGTCACCAAGCGTGATATGCGTATGGCCTTTTCAGATGTTTCGCGTAAAGCCTTTGATGCTGAACGTCATGTTATGCACTCAGTTCCAGTTTCTTATGTATTGGATGGAGATAAAGGAATTTTTGATCCTATTGGCATGGCAGGGGAAACATTTGGTGTTGACGTGCATGTGGTAACAGCAGAAACAGCCTCTTTGCGTAATTTAGAAACTTGTATTAATCGTGCACATTTGAGTGTTGAAGCAATGGTTGCTACTCCCTTTGCAAGTGGTCTTGCTGTCTTGATGAATGATGAGGCGCATTTAGGGGCTGCATGTATTGATTTTGGTGGTGGAACAACAACATTTTCAGTGTTTTTTGAAGGAAAATTTATTCATGCGGATGCTCTTGCTGTTGGGGGGCATCATGTCACTCTTGATGTTGCGCGCGGATTTTCTATGTCTTTAACAGAGGCGGAACGTTTAAAAGTTGTTTATGGTTCAGCACTTTTAACAAGTGCTGATGAGCGGCAAATGATTAATGTAGCAGAAATTGGGAGTGAACAGCGTGAAACTCAATATCCTCGCGCGGTTCTTGGGCGTATCATTCGTGCGCGTGTTGAAGAAATTTTAGAAATGGTCCGTGATTGTTTAAATCGTTCTGGTTTTGGTCACATCATTGGTAAACGTGTTATTTTGACGGGGGGAGCAAGCCAGTTAACAGGATTGCCAGAAATGGCACGTACTATATTAGGAAGAAATGTTCGTATCGGGCGGCCTTTAGGTATTTCGAGGCTTCCTTCTCTTGCAAAAGGGGCGGCGTTTACATCTGCTGTTGGGTTGTTAATTTATCCGCAATTGGTGGGTTTTGAAGAAAAAACAATGCAGGCGGCAGGAAATCATTTATCGATGGGCACGCGTGGGTATTTTCAGCGTGTTGGTGAGTGGTTGCGTGAGAGTTTTTAGTTAAGTCTAGTTGGATAAATTTCATCGCTTTGGCTTGCGGTGTCTTATGAGAAGGAAAAGAAAATGACGATTAATCTGCATCGGCCAGATATCGCGGAATTGAAGCCACGCATTACCGTTTTTGGTGTTGGAGGTGGTGGCGGGAATGCCGTGAATAATATGATAAATGCTGGTCTTCAGGGAGTTGACTTTGTTGTTGCAAATACGGATGCACAGGCTTTGGCTATGTCAAAGGCTGAACGTGTTATCCAACTTGGGGCAGCTGTGACAGAAGGTTTGGGTGCTGGGGCTTTGCCGGAAGTTGGACAAGCGGCAGCAGAGGAATGTATTGATGAAATTATTGATCATCTTGCAGACTCTCATATGGTTTTCATTACTGCTGGTATGGGGGGAGGAACTGGAACAGGAGCTGCTCCCGTTGTTGCTCGCGCAGCGCGTGAAAAAGGTATTTTGACTGTTGGTGTTGTGACAAAGCCGTTTCAGTTTGAAGGCGCACGTCGTATGAAAACGGCAGAGGCTGGTATTGAAGAATTACAAAAGTCTGTCGATACATTGATTGTTATACCCAATCAAAATCTTTTCCGTATTGCAAATGATAAGACAACGTTTGCTGATGCTTTTGCTATGGCTGATCAAGTGCTTTATTCTGGTGTTGCTTCCATTACGGATTTGATGATTAAAGAGGGTTTAATTAACCTTGATTTTGCTGATGTTCGTTCTGTTATGCACGAAATGGGGCGAGCCATGATGGGAACGGGTGAGGCATCTGGTGATGGGCGTGCTTTGGCTGCGGCTGAAGCTGCTATTGCAAACCCACTGTTGGATGATACCTCTATGCGTGGGGCGCGTGGTTTATTGATTTCTATTACGGGTGGTCGTGATATGACTCTCTTTGAGGTTGATGAAGCTGCTAATCGTATTCGTGAAGAAGTGGATGCTGATGCGAATGTGATCTTTGGCGCTATTGATGATGAGTCATTGGAAGGTGTTATTCGTGTTTCTGTGGTTGCCACCGGTATTGATCGTGAAGTTAGTGATGTTGTTCAGTCCTCTCATCCTCAGATTCAAAGACCTGCTTCTTCAATACGCAAGAGCGATCCTGGAACGTCACACAGTTCTTTTCATGTTCAGTCATCGCCTCTGCGTTCTGAGTCAATGGTAGAAGTGATCGAATCACTTGAAATAGAGAAGGGTAAATCAACCGGAGAACAGTTCCGTCCCAAAAGTCAAATTTTTGCACAACCTGCAGAAGCAATGACGACACGAAGTGCCACGAATGCTGTTGCGTATGGTTCAAATGCTGTTCAGGAACAGAGATCCAATGTGCCTCGTATGCAAGTAAGCCGTGGTTCTCAACAGGCGATGACGGTTCCTGTGAGTATGGAGGCAACAGCACATGTTCTTGATGAGATGACAGGGGTTGTGAAGCAAAAAGAAAAGCCAGTGCAACCAAAACAAATGCAACAAATGCAAGCGCGCGCTCCAATGCGTATGCCTGAGTTAAAGGATTTTCCTCCTGTTGCTCATGGACAAAGTCAAAGAACATTTGTGACTGATCAAGGTCCTCGTAATCTTTGGCAGCGTTTGAAACAGAGCTTGACACATCGTGAAGAAGCTGAGCCAGAAGCGAGGCTGGAGCCTGCTGTTAGATCATCTCAGCAGAAAGAGTCTCATGTTTACAATAAAAATTCTCAGGCGCTTTCTCAAGATGCTTCTGTGTATGTTCCACGTCGTTCTGGTGAGCTGCACCCTCAGGTACCACAAGATCAACGTACTTTTATAAGTGAAGAAGATCAGTTGGAAATACCAGCATTTTTACGTCGTCAGGCAAATTAATTGATGAAAAGTGAGATAAAGTAAGAAAAATTATTATTTCTTTAATGATCAGTCAAAAATTATACAGTAAAATATATTGCTGTTTTTTTGATAAAATACTTTGTTTTAAAAAAAACCGCTTATAATAAGCGGTTTTTTTTTATTATTTACTATGAATATTCTTTATAATTTTATAAATTTTGTTAAAAGATGTACAAGCAATTTAATAAAATGATTATGATGAATTTAGTACCAAAATATCAGTCTACTCTTAAAAAAGCAGTAACATTTAAGGGGATTGGCGTTCACAGTGGCTGTTTGTCAGTGGTAAAGGTTTGTCCAGCGGATGTTGGGTGTGGTATTGTTTTTAAGCGTTGTGGATTAGACGGAACAGAGAAAATATTTCAAGCTCATGCATCGCAAACAGGAGAAACTGAATTATCAACAGTACTTGGAGATGGAGATGTAAGGGTTGAAACAATTGAACATTTGATGGCAGCAATTGCTGCTTATAATTTGGATAATCTTGTTATTGAAGTGTCACATAATGAGATTCCTATTTTGGATGGTTCAGCGTGGCTATATTGCCAAGCTTTTGAAGATGTTGGTATTGTACAGCAAAATGCGTTGCGTTCTTATTTCATTATAAAAAAGCCGGTGCGAGTTGAAGGATCTCATGGTGTTGCAGAGCTTTTGCCATTCGATGGACGTCGTTTTGATATAACGATCTCTTTTCCTTCTTCTGCTATTGGTAAGCAACATTTCAGTTTTGATCTTACCACACGAGGGTTTAGGGATGATTTGTCACGTGCGCGCACTTTTGGTTTTATCAAAGACGTGGAAGAATTAAGGCTTTCTGGAAAGGCGAGAGGTGCTTCTTTGGAAAATTCTCTTGTTATCGACCTTAATGATAAAATTTTAAATCCCGATGGTCCTTATTGGGAGAATGAATGTGTTCGGCACAAGATGCTTGATGCGATTGGTGATACTGCTTTGCTGGGAGCACCTTTTATTGGATTATTTCGTTCTTATTGTAGTGGGCATAGAATTAATGCGCAATTGGTGAAAGCTGTTTTGGCAGACGAATCATATTACGAAAAAAGCTTTTTAGAGAAAGAGTAAAAGAAAATTGACAAGATTTTTTTATCGTTTATTTGATTTTTAAGGGGATGATTGACCTAAACTGCTAAATTGGTTATGTGGATTTTAAAGTGATATGGTATAAAAACTTTAATAAATTGTTTTTGCTACAAGGTGATATTCTCTGGAGGCCGGAAAAACTATGAAAAAATCTCATGTGTGCATTGGAAATATGACATATAGAAAATCTAACATTGTACGCAAGATATTGGGGGTGGTACTTTTAGGAAGCACCTGTATGTTAGCGGGATGTCTCTTTAAAGAGAAAAAAACCCTTGATCCATCTGCTTATGTTTTGAAAATAGAGCCACCAGATGTTCTCTATAATCAGGCGCTTGCTAGCCTTGAAAGTGGGCGGCTTGGGGATGCATCGAAGAAGTTTTTGAAGATTGAAAAACAGTACGCTTATACAGACTGGGGGCGTAAATCTTTGGTCATGGGTGCTTTTACTAATTATCGACTCGGAAAGTATGATGATTCAATTAGTATGGCTCAACGCTATATTACTCTTTATCCAGGGTCGACTGACTCGGCTTATGCGTATTATATTATTGGTCTTTCTTCTTTCCGTCGGATTCCTGATGTTACACGTGATCAACGTGATACGAAACGTGCTATTGCTGCTATGCAGCTTCTTATAGAGCGTTATCCTAATTCTGAGTATGTCAAGGATGCTAAGGATAAAATCCGTTTTGGTCGCGAACAGCTGGCTGGTAAAGAAATGCAGATTGGCCGTTATTATGAAGAGGGGCGGCGTTACCTTGCGGCAAGTAGACGGTTTCGTACCGTGGTTGAAGAGTATTCTGATACAAATCAAATTGAAGAAGCGCTTTTCCGCTTGACTGAGGTTAATCTTGCTCTCGGCTTAACGGCGGAAGCACAGACGGCAGCAGCTATTTTAGGACGTAATTATCCCAAAAGTGAGTGGTATAAATTTTCTTATAATCTCTTGCAGAAGAATAAAATATCGCCACGTGAGCATAAATCTTCTTGGATCTCAAATGCTTTAGGTGGTGATAAGAAGAGGGTACGTTGATTCTCTATGTTGGTACAGCTTTCGATTCATAATATTGTTTTGATCGAAACGCTTGATATTCATTTTACCGCGGGGTTGACGGTTTTAACTGGAGAAACAGGTGCGGGGAAGTCTATTCTCCTTGATGCTTTATCACTTGCTCTAGGGGGGCGGGGTGATGCTTCGCTTGTGCGTCATGGTGCTGACCGCGGGCAGGTCACAGCTGTTTTTGATGTGTCTGTTTCACATCCTGCACGTCAACTTATTCGTGAGAATGGTCTTGATGATGAGGGTGATATTATTTTACGGCGTGTGCAATCAAGTGATGGACGTAGCCGTGTTTTTATCAATGATCAGGTGTCTAGTGTTGCATTGATGCGGAGTGTTGGCCGTTTGCTGGTTGAAATCCATGGACAACATGATGATCGTGCGCTTGTTGATGTTGTTACACATCGCCAATTATTAGATGCCTTTGGTGGTCTTGAAGATGAAGTGGAAAATTTGCGTCAGTGTTATCACTCATGGCGTGAATTTGAGGAGCGTTTGCAACGGCAGCGTCTTAAAGTAGAGAGTGCCGTACGTGAGGTTGATTATCTTCGTGCGTGTGTAGAAGAGCTTGAAAAGCTTGATTTTAAAGTTGGTGAAGAGGAAGCTCTTTCTCTTCGTCGTGCTGATATGCTTAAATTAGAAAAAATAGCGACAGATATTAAAGAAGCGGATGATCTTTTAACGGGTCAAAAATCACCAATCCCAGTACTTTCTAATTTGGTGAGGCGTTTGGAGCGGAAAATTCCTGAGGCGCAAGAACTTATTGTACCAGTGGTGAAATCTATTGATGAGGCATTGCATGCACTTGCAACAGCACAAGAAGGTATTGAGACGGCAATACGAGCATTAGATTTTGAACCTGATGAATTGGAACGGATAGAAGAGCGTCTTTTTTCTCTTCGGGGTTTTGCTCGTAAATATCAAGTTTCTGCGGATGAATTGATTCAGTTACGCGATAAAATGGACGCAGAACTCGCTGATTTTGAAGAGGCTCAGACTATATTGACACGTTTTGAAGATGAGGCAAGACAAGCACAAAAAAATTATGATATGTTAGCGCAAGCGTTGTCAATAAAACGTCAAGAGGTTGCAAAGCACTTGTCTGAAAGCGTGATGGCTGAGCTACCGGCATTGAAATTAGAGAGGGCTGAATTTATTGTTGAAATGCAAAGTGATATGGAAAAGCGGAGTGCAGAGGGATGTGATCGTGTTGAATATTGGGTACGAACAAATCCTGGCACACGGGCCGGTCCCATGCTTAGTGTGGCTTCTGGCGGTGAATTATCTCGTTTTTTGCTGGCATTAAAAGTTGTTTTATCTGATCGAGGATCAGCACCGACGCTGATTTTTGATGAAATTGATACAGGCGTTGGGGGGGCTGTTGCAGCGGCTATTGGGCAACGGTTGCAACGCTTATCAGAACATGTCCAAGTTTTCGCTATTACGCATGCTCCACAGGTTGCATCGAAAGCGCATGGTCATTTTCTTATTTCAAAAATTGAGAGTCATGATGAAGGACGCTTTGTTACTGCGATTCATAAAATGGAAGAGCATGAGCGTGCAGAAGAAATTGCCCGTATGTTGGCTGGAGAACAGATTACTGAAGAAGCGCGTGCAGCGGCTCAAAAGCTTCTAGCATAAAGGTAATTAGTCAGCGATAAAAATACTGGAAAGCTTGTATTTATTGAGATTCACTTGATGAGGATGCGTGTGGAAATCCTTGTGGCAGTGCTTGTAATTTGGAATAGATTTTATGAACAAAGATGCAGATAAAAATCTCACAGCTGTTGAAGCAGAACGTGAATTAGAGTGGTTGGCAAAAGAAATTGCACGTCATGATGTGCTTTATAATCGTGATGATCAGCCTGAAATTTCTGATGCAGAATATGATGCTTTGCGCCGCCGTAATGCAGAAATTGAAGCTCTTTTTCCAGAGCTTATACGTATTGATTCTCCTTCACATAAAATTGGGGCACCAATTTCTGAAAAGTTTGAAAAATCTGTTCATGCACAGCCTATGCTTTCACTTGATAATGCGTTTAGCTCTGAAGATGTTAGTGAATTTGTTGAGCGTATTCGTCGTTTTTTACGGCTTCCAGAAACACAAGTGTTGGAAATAACAGCGGAGCCAAAAATTGATGGTTTATCTTTGTCTTTACGCTACGAAAAGGGGCGGCTTGTGCGTGCGGCAACGCGTGGGGATGGAACTGTCGGTGAAAATGTGACGGCAAATGCCCGAACAATTGCTGATATTCCACAAGTTTTACAAAGTGATTTTCCTGATATCATTGAGGTTCGCGGTGAAGTTTATATGGGGCGGGAAGATTTCCAAGCACTGAATATCAGCCAACAAGAGAAGGGAAAGTTAACTTTTGCCAATCCTCGAAATGCGGCGGCTGGTTCACTCCGTCAGCTTGATTCACGGATAACCGCTAGCAGAAAACTTCAATTTTTTGCTTATGCTTGTGGTGAGGTGAGTGAAATATTGGCAGAAAGTCAAATGGAGATGATGAAAAAGCTAAAAGAATATGGCTTTGTTATCAATCCATTAACAAAAGTCTTTAAGACAGTAAAAGAAATTATTTCGTATTATCACGATATCGAAGAATGCCGTCATTCTTTAAGCTATGATATTGATGGCATTGTTTATAAGGTTAATGATTTGATGCTCCAAAAGCGTTTGGGGTTTGTTTCTCGTTCGCCGCGTTGGGCTATCGCCCATAAATTTCCAGCAGAAAAAGCGATAGCGCTTTTGGAAGATATTGACATTCAAGTTGGTCGCACGGGAGCTTTGACACCTGTTGCACGTCTTACGCCTATTACTGTTGGTGGAGTGGTGGTGACCAATGCTAGTTTGCATAATGAGGATTATATTAAGGGAATTGGTCATAAAGGAGAGCCCATTCGTGAAGGACGTGATATCCGTGTAGGCGATAGCGTGATTGTACAACGTGCTGGTGATGTGATCCCTCAAGTTATTGATGTTATCATTGAAAAACGCCCGAAAGATGCTGCTGTTTTTATTTTTCCTCATTTGTGCCCAGCTTGTGGGAGTCATGCTGTTCGTGAAGTGGGAGAAGCCGTGCGTCGCTGTACAGGGGGGCTTATTTGTCCGGCACAAGCGATTGAACGTATTCGTCATTTTGTTTCACGCAATGCTTTTGATATTGAGGGCTTGGGTAAAAAACAAGTGGAGTTCTTTTTCCATGTTCAAGATGAAGCGCTTTGTATTCATACACCAGCCGATATTTTTACGTTACAACGGCGCCAAGAAAAATCTTTGATACGTTTGGAAAATATGGAAGGTTTTGGTACTGTTTCAGTGCGGAAATTGTATGATGCCATTAATGCGCGCCGAGAAATTCCTTTGAGCCGTTTTTTGTTTGCATTAGGGATTCGTCATGTTGGCGAAGTGAATGCACGCCGCCTTGCACGTGCTTATAAAAATTATACAGCTTTTGAGACCGCGGCTATGGAAGCACTTATGCCATGTGATAAGAAAAATGAAGAAGGAAATGAGGCTTGGATGGAGCTTACCAATATCGAAGGAATTGGACCACAGGTAGGGAGCGCAATTGTTGATTTTTATCAAGAAGCGCATAACCGTGAGATTTTATCTGTTTTGCTTGAAGAAGTAACACCTCTTGATGAAGAGCCTATCATAGCAGATTCTTCACCAATAGCGGAGAAGATCATTGTTTTTACAGGAACTTTGTCGCATATGTCACGCGATGAAGCAAAAGCATTGGCAGAGCGATTAGGGGCTAAAACATCTGGTTCACTTTCTAAAAAAACAGATCTTCTTGTTGCAGGACCTGGAGCGGGCTCCAAATTGGCTAAAGCTGAAGAATTAGGTGTTGAGGTTATCGATGAAGAGGTTTGGCTACAGCTGATTGAGAAACATAATATTTAAAGGGTGTTTCCCAGAAGATCGTATACTGTTGATATGATTATCTTTCTTACATTTTTGGGGGGGATGAAATCAAAAAGGGGATAATAGGAGCTGTTTTTTGCAAAAATAGAGCGCCATATACTTTGATATTTATTAAGTTATTAAAATAATTAACGTTGAACTTAAATATTAAACTTAAACTATTATGATGAAGAATATGCAAGGTTATTATTAGTAAAAGATATAAATTATTACTGTGAAGAAAGGTAAAATTTTTGAACAAATATGTAGAATTTAATCCAAAATGCCGTAATAGAAATGTAACGCGGAAGATTACAAAATATAATAAAACATTCCGCTATAAATGAATAAGGGATATAAATGCGAGTTGTTTATTATGTTGAATTTATAAAAGATTACTGGTACCTATACTTATCAGGCATTATTAGATGGTACACTTGTCCAATTTCATTACAAAATTTCGGATATTCGCTAATGCGTCTAGCAGCATAATTTTTTTCCTGACTTCCTTCATCTCTCTCAAATTTCTCAGCATAGGAAATTTCGTTTATTAGAGCTAGTATTTGGATTGAGAATATTTCAGAATTAAATATCATTCGTGCGTATCTAAACATTGGATCTGTCGAGTTCATGACCAAATTTTTTGCCCAAATGAAATCGTTTTCTTTCCAATTATATTGAGAACGTAGCTTATGTATGTAGGTAGGTAGGGATAATGCTGGAAATTTTTTATTGTACTCTCCCTGTAATAAGTCCACAAGGCATGCACACCAAACAACTTTCGCATGGATAAGATTTATATTTTCAGGAATTAGTACTACCATCCCAGGGCTTAGAACATGATATACACCATAACTCTTATTATCCAGATATTTTTTTGCAATTTCTAGGCGCTCTTCGTATATATTATCAGGATATTGTGTCTTTACGTACTCTTCGTATAATTTATCGTACTGATTTGGAGTAATGACTTGATTTTCAGAAAATAAAGCAATAGGAATTCGCTTAAATTTAGTAATTTCCTTCAATACAGAAGGCCCAATATAGCATCCAAATAATAATATTACGGAACAAAATAAAATTATACGCATTAGGATAGTCACTTTATTTCTAAAATACTGGATAAGGAAAGGATATAGATTACTAAGATCTGTGCTTAAGATTTTGTTAACTAACAAGCTATAAGACACACGTTTTATTGTGTATTTTTCAGAGCATTTGTAAAACTCTGTAGAGAGTTTGAATCTTCTTTATTTACGTGACTGTTTTTGTGTTATCTAGTTTTTCATATCCTCTGTTATTGTTGTTAATTTTTAGCTGAATAACACATTCAGGTCAAAACACATGCCTCCATATATGTTGTTTTTATACTGTGTAGTTGGAAACTATCTATATTGTGGGTAACTTTTTTTCAACAGTAAGTAATAGTCTAGAAAATAATATTTTACTGTTAACTATGCAAATAAATAAAAAACTTTAACGCTGATGTTATCAGTATGCTCCTTCTTTTAATTCTAACTTAATTTTATTTCATAGCAGATTCTATTTTATTGTAGCAATATGTATTATAATGAATTACAACTATTGAAAATGATTCAAGAATTAAAATAATATAAATTATCATTGTGAAGCAAACAAAAAGGTAAAATTTATTCGAATAAATATGCAGAATTTTTGAATCCAAACAGCGTAATAAGCTGGTTATAATAGGTGTTTTAGAAATACGATGCGAAGGATTACAAAATATAACGAGAGTTTCCATATAAAGAAACTAGGGATATGGTAGTGTCTAGATGGTAATACCCAAAATAAGCATTATCACGTGCAGGCGTATCTCACTCTGCTTCACCTAGGTCAGTGTTTGACATATCAGAAAAAACGTGAAGTATCTTGTAGAAATATTTTTTGTATTTCCTGACGCAAGTACATATTTTTCTCTAAAAAAAGACGGTGCTGTTTTTGTAGAAAGGGTAAAAGTTATAGGTTGCTTGATTTAAAGGGGCATTGTTGCTTCTTTTGCCCATTTTTTATCTTCTTCATTTAAGTAAGGTGCATTCATCTGATAAACGCGCGCATGGTAATCATTGAGCCATTGCCGTTCTTCTTGTGTCAAAAGCTCTGGAAGGATTAACCGTCGATCAATGGGGCAATGTGTGAGTGTCTCAAACGAGAGCATTTCTATATCTCCACCATCAATTTTTTGTGCTGGCTTTACTATCATCAAATTTTCAAGACGGATACCAAAAGCGCCTTCGCGGTAATAGCCTGGCTCGTTTGAAAGAATCATACCGGAGATGAGTTCTTGGCACCCTTTGCGAGAAATATTTTGCGGTCCTTCATGGACAGAAAGATAAGATCCAACACCATGACCGGTGCCATGGGCATAATCAAAACCAGCTTTCCACAATGCAATGCGTGCTAGAATATCAATGTCTTGTCCACGGGTTCTTTTGGGAAAGCAAGCAGTTGAAAGAGCAATCATGCCCTTGAGGACAAGCGTAAAACAGCGTTTTTCTTCTTCTCCAATATTCCCAATTGCTACTGTACGTGTGACATCTGTCGTTCCATCACGATATTGGCCACCTGAATCAACAAGATAAAGTTCACCAGCATTGAGTTGTTTATTTGTTTGTGTTGTTACACGATAATGAATAATGGCGCCATTTTCTCCTGCTGCTGAAATTGTATCAAAAGAAAGATCTTTAAGTTTTTCTCCCATTTCGTTTGCTGTATTTATGCGAAATTCTTCTAATTTTTGAGCAGCAGAAATTTCACTTATTGACCCTGGTATTTGTTTATCTAACCAAGAAAAAAAACGGGTTAGGGCAACACCATCGCGTAGATGCGCTTTGCGTGCGCCATTGAGTTCTGTGTCATTTTTAATGGCACGTGGTAGAGCAGCAGGATCGGTAAGTGTGATAAAAGAGCTATTTTTTTCTTCAATAACAGTTCGTAATTTTTCGCATGTTAGCTGTGGATCTAAGGCAAACACGGTCCCTTTTTGAACATACTCTTTGATCTTGGGAATAAGCTGTTCTGGTTCATATAATTTTGCATAACGTTCCAGATATTGTTTCTGTTCTACACCAAGTTTTTTGCTGTCAATGAATAAGGCTGGTGTTTCGTTAAGTGGAATGAGAGCAAAACAAAGGGAAAAAGGCGTGTTGGAAACATCATTGCCCCGTATATTGAATGTCCATGCAATGGAAGAGGGGTCTGTAAAAATAAAAGCATTTGCATGAGTTTGCTGTATATCTTTGTAAATCAAAGCGAGTTTTTCATCTGTATCGCACCCAGCATATTTGAGAGGGTGAATTGATAAGGCAGATTGTGGTAACTTTGGTTGATTATGCCAGAGCAAATCAATGGGATTATGTTGAACTTCTACAAGTTTTCCACCTGCTTTCATTTCTAATGCGTTTCTCAATGCATCGGTGGCAGCAATCGTGTGGAGCCATGGATCAAAGCCAATAGAAAGTTTTTGACCATTTTTTTCAAGCCATTGTGAGGGAGGACAAGTTATGAGATCTTCATAATTAAAAATATCAGGATCAGTTTGTTGGCGAACTTGGAGCTTATATCGCCCATCTGTAAATATGATGGCTTTGTTTTTTAAAATCAGTGCAATCCCAGCTGATCCAGTAAAGCCGGTTAACCAGCTAAGGCGTTGAGCATGAGGGGGGACATATTCTCCTTGATGCTCATCGCACCGCGGAACAAGAAAACCATCGAGTCCAAGGTGATCGAGTTCTTTACGAAGGCAAGAAATGCGTTCTGCTGCATAAGCAGGATTTGTTGTCGCCTCAAAAGATTGATACATAACGACGTCCTTTTCTTTTATTTTATTTCAGATGTATCGTAACCCATCCTTGCCGGTGGTATGTTTCGATATGCTTGAGTCCTTGTTGTATATAAGTCTCTAAAACATGGGCATGTTGTTCTTCAAGAATTCCAGAGAGTATAAGTGATCCCCCTTTTTGAAGTGCTTTTACTACTTCTTGCGCAAGTTCAATAAGCGGATTAGCAAGGATATTGGCAACGATGAGATCAAAAGGGGCTCGTGATGCAATTGCATCATGGGCAAAATCTGTTGCTGTAATAGCTGTAATATATTCCTTGACACCATTGAATTCGATATTGTGTTGTGCAACTTGAACAGCAATTGGGTCAATATCGGATGCAAGAACAGTAATTGGTTTGAGCATTGCTATGCCAATGGCTAGTACACCGCTCCCAGTACCAAGATCAAGGGCATTTTTGGGATTTTCGTGTTTCATGACTTTGGCAATCATTTCTAAACAACCGGCTGTTGTTCCATGATGTCCGGTGCCAAAAGCTTGATTAGCTTCAATTTCAATAGGGAGAACATTTGCTGGAATGGCGTTTCGGTTGTGACTTCCATGAAGGAAAAAAGGACCGGCTTGCACAGGTTTTAGTCCTTCTAGGCTTTTTTGTACCCAATCAATGTTGGGTAAAACTTCCATATTAATTTTATCAAAATCTATAGAAAGGATTTGAGCAAAACGTTTCAATGCGTTCTCTTGATTGTCTTGATCGACATATAGAGAAAGCTCATATACAGCATTTTGTTCATCTATCTCTGTAAGAGCAAGAGGATACCCTTCTTCGTCAAAGGCTGTTTCTATAAGGGTATAGAACCGTTCTGCTTCATTTTTAGAAGCAGTATAATAGAGGCGAATTTGTTGCGACATGCTGTTCTTTCTTTTGATCGGTTTTTTTAGTTTAAGATGAGTTTTTTTAACCGTTCAATGGCGATTTCATCTTTTAATTCGCTATCGCTTTCTTTCGTGTCATAACGGATAACGCCAGCTAATTTTCCACCTTTTTTGAGTAAAAAAATTGCTGCTGTATGGTTATATGTATAGTTTCCATCTGTTTCAGGGACTTTTTCAGCAACGATGTTGAAAGAATTGACCATTTTATGAACTTTTTCAGGATCTCCGCTGATGCCAACAATTTTATTGTTAAAATTACTGAGATAATCATGGAGTACTTTTGGTGTGTCACGTTCAGGATCAACAGTCACAAACCATATACCTAATTTATCAGCTTCAGGCCCAAGGGCTGTAAGCCATCGATCAAGATTCATCAGTGTGGTAGGGCAGCTTTCAGGACACATAGTGAAGCCGAAAAAAATTATTGAAGGCTTGCTTCGAACATCAGCCTCAGTAATATTTTTTCCATTAGAATCAGTGAGAGTAAAGTTATCACCTAAAGGCTTATTTGTCAGCGTATCATAAATAAAAACACCTGCAAGAAATATGATTGTCAGCCCCAAGATGCGTATTACATTTTTCATAGTTTGACTCTCTTAAATAGATCGAGAAATTGTAACATCGGCAGGTTTGTTTTGCAATGTGTGTTTCATGGTTGATTTTATTGGCTTGATTGGTATGTCTTTCCATATCTATGATGAAACATTGGTGAAAGATGCATGAATATTGAGAACGATCTTCGGTTTCATGAAAGTGAGCCTCGTATCCATACGACGGCACGGCTGCATGGTTGTAAATTAGGGCGCTATGTGGAAATTAATGAGCGGGTGATTTTACGGGATGTAACCGTTGGAGATTTTTCTTATTTAGAACGTAATAGTGAGGCTATTTATAGCGATATTGGGCGTTTTTGTTCTATTGCATCTCATGTACGAATGAATGCGTTGGAGCATCCTATGGAGCGCGTTTCAACGCATAAAATAACCTATCGTCCAAACGAATATTTTCGTTATATGGCATTAGATAGTGGTTTTCGTGAAAGGCGTTGTGCAAAACGTGTTATTATTGGGCATGATGTGTGGATTGGATATGGTGCGGTTATTATGCCTGGGGTGACTATTGGTCATGGCGCTATCATTGGCGCGAACGCTGTTATAACGAAAGATGTTTTGCCTTATACGATTGTCGTTGGGGTGCCTGCTAAACGGTTGCGGATGCGTTTTCCCAATAATGTGATAGAATGCCTTTTAGATATGGCTTGGTGGGATTGGCCGCTTGATAAAATTCACAACGCATTGCCTGATATGCAAAATTTGCCTATTGAAGCCTTTGTTCGTAAATGGAAATGACATTCAGAATAAAATAAAGTGGTTTCTTGAAAAAACTGATCGTGGTTTACTTGTAATTAAGCTTTGTTTACAAAATTGTCTAGTACACGCTTTTCTCCGGCTTTTTCGAACATTATTGTCAATTTATGATCGTCTATTGCTGTAATATGACCATAACCAAATTTTATGTGAAAAATCCGATCATTGACAGAAAAATCTGATGGTGCATGAGAGATTGATTGAGAGATAACTTTCCCTTCAATATTCTTGTTTTTTTGTGCACGCTTTTGTCTTGCTGTTGCATAGTCAGTATAAAAGGAATCGTGATGTTGAAAGGAAGATTTTCCATAACCACCATAGGATGTTTCCATTTCTACAACTTCTATATGTTCTGCTGGTAATTCATCTAGAAAACGGGAGGGAAGAGCAGGTTGCCAAAGTCCATGAATTCTTCGATTAGATACAAACCATATATGCAAATGTTTTTTTGCTCTTGTTAGACCTACGTAAGCAAGGCGCCGTTCTTCTTCTAATCCTGAACGTCCACCTTCATCTAATGAGCGTTGGTGGGGAAAGAGTCCTTCTTCCCAACCTGGAAGAAAAACTGTTTCAAATTCAAGTCCTTTGGCTGAATGAAGTGTCATGATGTTGACTGCATCCATATTTTCATTATTTTCCGTTTCCATAACGAGTGCAACATGTTCCAAAAAACTTTGAAGATTTTCAAATTGTTCCATGGAACGAATCATTTCTTTAAGATTTTCTAGTCTTGTAGGAGCCTCTGGTGAGCGATCTTCTAACCACATGGTTGTATAACCAGAATCATCAAGGACGATCTCGGCAAGTTCTCTATGAGGAGTGTCTTGAAGCATATTTTGCCAGCGGCGGAAGCTTTCAATGAGGCTTCGTAACGCACTGCGTGCCTTAGGCTTTAATTCATCTGTTTCAATGATGTCAGCGGCAGCAGAAAAGAGAGGAACAGCACGTGCACGTGCACTCTCATAAAGAATGCGCAGGGTTGCATCTCCTATGCCGCGTTTTGGTGTATTAATAACACGCTCAAAAGCTAAATCATCAGTAGGTTGGACAACAACGCGTAAATAAGCCATGGCATCACGTATTTCCATTCGCTCATAAAAACGAGGACCACCAATGACGCGATAATTAAGGCCAAGTGTTACAAAGCGATCTTCAAATTCACGCATTTGAAATGATGCGCGTACCAATATAGCCATATGATTTAATGCATGACCGGTTTGTTGTGCGCGTTCGATTTCTTCTCCGATTGCTCGTGCTTCTTCTGCCGAATCCCATGCTGAATGAATTTTTACCTTTTCTTCCTCACTCTTTATTTGAGCAGAAAAAAGGACTTTTCCCAGCCTTTCTTCGTTATGAGCAATGAGATGGGAGGCGGTTTTGAGAATATGGGATGTTGAGCGATAATTGCGTTCTAGACGAATAATTTTAGCAGAAGGAAAATCTTTTTCAAAACGTAATATGTTTTCGACTTTTGCACCACGCCATCCATAAATGGATTGATCATCATCGCCAACACAACAAAGATTAACATGTTGACCTTGAGGATGTTGGGCCAAAAGGCGAAGCCAAAGATATTGTGCTGTATTTGTATCTTGATATTCATCGACAAGAATATAACGAAATTGAGAATGATATTCGCGAAGAATATCTGGATTATGTTGGAAGATAGAGATAGAATGAAGTAGAAGGTCACCAAAATCACAAGCATTAAGATCTTTTAATCGATTTTGATAATTGTGATAAAGTTCACGTCCCATGCCGTTACCAAAGGAATGAGCATCACTTTTTGAGATATGTTTTGGTGAAAGTCCTTGATTTTTCCAAGAATCAATCATCATGGCAAGGTTTCGTGCGGGCCAACGCTTATCGTCTAATCCTTCAGCTTGAATAAGCTGTTTTAAAAGTCGAAGAACATCATCGCTATCGAGAATTGTAAAGTTTCTTTTTAAATCAACAAGCTCTGCGTGACGGCGTAAAATTTTAGCGCCAGTGGAATGAAAGGTTCCAAGCCAAGGCATACCTTCAACAACTTCTCCAATAAGTTCACCAATACGTATTTTCATTTCACGTGCTGCTTTGTTGGTGAAAGTGACAGCAAGTACTTGCTGAGGAGAGGCAAGTCCAGAGCGTAAAATGTGAGAAATACGGGTTGTTAAAACGCGCGTTTTTCCTGTACCAGCACCTGCAAGAACTAAAAGAGGTCCCTCAGTATTCATAACAGCTTGTTGCTGTTCTGGATTGAGTTGTTCTAAATAATCTGTGTTATATGATTTTTGTTCTTTTAGAGTATGGGAGAAAAAACCAGAGCTCTTCTTATCATGGTCTGGAGGGGAATCTTCTTCAAAGAAAGGTATGGTGTGATCAGAAAAATTACTCATTATCTCTCTTTTGTAGTCTTTTTTTTATTGAAGTTCTAGATTAAAAAAACTTCTCTTAAAAAGTCACAACAGTTTCAGTTGAACAGACAGAAAGAGAACGTAAAAAATAAGCACAAACATTAAAGGCGTTGGGTGAGAACGCTTTGAAGGGCATAAACGCGTAACGAAGCCGAAAGATTTACTTGTTGTGGTCTTTTGCTATCAATATCGGTGATAATAAAGGCTAAAGATTGTCCTTTTTGGCGGGCTATATCTTTTAGAATATCTAAAAATGGTGGTTCTAAAGAGACGCTTGTTGCGTGTCCATCAACGCGAACAGATATCTTTCGTGGAATGACTTTTGACCAATCGATAGAATTATTTTCGTGCATTTTTCCACCTTTATTCGTCGTTTCGTAAACGATTTTGATCAAGAAATTTTTGCGTTTTTAAAGATTTTTGTTGCTCAAAATTTTTTTCAGTTTTTGTTCGTCCAAAACGATAACGATTTTGCTCAGCACGAAGAGATTTTTCTGTACGTTTTTTTTGTTTTCGAAATTGGCGAAGATTAATCAATTCAGTCATGAGAAAAATTATTTTTTCCGAAAGGAATCTAAAGATACAACATCAGCACTTTGACTTTGTTTTGCATCGTTATTTGAAGGTTCTTTGTTTGTACTGAGATTTTGTTCTTTTGTAAGCGTATTTTCTATTTTTTGTTTGTTTGATAAGGTAATGGGCGTAGTTGAGGTATTTTCTGAATTTTCACTTTCTCCAGAGGTCAGATTTGAGGGCAGATCAAATGCTGCTTCAAATGCTGCTACAGGATCATAAAAGACCTGAATGGAAGTAAAAGGAATCACGAGCTTTTCGGTTATTTCCCTGAAAGAGAGGGTTACTTCGAAAGCTGTTTCTGAAACACTGAGATCTCTAAATTGATGTTGTAAGACGATTGTCATTTGCTCGGGATAGCGATTTTTTAGCCGAGGAGAAATTTTAACGCCTGGGGCATTTGTCAAAAAAGTTATAAAAAAATGATGATTTCCCGGAAGACCTGCTTTGGCAACTTCCGATAAAACTTTACGGATAACTCCACGAAGCGCATCCTGAACGAGAATATCGTAACGGATTTGATCTTTAACCATCGAAGTTTATTCCTTTTATTTCACGTAGCAGAATGGGGCGTATTGATATTGTGTGACAGAATATATTTTAAATTAGCAGTATTTTTTCTACGATGCACCTCAATAAATCGAATAAATACGAAACTCTATGGTAAATAATGTCTGATAACGTCTGAAAGATCAATCAACAACATTTAAAAAAGTGAAGGCTTCTGTTGCCAGGTGCCTCCGAACCCCGCTTAAACCTGCGACGGTTTAAGGCTCAAATTGAAACATTCACACCACCTTAAGCGGCGAGACGTGCTTCCGCATAGTTGTCATTTGCAACTACTCATTTAGCCCGATAACGGTGGTACAATGCCGAGTAAAAGAGCGATCTTTACACCCTTGTCGATCCTATTTCGCCCCCACCAAAATATAACTTTGGTTTCTTATATTTTGGTGGAGGCGCCGGGTACCGCCCCCGGGTCCAATAGGTTTATTTCACCGTCCATTTATTACCATAGCTGGTAAACCAGCCCTCTAAATATAGATGAAGAACAGTCTTAGGAAAAGGGGGGGTTGTTAATATTTTTAATCCTCTAATTATTTATGGAGCTATATGATGCGGCTGTAAAGTATAGTCCGCTCATTTTTGGAGAGGAGATGATGCAAAATGACAAATAATTTAGCAGATATTAAACTATATGATTCAAATCCCGATGAAGCAGCAGTAGAACGACTTAGCCGTCGTTTAGCTTTAGTGATGAAAAAGCAGGATGCAGCGCTTGTTGCTACATCGGATCCAAAAGAGTTAGAACGTGTTGAAAAATGGGTTCAAGATGTTTTAGAAGCCGATGAGAAGAGTGCTAAAATGGCTGTTTCAAAAGTGGCTGAGATGATGTCTGGAGAGCGTAGAAAAAGTCGACTGACTTTTTATTATCTAGTTGCTAAGCACCTTAATGCACTTCATAAAATTTAAACAATATTAAATTTGTGATAATGATAAAAAAAGCCCAATTTCTTGGGCTTTTTCGTTGATAAAAAGGGTTAATGTTTTTCATCCTCTTGGAGGTAGCCTCCTTTACGCATACTCGGGACAAAGAGAAGAGCAATGAATGCCATGATCATCACGACGGTTATATAAAAATAAAAGAGTGATTCATGACCGTACTTTTTTAATCCAAGCGCGACGTATTCAGCAGAACCACCAAATAAGGCGTTGCCAATGGCATGAGAGATGCTAACGCCTAATGCGCGTATTGAAGAGGGAAACATTGCTGATTTGACGACACCAGAGATGGATGTATACATGCTCATAATGAAGAGCAAGCCAATAATGACGGAAAAGGCAACCCATATACTATGCGTATTACCGATTATCCAGAGTCCAGGAAATGTAAAGATGACAGAGAGTATACTCCAAATGATAAGTAAAGTTTTTGTTCCAATTTTATCGGCTATGATACCAGCTATGGGTTGGAATAGGATGAAAATAAATAGTACAGCTGTCATAATCGTTGTTGCGGTATGTTTATCAAAGCCGGTGGTTGTGATTAGATATTTTTGCATATAAGTCGTAAAGGTGTAAAATGTGAGTGATCCTCCTGATGCAAAGCATGCAATTACGACAACGGCTTTTGTATGCTTGGTGAGAAGTTCCTTAAGACTGCCAGAGTGTTTGTGAGAGCGGCTTTCTTTCGTGGTTGTTTCGTGGAGAGAACGACGCAGATAAATCGCAATCACTGCCCCGAAACCACCAATCACAAAAGGAATGCGCCATCCCCATGCTTTTAACTGATCTTCAGAGAGATAAGATGCTAGAATAAATATAATGAAGCTGGCAAGAAGTTGACCTGTAATAAGGGTGGCTGATTGGAAAGAAGCAAAAAGCCCACGATGTTTTTTGAGAGCAACTTCGCTCATATAAGTGGCTGCTGTACCATATTCACCACCCGCTGAAAGTCCTTGCATCATCCGAGCTAAAAGTAAAAGGATTGCTGATGTTATTCCTAAGGTTTCATAGGTGGGAAGTATGGCGATGAAAAAAGAGCCACCACACATCATAAAAATGGATATAAGCATCGAGCGTTTACGTCCATAACGATCGGCGACAAATCCTAAAAACCAAGCTCCAATAGGGCGCATAAGAAAGCCAATAAAAAACACACCCGCGGTTTTTAACAGTGGCGTAATCGTATCACCATCGGAGGGAAAGAATTGTGATGCAAAATAAATTGATGCAAATGAGTAAACGTAAAAATCATACCATTCTACGAGATTTCCTGATGCGCTTGCTATAATAGCAAAAACACGTTTTCTTGCATCCTGTGATGCTGAAGTTGTTTCATTTTTCATGAATTGTTCCCCTTTTGGATTTATATTTTATATTTTCTAAACATAATTGTTTATGATTTCCAGAAAAATTCAATTGTATTATAATAATTTCTTAGGGAAACTCTTTAAGATGATTTATTAGAGTTATGTTGTCATTCGTTTTAAGATTTTTACTTGTGTTATAGAATAAAAAGTTATCACGTTGCATTTAAAGGGAGAGAACATTGAAAAGTAGATCAAGATACCTTTAAACTTTATGAGAAGAATGCAATTATTGGCATACCGGAAGATTATAGAAGAGATGGTCTTTATGAGCAGAAAGCCCAAAAACTGAAGACATTTCATAAAGCTTAAATAATGTAAAAGGGGATTTTGTGTCCTTGCTTATCTTGTTGTATCACCACACATCATTATTTAGGAGGGGGAGGTAAGGCTCATATAAGGTTTTCCGTATGAGGTGTTTTTCAGATATCATGATAAATATTTAGGGTAGGGCTTGCCTATAGAATCTTATCAAGTAAATTACATAAAGAGGGCAGTAACTATAGACAATTTAAGAGAAACTGAGTTGTTTGTAAGACGAATGCGGGGCAGAATTTTCGTTCTTTGTTAGGATGGAGAGGAGATAAAAAAAGCCCAATTTCTTGGGCTTTTTTTTTTATCCAGAAAATAAGTTTAATGAAGTCTATCGTCTTTATCGAGATATCCTCCTTTATCTATATCGGGCATAAGAAGAATAGAGATGAGTGCAATGACCATCATACCAACTATGTAAAAAAAGAAAACAGATTCGTATCCCATATTTTTTAATCCAAGCGCTACATATTCGGCAGAACCGCCAAAGAGTGCGTTGCCAATGGCAAAAGCAAATCCAACACCAATTGCTCGGATTGAAGCAGGGAACAATTCTGCTTTTATGATACCAGCAATGGACGTATAAAAACTCATAACACAGAGTATTCCAATAATGATTAAGAGTGCTGTCCATGGATTATGGGCATTACCGATCATTTTAAGTACAGGGATAGTGCAGATAATGGATAATAGCCCCCAACTAATGAGTGAAGCTCTTGCTCCAATTTTATCGGCTAGGGAACCAAAAAGGGGTTGGAGTAGCACAAAAATAAAGAGGGCGGCAGTCATTATCGTTGTTGCAGTTTGTTTATCAAAGCCGGTGGTTGTGATCAGATATTTTTGCATATAAGTAGTGTATGTATAAAATGTGAGTGATCCACCAGCTGTAAAGCCAACAACCAAAAAGAAAGCTTTTTTATGATTGCGAAAAAGTTCTCGAAGACTACCAGCATGTTTTTCAGAGCGGCTTTTGTGGGTTGTTGTTTCATGGAGCAAACTACGCAGATAAATTGCAACGATTGCTCCAAAGCCACCAATCACAAAAGGAATACGCCATCCCCACGCTTTTAACTGATCTTCAGTAAGGTAAAGGGCTAAAATAAATATTATAAAACTTGCGAGAAGTTGACCTGAGATCGTTGTTGCATATTGAAAAGAAGCAAAGAGCCCGCGACGATTTTTGGGTGCAACTTCGCTCATATAAGTTGCTGCTGTACCATATTCACCTCCAACGGAAAGTCCTTGAAACATACGGACAAAAAGGAGAAGGAATGCTGCTGTTATTCCCAAGGTTTTATAAGTAGGAAGTATGGCAATGAGAAAAGAGCCACCACACATCATAAAAACAGAAATAAGCATTGAGCGTTTACGTCCATAACGATCCGCAATGAATCCAAAGAGCCATGCTCCAATTGGACGCATAAGAAAGCCAATAAAAAAGATTCCTGCTGTTTTTAACAGTTGTGTAACGATATCTTCATCTTCAGGAAAAAATTGTGAGGCAAAATAAACCGATGCAAAGGAGTAAGCATAGAAGTCGTACCATTCTACCAGATTTCCTGATGCGCTGGACATGATAGCAAAAATACGTTTCCTTGTATCATGTGGGTCTAAAGTTGTTTGATTATTCATGAAGTATTCCCCTTTTAGATTTATAACTTTTCTTCTTTTTAAAGCTATTTACGATGTGCATTATAAAAACGCCATTGTACCATGATAATTTTTCAGGGAAACATAAAGATTTTTTCTAGAGCTATCAGTGCTGTTTTGGGCTTATGGTGTTGTTATATTGCGTAAATCATGCGCTTTTTACTATCCTTAAGGAAATATTATTTTTTGTTTGATTGTGAATTATTTGCATATGCAGAGTGCTTATGAAGATATGATACTCTTTAGTTTATATGCTTGATGTTGTTTCGTAAAATGATGTTATTGACTATTGCATGCGAGGTTGGTGTATCAGTTAAAATACTTTTTAGGAATGATCTTAAGTGTTAAGGGGGAGTACAATATTAAGAGTTCCTCAATAGTATAATGATAGCGGCTTGCACTTTTATTAAGTGTAAAGAGAGTGATGCCCATGTTTATACTTTACGGGGCTTTTACGTTATGTCATTCACGGGTGTCGTTGTGAAATGGAGTTGGGTGCATTGAGAAATGTTTCTCAAAAAAGTGTGCGAATTCATAATATAATGGTATTTTCTATTTTTCATGAAAGGATTTGTTTTGCATGAGGGGGGTACTATTAAGAACGTATTAAACAAAATCATGAGTGTAATCTTTATTATTGATAAAATTTCTTGAAAGATAATCACTTTTCTTCAACGTTGAGTGGGAATGGGAATATTAAAATAAATCAAACGTTTTTTATCTTCAGTGAATTAAATTCAGCAAAAGAAGTATTTATTACATAATAATATGAAGCCATTTGTTTTTATAAGCGGCGTGTGTAGGAGGGAACATTGCTTCTTTAGAGTGTTTGAAGGGATAAAAAACTGTGAGCTTTAAACTTCTATTGGAAAGAATATAAAAAAGCCCAGAATACTGGGCTTTGCTTTTTTTGTTGAAACCCTTGTTTGTTAACATTAAAGGTTAATGAATATCGTCTCCTTGTAAATACCCTTTTTTGCGAGCATCTGGCATTAAGAGAACAGCAATGAATGCAATAATCATCATGCCGGTTATATAAAAATAGAAGACAGATTCATATCCAAGATCTTTTAATCCAAGCGCGACATATTCAGCAGAACCGCCAAACAGTGCGTTGGCAATAGCATAAGAGAGCCCAACTCCTATCGCTCGTACTGAAGCGGGAAACATTTCTGATTTTACAATGCCAGAGATAGATGTATAAAAGCTCATAATGCAGAGCATTCCAGTAATGACTGATAAAGCAATCCATGTACTATCAGTATTACCAATCATATTAAGTCCAGGAATGGTAAAGATAATAGATAAGACACTCCAAATAAGGAGAGAAGTTCTTGTTCCAATTTTATCTGCGAGAGAACCAAAGAGGGGTTGGAGTAACATGAAAACAAAGAGTGCAGCAGTCATTATAGTTGTGGCTGTATGTTTATCAAAGCCGGTGGTTGTGATCAGATATTTCTGCATGTAAGTCGTATAGGTGTAAAATGTGAGCGATCCTCCAGCGGTAAAGCCGATAACTAGAAAAAAAGCTTTTCGGTGGTTACTCAGAAGTCCCCTAATACTACCAGCTTGTGCACTAGAACGACTTTCTTTGGTCGTTGTCTCATGGAGTGTGCGGCGTAGATAAATCGCAACAATTGCGCCGCATCCACCAATGGCAAATGGAATACGCCAGCCCCACGCTTTTAGCTGATCTTCGGTGAGATAAAGCGCTAAAATGAATATAACGAGACTGGCTAGAAGTTGACCACCAATCAGTGTGGTATATTGGAAAGAGCTAAAAAATCCACGGCGATTTTTGAGGGCGATTTCGCTCATATAAGTTGCTGTTGTACCATATTCACCACCGACAGAAAGCCCCTGAAGCATTCTGAGTAAAAGTAAAAGAATTCCTGCTGCCACTCCAATGGTTTCATAGGTAGGAAGTAGGGCGATTAAGAACGAACCACCACACATCATAAAAACAGAGATAAGCATTGAGCGTTTGCGTCCGTAACGATCGGCAATGAAGCCAAAAAGCCATCCGCCGATTGGGCGCATAAGAAAACCAATAGCAAAGACACCAGCCGCTTTTAAAAGTTGCGTAACGACATTGCCATCTGAGGGAAAGAATTGTGATGCAAAATAAATAGATGTAAAGGAATAAACATAAAAGTCATACCATTCTACTAGATTACCTGATGCACTGGACACGATAGCCCAGATACGTTTTCTTGTATCATGTGGTTTTAAAGCTTCTTGTTTTTCCATAGTCGATCCCTTTATTTGATGTTTATCCATCTTTGTTCATTTATGTCATTTTTTTAGAAGCTGTCTATAGTATTTTATCTTTTGCATCAAAAATTTAGTCAGATCATGATAATTTCTTGTGTAAGATGTTTTTGGAAAAAGATTTGAATTATGTTTGTACGGATTTTACAGTTTTTATTTTCTATAATGAGAAGAATCGGACATAATAGCCCTATGAAGTCATATCTTGCTCTTTTATCTCATGTTTTAAATCAGGGTATTGATCGGACAGATCGAACGGGTGTTGGCACGCGATCTATCTTTGGGTATCAGATGCGCTTTGATTTACAAGCAGGATTTCCGTTGTTGACAACAAAGAAGCTACACTTACGTTCAATTATTTATGAGCTTTTGTGGTTTCTTAAAGGCGATACAAATATCGCTTGGTTGAAAGAGCATGGTGTGTCGATTTGGGACGAATGGGCTGATGAAAAGGGAAATCTTGGTCCTGTTTATGGTTATCAGTGGCGTTCTTGGCCTGCTCCTGATGGACGCCATATTGATCAAATTAACAATCTTTTAACGATGATTAAGGAAACGCCAGATTCTCGTCGCTTGATTGTATCAGCTTGGAATCCTGCATTAATAGAGGAAATGGCGTTACCTCCGTGTCATTGTCTTTTTCAATTTTACATTGCGGAGGGTAAATTATCTTGTCAACTTTATCAGCGTTCGGCGGATATTTTCTTAGGTATTCCATTCAATATTGCATCCTACGCATTGCTAACGATGATGATTGCGCAAGTAAGCGGTCTTAAAGTAGGCGATTTTATTCATACTCTGGGAGATGCTCATCTTTATTCTAATCATTTTGAACAGGCAAAATATCAATTGTCTCGTATACCAAATGCTTTGCCATGTATGCGCATAAATCCAGCGGTAACAGATCTTTTTTCTTTTCAATTTGAGGATTTTGAGTTGCTTAATTATGAAGCACAACCTCATATTAAAGCGCCGGTAGCAATATGACGATTTCCATTTGTTTAATTGCTGCTGTTGCAGAAAATGGTGTTATCGGTCGTGAAGGTGCAATGCCGTGGCATTTATCGACGGATTTGCAACGCTTTAAAGCTTTGACGTTGCGTAAGCCCATTATTATGGGAAGAAAAACTTGGGATTCTATCGGGAGACCTTTATCAGGGCGTACAAATATCGTCATTACGCGTGATTGTACCTTTTGTGCTGAGGGGGCTGTTGTTGCTCACTCTTTATCGCAAGCTTGTTCTCTTGCAACAAGCGTTGCTTCTCAAAATGATGTAGAGGAAATTTTTATTATTGGTGGTGGTGCAATTTTTCAACAAGGGTTGCATATGGCTGATAAAATATTTCTTACAGAAGTTTTAGCTTCTATAGAAGGTGATAGTTTTTTTCCTGTTTTTGATAAAGAAAAGTGGACTATTGTGCAAACACAAGATATTCCAAAAGGGGATAAAGATAGTCATCCGACACGTTTTGTTGTTTATGAGCGGAAATAATTTTTTGTAATATGAAGTGGAAGGGGTTATCAGTTGTATTGTAATGAGGTAAGAGACACCCTATAAGATCAAGCAAATGGTTGGTGTTCGAGTAGTGGTAATCAGTTAAAGAGGTGATAATGCCCTGGACAAATCAAAATGGTGGTGGCCCGTGGAGTGGCGATAAAAACAGTGGTGACAAAAAAACACCAGCTAAGAATCTCTTTGGTTCTGGTGGCGGTAATGGTGGCGAAAATGGTCCTAATCTTAATGATATTTTGCGCAAAGGGCAGGATCAGTTTAAACAATTCGGGAGAAGCAGTTTTTCTGTTTTATTCCTTCTGCTTATTGTGTTTTTTTGGCTATACCAGTCAATTTATATTGTTCAGCAAAATGAACAAGCGGTAGAGTTGCGCTTTGGCATCCCTAAAGAAGGCATTATTGGTGATGGGTTGCATTTTCATTTTTGGCCAATTGAGACCTATATGAAAGTACCTTTAACGGAAAAAACAATTGCGATTGGTGGGAAGCCTGGTCAGGCGCAACAAAGTGATGGCTTAATGCTTTCAAGTGATCAGAATATCGTTAATGTTAATTTTTCCGTTTACTATCGGATTTCATACCCTAGTCAGTTTTTATTCAATGTGAATGATCAAGAGGGAACAGTCCGCCAAGTTGCTGAGAGTGCAATGCGTGAGGTCATTGGTTCGCGGCCGGTTGATGATGTTTTACGTGACAAGAAAGAAGAAGTTGCTAATGACGTCAGAAAGATTATTCAGTTGACTGTAGATAAATATCAACTTGGTGTTGAAATAAGCCGTGTGTCTATCAGTGAAGCTGCTCCTCCGACAAAGGTTGCTGCTGCGTTTAATTCTGTTCAGCAGGCGGAGCAGGAACGTGGAAGAATGATTGAAGAGGGGAATCGTGTGCGTTTTACGAAAATTGGTTTAGCAAATGGTGAAGCTTCACGCACACGGGAAATCGCAAAAGGTGAAAAGGCACAAATGGTTGAAGAGGCAACAGGGCGTGCTGAACGTTTTCAGGCGATAGCTCGTGAGGCTGCGATTTCACCAGAAGCTGCTCGCTATCGTCTCTATATGGAGACGATGGGGCGGATTCTTTCTTCACCAAATAAGCTGGTTCTTGATCAGGCAAATTCTCCAGCGGTGCCTTATTTACCTTTGAACGAATTGTTGCGTAGCAAGTCATCGGAAAAAGTAAAGGCAACATCAGCGCGTCCTGCGTTACTCTTAGATTCTCGTATTTCTGGAGGAGATTAATTATGCAGCAATCTCGCTTTTTGTTTGTTTTTAGTGCTATAGTGTTTGTTTTGATGATTTTGTGGATGTCCGTATTTATCGTCTATCCTCGTCAACAAGTAGCAATTAAGCGTTTTGGACAAATTGTTCAGGTAGAATCTAATCCTGGAATCTATTTCAAGGCGCCCTTTATCGATAAGATGATCATTGTTGATAATCGGTTATTGCGTTACGATGTTCCTACACAATCTGTACAGGTTCGTGGTGGTGCGTATTATGAGGTGGATGCGTTCTTTATTTACCGTATTACAGATCCTAAGTTGTTTTTACAGCGCATTGCTTCTGGGCGTCCACAAATTGCGGCACGTGAAAACCTTGCACCACGGTTTATTGACGCTTTGCGTGCTGTTTATGGTAAGCGAGAATTTAAAGCAGCCTTATCGGATGAACGAGGCGCGATGATGGCTGAAGTACAGAAGCAGTTTTCTGTAGATGCAGGTTCGTTGGGTATTACCATTGTTGATGTGCGTATTCGTAAAACCGATTTGACTGATGCTGTTTCAGAAGATGTCTATCGGCAAATGGCAGCTGAACGTGAAGCTGCTGCGGAAAATATCCGTGCTCGTGGTCAACAAGAGCGAGATCGTATTGTAGCAGAAGCTAATCGTGAATATGAAGAAATTGTAGCAGCGGCAAAGCGTGATGCTGAAATTACTCGTGGTGAAGGTCAGGCTGAAAGTATTCGTCTTTTATTGAATGCGAGGGAGGCTAATCCGTCTTTTTACGATTTTTGGTTGGCGATGGAACAATACAAGAATTTAGAGAAAACACCGATGGTGATTTCTCCAAATGAGGATTTCTTTTTCTATTTTCGTAATCCGCCGCAGGCAAATAAAGCATTCTTACCGACAATGAATACTGGCATTAGTAAAACTGATCCAAAATCGGGAGAGAATAGATAAAATAATGGATTGCAGATACGAGATTTTGCATGAAAAGAATGATCTGTGACCATTTTCTTTTATGGTAAAAGTGGTAGAGAGTATCGAGCCGTGCTGGTTTTATGTAGATAAATTTAGTGGGGCTCTTTGCATCTTTGATTAAAGGCATGTCATGGATAGAAGTGTCGTGAGTAAAAATACGTTTTTAAAGTTTTTTATCACAAGAGTTGTTTTTTGTGTGACTTTGTTTCTATCAGGGTCAGGTTTGTCTTGGGGAGCAGAGACAAGCGAGGCATTGCTTTCTATTCCTGATTTAGCTTCTGAGCTTTTGGAAACAGTTGTGAATATTTCCACGGCACAGACTGTTGAAGGAACAGAACAGGATGAAAATACCTCGGTACCCGTTATCCCAAAAGATTCATTGCTGGAGGAATATTTTAGTGATTTTTTTACACCCAAGGATGCTCAAAAAGATAGTCAATTTCAAAAGGTGCGTTCTTTAGGGTCTGGTTTTGTGATTGATGCGCAAAAGGGGATTATTGTTACAAATTATCATGTTATTGTTGATGCTGATGATATTGAAGTTAATTTTACGGATGGTACAAAACTAAAGGCAAAGCTTCTTGGAAAGGATAGCAAAACTGATTTGGCGTTGCTTCAAGTCGATGCAGGAAGTAAAAAATTAAAAGCTGTGCGTTTTGGTGACTCAGAAAAAGCACGTATTGGTGACTGGGTTATGGCTATTGGTAATCCTTATGGTTTTGGTGGAAGTGTGACGGTTGGTATTATTTCTGCGCGTAACCGTGATCTTAATGCTGGTCCCTATGATAATTTTATTCAAACAGATGCAGCAATTAATCGGGGCAATTCTGGTGGTCCGTTATTTGATAGAAATGGTGAAGTCATTGGCATTAATACAGCAATTGTTTCACCTTCGGGAGGATCTATCGGTATTGGATTTGCTATTCCATCGGATATGGCTCTTTCTGTTATTAATCAATTGCGTGATTTTGGAGAAATAAGACGTGGTTGGTTGGCTATTCGTATTCAGCCGGTAACAGAGGATATTGCAAAAAGTTTAAAATTGGACAATGCTGTGGGAGCATTGGTGGCTGGTAAAATAGAACAGACGGAAGAAAATAATGTAGATAATAGCCAGTTACAAACTGGAGATGTTATTCTTTCTTTTGGTAATTCCAAAATTAAGCATGCACGTGATTTGCCGCGTTTAGTTGCAGAAAGTTCAGAAGGAAAGGTGGTGGATGTTACTGTTTTACGGAATGGGCAAGAAGAAACAGTAAAAGTTAAGCTTGGACGTTTGATTGAAACAGATCCAAATGAAGATACAGAAGAAGAAGTTGATGATAAAAAAAATCAAGATCTGTCGAAAAACGTGACAATGCAATTTATGGGAATGACGTTATCTGAACTGACGGAGGATTTGCGTCATCGTTATTCAATTTCAGATAAACTTCGAGGACTAGTGGTGACATCTGTTGCACAAAATAGTGCAGCGGATAAAAAGCGTATTCGCGTTGGTGAAGTGATTGTTGATATCAATCAGAGTTCTATCACAACAATTGATGAGGCTAAAAAACGTATTCATAAATTACGTGAAGCTGGACGCAAAAATGCTCTATTTATTGTAGCGCGTCCAGATGGAGAGTTACGGTTCGTAACGCTCCTAATGGATTGATCCTTAAAAATTATTTTTTGTTTTTTATCAGCCTTAGTATATGGGATATTTTGCAAGCTAGGCATGTGATGTCCAATATTTCTCAAATTCATTTCACGATAGAGAGCATGGGGTGTGCAATATAAAATTCATTGGGCAGCTCTATTTTTGCGTTAAATAAAAGTACAAGTTGCTACCATCATAGATTTGCTAGATTTCCAACTTTGCAACAGCTTAGGCTTTAAAATAGTGCATAGGAGATCTATGTTTTGTATTTAAGTCAATTATTATTATAAATAATGTTGTATCTAGTGAGAATTTTAGCACTTTGTGATTGTATTTTGTGTGCTATAGAGAACGTTTTTTCACTTCAGTTTGAAAAAAGCTCTCTCAGAGAAAAATCATATTAGACTAAATTAGTTATATATATATTTACACCTTTCTTGGTGATGGATGAAAAAATAGTTATAAAAAAAGAGCGTGAAGAAGACAATTTCTGAATCTCCTATTATAAATCAGAGTAGCATGCTGTTTTTATAGGAAAAAATAAAGCTGTTTGATTGTATAGGTTAAGCTCAGTATTATTTTTATAAATGATGACAAAGAGTATGTTTTTAATGGCCTAAACGGACAAAATTATTATAGCTGTGGTTTGTTATTGAATTATGATAGCAAAAAATGCTTGGAAATTCCTTTGGTGTTGTTCTTAAGTCTATTTTTTCTTTTTTATAAGTTTCATAAGGGGCTTTGTCTTAAGGGGAATTTGTGTTCGTATTTTTGTTTGAAGTATTTACTCTATGATAATGGAGAGAAGATAGTGGCTTTGGGGGTGTCTGTATGTTGCAATAAGTTATTGATTGGGAGAAATTGCTATTTATGGCACAAAGAACAATTACATTGATAGCAGGGCCAACGGCAAGTGGGAAGTCAGAACTTGCCTTGCAAATGGCTCAAGAAAAGAATGCTCTCATTATTAATACTGATTCAATGCAGGTTTATGATGTTTTAAATATTTTAACGGCACGGCCGGGGGAGGCTGACACCGCGATTGTTCCCCATTATCTTTATGGCCATGTGAGTCCTACTTTGAACTATTCAGTAGGGCAATGGTTGTATGATGTCGAGAAGCTATTGGCTACTTTTTCTTTAAGATCAGTTATTTTTGTTGGTGGAACAGGACTTTATTTTCGTGCTCTTTTAGAGGGGATTTCGGAAGTCCCTCATGTTCCAGATGTTGTGCGGCAGAAGTGGCGTTTGCTGCTTGATAAAGAGGGACCTGAAAGTCTTTATCGCCAGTTGTTGCAGATTGATGCTGTTGTTGCTGAAAAAATTTCTTCGCATGATAGACAGCGTATTGTCCGTGCTTTGGAAGTTTATGATGCAACCGGTAAGACGCTCAGTTGGTGGCAGAAACAAAAAACAACACCTCTCATTGCGCCGAATTTGACCGAAAAAATTCTTCTCATGCCACCACGTCCTTTGCTTTATGAACGTATTCATAAACGCTTGGATTCTATGATTGAAAGAGGAGCTTTAGAAGAAGTGGTGGCTATGAAAAAACTTAAACTTTCCCCTTCATTACCAGCAATGAAGGCTATTGGTATACCTGAGTTTATGGCTTATTTGGATGGATATAGAAGCTTTGAGAGTGCTCTTGAAGCGGTGAAAATACAAACGAGGAGATATGCAAAAAGACAAATGACATGGTTTCGTAATCAATTTGATGAAGAATGGATGCTTACTTTTTGATAAAAGAGCTGGAGCCTTGCAAAGAAATTTTCGAAAGATAAAAGATAATTCGTAAAAAAGAAATTTTTTAGAAAATATAATTTTTTATTGACGAATGGTATCAATGGAATTAGAAATCTGTCTACAAGGAATTTTTTATATATTTTATACGTTGGAATAATGGGGGGTAATCATACAGTATGTGTTGTGTAATGGGCTCCTTTGGGGGCTTTTTTTATGGGCTCCGTTAGGGGCTTTTTTATTGTCCTATAAAGTAGGTGAGTGGGAAAAATGAGAAATGATCAAAGAAAGCAAGAGAGTGCAGATGGAAAAATAATGTCGGGCGCTGAAATAGTGGTTCAGGCTCTTATAGATCAAGGCGTTGAACATATTTTTGGTTATCCTGGTGGGGCTGTTTTGCCTATTTTTGATGTTCTTTATCACCAAGATACACTCCAGCATATTTTGGTGCGCC
Organism: Bartonella sp. CL266QHHD; assembly: GCF_042195355.1. Classification (NCBI taxonomy): domain Bacteria; kingdom Pseudomonadati; phylum Pseudomonadota; class Alphaproteobacteria; order Hyphomicrobiales; family Bartonellaceae; genus Bartonella; species Bartonella sp. CL266QHHD. The sequence continues at coordinate 97,921 of NZ_JBHIOD010000035.1, forward strand.
ATGAACAAGCCGCAGGGCATGCGGCTGAAGGCTATGCACGCAGCACAGGGAAGGTAGGGGTTATGCTTGTGACTTCTGGTCCAGGGGCAACGAATGCTGTGACACCTTTGCAAGATGCTCTTATGGATTCGATACCTCTTATTTGTTTTTCTGGGCAGGTGTCAACAACGGTGATTGGAACAAATGCTTTTCAAGAGGCTGATACAGTTGGAATTACAAAGCCTTGTACGAAGCGTAATTGGCTGGTTAAAAATGTCAATGATCTTGCGGCTATTATTCATGAAGCTTTTTCTCTTGCTCAATCAGGTCGTCCTGGGCCGGTTTTGATTGATATTCCTAAGGATGTTCAATTTGCTTCAGGACTTTATAGAGCACCTCAAGTTCAGGAGTCTTTACATTCTTTTCCCTCGTTGAAAGGGAATACTAAGGCTATTGAATCTGCCGTTTCTCTTTTAGTTGAGGCAAAACGCCCTATTATTTATTCTGGTGGTGGTGTTATTTCATCGGGGATGAAAGCTATACAGCTTTTACGTAATTTGGTTCAATTGGGGGATTTTCCGATTACTTCAACATTAATGGGACTTGGTGCTTATCCTGCTTCCGGTAAAAATTGGCTTGGAATGCTTGGAATGCATGGAACCTATGAGGCTAATATGGCCATGCATGATTGTGATGTCATGTTAGCTGTTGGAGCACGATTTGATGATCGTATCACGGGGCGCCTTGATGCATTTGCACCTCATGCGCGTATTATTCATATTGATATCGATCCTTCTTCCATCAATAAAATTGTAAAAGCAGAAGTTCCAATTATTGGTGATGTGGCTTGTGTTTTAGGAGATATGACGCAACTCTTAAAAATACAGCAACCAGCGTTTAACAGTGAAGTCCGTGAGGCGTGGTGGACGCAAATTAACCGTTGGAAAGCTCGTAATTCATTGGCATATGCGGAGAAAAAAGATGTCATTATGCCGCAATATGCTCTTGAACGACTTTATGCTCTTACCAAAGATGCGAATGCTTATATTACAACGGATGTCGGACAGCATCAGATGTGGGCAGCACAGTATTATCATTTTGATGAACCAAAACATTGGATGACTTCTGGTGGTCTTGGAACGATGGGGTATGGTCTTCCGGCGGCTATCGGTGTTCAAATAGCACATCCTGATGCGCTTGTTGTGTGTATTTCTGGTGATGCCTCCATTCAGATGAATATTCAAGAGCTTGCAACAGCTATTCAGCATGACACACCTGTAAAAATTTTCATTTTAAATAATCAGTATATGGGGATGGTTCGCCAGTGGCAGCAATTGCTGCATGGTAATCGTCTTTCTCATTCTTATACGGAATCTATGCCTGACTTTGTGAAATTGGCACAAGCTTATGGAGCCGTGGGAATTCATTGTTCAAAACCCGATGAACTTGATGATAAAATTCAGCAGATGATTGACTGTGATAAGCCTGTTCTTTTTGATTGTCGTGTTTATCATTTAGAAAACTGTTTTCCTATGATCCCATCGGGATGTGCTCATAATGAGATGTTATTACCCGATGAGGCAAGCGAAGAAGCTATTGCAAATGCTATTTCTTCCGAGGGAAAGATTCTTGTATAAAATTAATATGTTAACAAAATGGTGAAGGATAGTGATGATGAAGTCTTTGGAGTCCTCATCTCTGTCTCTTCTTTGTGGAGAGTTCCTATTATCCCTAGAGCTCATTTTATGATTTTCATTCTTTGTTTAAAGACATGGGGTGTATTATTATTTGTTTATCTAAAAAATGTTATAAGTCGTGTGCACAATTATGTTTGAATTTATTTGTACGCGATGTTTGTTTTTTTAATTCATATGTTCACATTAATAGCTATTTCGTTGCATTTTTTAGATAATACATTGAATTATCTGTTATAAATTAATTATGTTGTCTCATATATGAAAGATTCCATCGTGCAAGAAAAAAATCCACTATGCTTGAAGGGGGCAACCATGCAAACCGTCATACTTGTGAAAACAATAGAAAAGTTTGTCACTATGTTTTGGTTTCGCATTATGAAATTACTCCAAATCGCTTTTTCAAGGGCTTGATAGGGGAATCCCCCTAGCGGCTTGAAGGAAGGGCAAAAATAACAAAGATCAAATGCAGCCATAGAAAATCAATTGGCCACCATAGCTTATAATTAGGTAGTAACCTCACCTGATTATGCGGGAGAAACCTATACATATGAGATGTATCATCAATATATAAATCAGAATAATACTCAACATCATATCATTATCAGGATATTAACATTGAAAATTAAATACTCTTTCTTTTATTTGTTCTATATATCTATAATTCCATAAATCTGCAGACACAAACACTCTTTGAATCCACCGCATTGGATTTTCATAACTATCAAATGATCCAAAAAACTTATCTCTAGAGTGTAGAGCCATTCTATTATCAATGTATAATAATCTTCCTTAGTGGTACATCAATTCCAAAAGATACAGCCTTAATAGCTTCATAAAAATGATCTAAAGTTTCCTTGGCTTTTTTGACTGTGGTTCTAACATGCCAGGATAAAAAAACAGCGCTGATATCAGGGAATTCACTGTCCCTGTGAACTAGGGGCACTTTACTTGTAGAGGTTACCCCATTTTTTCTCCATCTATAGGGAACATTAATTATATATAAATTATCCCTTAAGCTCCTCAAATCCTCCTCACTTAAAAATTTTAAAGCTAGACGTGCATCAGACTATTCTCGTTAACGGGCCATCAACATCATTGCGAACACCAGATAAAAGTATCCCCTTTAAGAGATAAATTTAAACCCGTTATAAATTTTAGTGCAGCATTTTCTGTATGAAAATCTAACTCAACTTCAGATCCTAATTCTGTATAATCTTTTTTATTATCCTCTAAAGGAAGCAGGTTATTTACTATATGTTCGCCTTCAAACTTAATTGAATAAGGCTCTCCGATCACTACAGAAAACATCATAATTAAATTTTCGCTAATATAGTCACTTTTACAAGACGCATCTAAATTATAAGGATTAGGTGACGTATTAATTTGTCTATCAACAGGAAGGTTTTCAAAGATTAAATATGGTCTAGGGGTAATAGACCCCTTTTTGTTCATAAGAATTGTCAATATTCTATGTGGTAGCAGCGAAAATGCTATTTTTTTAACTCAACCGAATATTCAATACCACCGTATGGATACTCAATAATAATTAAGTCAATAAGTTATATTAATAGTGAGGGTTTTATTCGCTATTGATTCTATTACGTTTTTTTGCCTCTATTCCTCATCTTTTTGAAGTTTTTTTATAGCTTCAAGAGCGAGTTTTTTACGGTCTGCGCTCTTTGTGTAAAGAGATGACATGGCGTCATCTGTCCAGCCAATATGTGTCGTGCAAATTTGATAGGCTAGCGATATAAGATAAATTTTACAAACATTGGCTCAGCCGGCATTAAGCGCTCTTTATAAAAGACGCTATATTTTGGCAAGCTTTTTCAAAATAATTCTCAAAGCTTTCTTCAGTCACATAGCCCAGATGCGGTGTGCAAAGAACTCTATCTGATTGCAATAATTTGCTCTCATATACTGGCTCGCTGTCATAAACATCCAGTGCAAAGTAAGTTGAATTTTCCAAACTTAGTATTTTTTCTATCGCCCCTTTTTCAACCAAAGCTGAACGCGCTGTGTTGACAAAAATAGCATGAGGTTTCATGCTCAATAGATCATCTAATTTTATGATTTCTCTGGTTTTATCGCTTAAACGTAAATGGACGGATATAATGTCAGGACGTGTAAAAAATTCATCTTTTGAATGCGTAAAATGATAACCTAAATTTTTTGCTTCTTGCGTTGAACGCTCGCTCCCATAAACCAAAATGGACATGCCAAAAGCTTGAGCATATTGAGCAACCATTTTACCAATACGGCCAAACCCGAATATTCCAAGAGTAGCCCCTTTCATTTGGTTGCCAAATGTTGTTTGCCATCGTCCTTTTTTCATATCAGATACAGATTTACAGAGTTTTCTACGCGCAGACATAATTAAGAGCCACGCAAATTCAGCAGCAGAAGTTGGATCTCCACCACCGTCTAATATTTCAATTCCTAAGTCTCTACAAGTTTCTATATCAATATGTGAACCTATAGGGCCTGTTTGGCAGATTAATTTTAAATTTGGCAGTTTCAGGAGAAGATTTCTATCAACTATAGTCCGCTCTCTGATTAAGATAAGAATATCTATCTCTTTGAGCTTATCTTCTAAATCACATTCTTTAGCTAAATTATTTATAACCAGCACTTCATGCAATTTCATTAATTTTGTAATAGACTGTAATGTTAGGGTGGCTTTTTGATAGTCATCTGGAATTAATATTTTCAATTTAAACCTTCCGTTTCATTCATCAATATTTGAGCTCATTATTTCATTGTTATTTCTAGCAATAAGAATAGTATTAATCAGTTAGTTTTTATAAACTTTAAAACATTGCGACAAAAAGAAAAAGTTTGACTCAGTCGATGGAGAATTGCGCTTTTCTCATATTCTAGAGGACGAACCTGAAGTGCTACGCTGGACATGAAACCATGTCCCAGTTTTCTTATAATAGACTACCAAGAAGGCCATACTTACGAACCATATTTTATTGTTGAAACAGAAAAAGTTCCATATTTGTGCGAGATAAAGCGTGATGTCTCTCTTTATTCGTTGAGATATAACATATTTGTAGCATGAAGAGTAAATTTATTAAAATCATGATAAGAGGGAAATAGGAACCTTATAGGTGTATCATCATAGGATTAAGTCGTTTTGTTGAGAGCTATTTCTATTTTTGCCAAAAGGTTTTTGATATATTTATTATTATTTCGTAATAGTGGATGTACTTTATTTTTTATGTGCAAGAAAGCTGATTGATTGTGTAAAATAGCGTTCAAAAATTACATTATTCTTATCCTGTTAAGGACATTTTTTCTAGTGAGGGTTTTGCAATTGCAATGCTCTTTTTCTCATTCTAAATTTTGGTTAGAAAAAGCGTATAGAGGTGTTATTTTAAATTTAAGATATGCATCTTCCATTGTTGGTGTTACTGTTGTAAAAGATGATATTTTATTTGATACGCATAAAGTGTTACCAAGAAGATCGATGTATAGATAAAATTTAGATTGTTACAATATCTTGAAAAAGCAATGGGTAAATAATTGATAATTGTGCTACGAAAGTTGTTAGATGGGCGTGTATCAGCAATTCTTAATAAAAAATTTTTTCTTGATAGTCGTTTTTTTTCAAAATACTGCTCTTTTTATGCAAATCTTATGTTGGTAAGCTATGCAGTTTTCACGGGAACAGGATAATGCATTGAAGGCTGTTGCCGCGTGGTTGAAGGAAGGGCGTTCTCCTCTTTTTCGCCTTTTTGGCTATGCGGGGACGGGTAAGACGACGCTTGCGCGCTATTTTGCAGAAACAGTTGATGGTTCTGTTCAGTTTGCTGCTTTTACAGGGAAGGCGGCGCAGGTTTTACGTTCTAAAGGTGCAAGCAATGCTTGTACGATTCATTCGCTGATTTATTGTCCACGTGGTGAAGAGGAAGTTTCCGATGAAATAACAGGAAAAAAGTCTATCGCTCCAACATTTACATTAAATCGAAGAAGTGCTGCTGCACAAGCTAAACTCATTATTGTTGATGAGTGTTCGATGGTCGATGAAAAATTGGCGCGTGATTTAATGAGTTTTCGGACGCCAATTCTTGTTCTTGGTGATCCAGGCCAATTGCCTCCTATATCAGGTGGAGGATTTTTTTCCAGTGGAGAACCAGATTTTCTTCTTTCAGAAATTCATCGGCAAGCGCGAGATAATCCGATTATACGTCTTGCTATGGACGTGCGTGAAGGACGCGATATTGCTTATGGTGACTATGGTGAAGCCCGTGTTGTTACACGTAAAGAGGTCAATCAACAATTGGTTTTGGATGCTGATCAGGTATTGGTGGGGGTTAATCGTACGCGCTACCTTTATAATCAGCGTTTGCGTGTGTTAAAAGAATTTACAGCAGATTATCCGCAAGCAGGAGATAAGCTGGTGTGTTTGCGAAATGATCCTATTAAAGGTTTGTTGAATGGCTCTTTATGGAAGGTGATGACTTCACAGAAGGAGACAGTTAAACCGAGTATTAATCTTCTTGTTAAACCAGAAGAAAGTGAGCGTAGGGTAGCAAAGATTAAACTTTTAAAAGCAGCGTTTGAAAACCCTGATCAAGAAATTTCATGGCAATTAAAAAAGCGATATGATGATTTTGATTATGGGTATGCATTAACGGTTCATAAGGCGCAAGGTTCTCAATGGAATAATGTCGTTTTGTTTGATGAAAGTTTTGCATTTCGTGATATGTATGCGCGCTGGCTTTATACGGGAATTACGCGCGCAGCAGAACGTTTAATGATTGTTCGATAGAAAAAAATATGTATATCATCTAAGTTTCAGATGGAAAATGCCTTTTTTCTATCTTGTTACACACTATAAAAAAATGGAAATGGGCATGGCGGTAAAACTTTCGGTTAATCTTAATGCTGTTGCTGTTTTGCGTAATCGACGTAATCTTCCGTGGCCAAGTATAACGAATATTGGGCATATAGCGCTTGCTGCTGGAGCAGCAGGTTTGACGGTTCATCCACGCCCTGATGAAAGGCATATTCGTTTTGCGGATTTGCCAGATATATACTGTTTAATCAAGAACGCTTTTCCTACAGCTGAGTTTAATATTGAAGGTTATCCCAGTGATCAATTTTTAGATATCGCTGAAAACTACGCGGATCAGATTACCCTTGTTCCTGATGATCCAGATCAGTCAACGTCTGATCATGGTTGGAATTTTGCTCATGATGCAGAATTTTTAGCACCTATTATTCAGAATTTAAAAAAAAGAAAGATTCGTGTATCCCTTTTTGCTAACCCTACTGTCGATGGTCTTGATATTGCTAAAGCAATGGGTGCTGATCGTGTGGAATTTTACACGGGACCTTACGGTGGTGCATTTCAGGACAAAATAAAACAAGTTCAAGAGCTCAATAAACTTGTTTTAGCAGCAAGAAGAGCAAAAGAGTTGCAGTTAGGTATGAATGCAGGGCATGATCTAACAATTATGAATCTTCCTGCTCTTGTCAAAAAGATTCCTTGGCTTGATGAAGTTTCTATTGGCCATGGGCTCATTGCTGATGCGTTGGAGTATGGAATGCATGAGACTGTTCAGCGTTTTATCCGGTTATTATCGTAACCTTTTTTCTCTATAAAAATTGGAAGAGAAATTTTTATAGAGGTTTGTCAATTTATCTTAAAAAACAATTTTATACATGTTGAGATAAGTAGCACTATTAGCATACATTATAAAATATTCTATTTTCCTCTGTTTATTGGTAGCTTTCTATTTTTTGTGTTTTTTAGGGTATGAAATGCTTTTTTATATACCATCCATTATGAGGAAATTTTACCAAATCTACTTACTATAATTTCTTTGAAGGGAGAAGAAATAGGGTTTTGAAAGTATTTCCATTATAAAGGAGTGCGTAGGATTTTAATGGATCAATACACAAATTTTCTTGATATTTGAGCTCATTTTCGGGTTATCTGTAAATAGTATAACGTAAAATCTCCTATGAGTAAGCTTAATGCAATAGGAGCTGTTAAATAGAATGATGATATCGACTTGTAGCTTTATGAAGTAAAGAGAGTGGTGTGCAATAAATCTTAGACTATTATAGGGGATTCTTGAAAAGGGCTCGAGCATATTAAAATTTTTTTATAAGGCGCCATAAATGGATAACATAATGGCCGTATGGGGGTGTTCTTTTTTGCGTGAGAAGCGTGGATATTAAAGAACATAAAAAGTAAAAACATCCTCTCTATTATTCTAAAGATATTGTTGTATATGCTTTTGAAGGTTGTATTAAAACAATACTTGTTATTTTGTAATTTTTCTTGCTATCCATATTGATTTGGTTCATGTTAAAAATTGTATGTTGTATCTTAATTTTTAGAATATAGCGTTTTGTTGCACGATAGAAGAGTAGAATATTAGCTAAATTTTCTTTAGAAATCTTATTTTGTGTAATTATTATTTTTGTAGAATAGCAGTTGAAGTTATTTGGGGATCTGTATATGTTTTAGGAATGTTTGGGGATTACAGTTTTTTCTATGCAATATGTAAACTTTAAAATTATTCAATTGCTGTGTTTTTATAAGCGGTGTTTTTTGTCTTTATAAGTGTGTGATGCACTAAAGATAATGTTTCTTATTTAATAAAAATAATCTGAAATCCAGTTTAAATAGAGAAAGAAGGAATTTTTTTATGCGTGTTTATTATGATCGTGATGCGGATGTTAATCTCATTAAAGGGAAAAAAGTAGCCATTGTTGGTTATGGTTCTCAAGGGCGTGCGCACGCTTTAAACTTGAAAGATTCCGGTGTTAAAAATGTGCAAATAGCTTTGCGTTCAGGGTCGGAAACAGTTAAAAAGGCTATGGCCGATGGTTTTGAAGTGGTGAGTGTTGCTGAAGCAGCAAAATGGGCAGATCTCATCATGATGGCAACACCAGATGAATTGCAAGCTGATATTTATAAGGAACATATTCATGATCATTTACGCGACGGGGCAGCAATTGCTTTTGCTCATGGTTTAAGTATTCATTTTGGCTTGATTGAACCTAAAAAAAACGTTGATATTGTGATGATTGCTCCTAAAGGTCCAGGTCATACAGTTCGTAATGAATACCAACGGGGTTGTGGTGTTCCTTGTTTAATAGCGGTGGCGCAAGATGCTTCAGGGCATGCACATAATGTAGCATTGTCTTATGCATGTGGACTTGGTGGTGGACGTGCTGGGGTGATTGAAACAACATTTAAAGAAGAGTGCGAAACTGATCTTTTTGGTGAACAAGCGGTTCTTTGTGGTGGTCTTGTTGAATTGATTCGAGCAGGTTATGAAACACTAACGGAAGCAGGTTATGCACCGGAAATGGCTTATTTTGAGTGTTTGCATGAGGTTAAACTGATTGTTGATCTCATGTATGAAGGGGGCATTGCAAATATGAATTATTCGATTTCTAATACAGCTGAATGGGGTGAATATATGTCTGGTCCACGTGTGATTACGGATAAAACCAGAGCAGAAATGAAACGTATATTGAAAGATATTCAAACGGGTAAATTTACATCGAATTGGATTCAAGAATATAAAGCTGGTGCTGCTCATTTTAAAAGTATGCGGCGTTTAAATGATAATCATCCTATTGAAGAAGTTGGTAAAAAACTTCGTTCTATGATGCCTTGGATAAAATCGAATGCTTTGGTTGATAAAGAGCGTAATTGAAGATTCTACAGAGATATTTTGTCAATAGCTTTTATAATTTTATAGATAAATATCAAAAAAGGGTAACTTTAGTTACCCTTTTTTATATGTTTTTTGTAATATAAGCTTTATTTTTTAATTTTTTGCATAATTCTTTTTCCCAAAAAGAAAGTATACAATTCCTAAAAATATGAACCATGCTGGAGTGTATTTTAAAGCTATGGCAGTGTCAGCTTCTAATGACAATAAATAGATAATGAATGCAAAGAAAACAAGAAGCGCCCAACACATAACAACACCTCCTGGCATTTTATAAGGAGAGACAGTATGCTGGAGAGGACGATTGCGGCGATAGATGATATAGCTGATCAAAATGATAGACCATACAAATATAAACAAAGTTGCGGCAATTGTCGTAACAATTGTAAAAGCAGCTATGAGTGTTTGAGATAACGATACAACGGCATAACCAAATAAGATGCATATACATGAAAAGAATAATGCGTTGGCTGGAACGTGGTTACGAGAAAGTTTTCCTAAAAATTTAGGAGCACCTTTTTGTGTTGCTAGCCCATATATCATACGGCTGGTAGAAAAAATTCCACTATTTGCTGAAGATGCGGCAGCTGTGAGGACAACAAAGTTCATCAAACCTGCAGCAGTTGGAATACCAATAAGTGCATACATTGTTACAAATGGGCTTTTTTCTGGACTGATTTGATCCCACGGCGTCACAGACATAATCACAAGAAGAGAGAATATATAAAAGAATACAATGCGGATTGGTATTGAATTAACAGCCTGTGGTAAAGCTTTTTGAGGCTCTTTTACTTCAGCAGCAGCTGTTCCAGCGAGTTCAATGCCAACAAAAGCAAAAATAACAATTTGAAATCCAGCAAAAAAGCCTGTAATTCCTCGCGGAAAAATATTCCCACCGTTCCATATATGGCTAAGAGAAGCAACCGTACCGTTTGGAGAAACAAAACCGGTAAAGATCATATAAAATCCTACAACGATTAGGACTAGAATTGCTACGATTTTGATAAAACCAAACCAAAACTCAAGTTCGCCAAATAGTTTTACGGCGACGAGGTTAAGAATTAAAAAGGACATAAGACCAATTATAACAGGAATCCACGGATTGAGTTCAGGCCACCAAAAGTGTGTGTAAGTGACAATAGCAATAATTTCAGCAGTTCCAGTGACAATCCAACACAACCAATATGTCCAGCCGATAAAGAATCCGGCACATGGCCCTAGAAGATCGGTTGAGAAGTCAATAAAAGATCGGTATTGTGTATTAGAAAGCAATAACTCTCCCATAGCACGCATGACAAAGTATAGAGCACAACCAATAATTGCATAAACGAGTAGAATTGAGGGGCCTGCTACACTGATTGTTTTTCCTGATCCCATGAAGAGACCTGTTCCAATCGCTCCACCAAGGGCTATAAGTTGTATGTGTCGGTTATGTAGTCCACGTTGCAATTTCTTCTTAGGTTTTTTTTCTAAATTTTGTTTGTTCATTTTGGGGGAGTTCTCCTTAGTTATTTTTAAATAAAAATTACCCTAAAAAAGGTAATTCCTTCTATCGGAACACGCTATGGTTAAGGAGTAAAGGAATTTTTTTCTATTACTATATGTGAATAAAGCAAAAACATTATTAACTAATGGAATAATTATTTTATATATAAGAAACAAAAGATAAATTGTATTATATTTTTTTGATTTTTTATGTTTTATACATAAGTTATATATATAATATAATATATATTATATATTATATATTATATATTATATATTATATATAGTTGTATATAAATAATAATTTATATTTATGTATATTTATTTATAGTAATTTATTGTATAAATATCTTTATATTTAAAATTATTTATTAATGTAGATTTTTATATATAGAAAAATATAAATAAAATTGTAAATTTATTAAATATAAAACTTTATATATAAAGAAAATAAGTTTAAGTAGTTAAACTATTATTTAAAATATGAAAAAACATATTTAAAATTTATCTTTAAGTATTTATATTTAAAATTTATTACAAATAGAAAAATATTTTCATAGAATCTTTTTTTATTGCAGATAGCTATTAAGATATATTCTGTTTAGAGCTATATTTTTAATTTTGATAAAAAATTGAATATAAATTTTTTTGGGGGGGGGAAGTTTTAGATAAAATCTCATGTTTTATTAGTAAACAATGTCAGTGAAGTTTATAGAGAATTCTTTACAGAATAGCTCGTTCTTATCCTATTATACAGTAAAGTACTGTTGTGTAGAGTAGTGATATAAAGCATATAACATTTTACACATTAAGTATTTTTAGAATGGGTGGTGGTGTTCAGGGCAGGGCTAGCCCATAGAGCCTTATGTAGGTGAACCATATAAATGATCAGCAGCATTCCCCCTTAATAAGCCGGATTGTTTACAAACCGGTGCCGGTAGGAATCGTCGTTTTTTGATGTTTGGGGAGGAGGTTAAGTAGAAAAAGGGTAACTAAAATTACCCTTTTTTGAGATGTTTTTATGTATAGACTTTATTTGTTACCTTGAGTTATTTTTTTCTTTACAAACATAAAATACATTATACCCAAGAAAACAAACCAGAATATACTATATTTTAAGGCTAGTAGAGTATCAGCTTCTAATGTCAACAAATAGAGCATGAAAACAAAGAAAACTAAAATTATCCCACACATGACAACACCTCCTGGCATTTTATAAATGGATTCAGCGTGTAGATGAGGGCGATTGCGACGATACACAATATAGCTAATCAAAATTACAGACCATACGAATAAAAATGCAATAGCTGAAATGCTTGTCACAATTGTAAAAGCACTTATGAGGCTTGGAGAGAGTGAGGCAATTGTATACCCTATTAAAATACATAAACAGGAAAAGAATAGAGCATTGGCTGGAACATGGTATCTGGAAAGTTTACCTAAAATTGGAGGGGCACCTTTTTGTGTTGCAAGCCCATATATCATACGGCTGGTAGAAAAAATACCACTATTTGCTGAAGAGGCAGCTGAGGTGATAACGACAAAGTTTACCAAGCCAGCAGCTATCGGAATGCCTGCAAGCCAAAACATCGAGACAAAGGGGCTTTTATCTGGAACAATTTGATCCCAAGGTGTGACAGACATAATTACAGCGAGAGAAAAAATGTAAAAGAGTACAATACGGACCGGTATTGCATTAATTGCTTTGGGGAGAACTTTTTTAGGTTCTTTTACTTCAGCAGCGGTTGTTCCAGCAATTTCTATACCAACAAAAGAAAAAATGGCAATTTGAAATCCAGCAAAAAAACCTGTCATTCCTCGCGGAAAGATATTGCCATCGTTCCATACGTGATTGAGAGAAGCAACCGTACCATTGGGAGAGGTAAAGCCCGTAACGATCATATAAAATCCCACAACAATTAATGCTAAAATTGCGACGACTTTGATAAGACCAAACCAGAATTCAAGTTCACCGAATAGTTTCACGGCAAAGAGGTTAAAGATTAAAAAGACACTAATGCAGGTAAAAACGGTAAACCATGGATTGAGTGTTGGCCACCAAAAGTTCATATAAGTGATGATGGCAATAATGTCAGCAGCTCCAGTTACAACCCAGCTCAACCAATAGCTCCAGCCAACAAAGAAAGCTATTCCCGGTCCTAGCATATCGGTTGAAAAATCAATAAGAGATCGGTATTGTGAATTAGAAAGCAACAATTCTCCCATAGCACGCATGACAAAGTATAGAGCAAAACCGATAATAGCATAAACGAGTATGATGGAAGGACCTGCTACACTAATTGTTTTTCCTGCCCCCATGAAGAGACCTGTTCCAATAGCACCACCAATGGCTATAAGTTGTACATGTCGGTTGTGTAGTCCACGCTGCAACTTATTCTGAGAATTATCTTTTAAATTTTGTTTGTAGCTCATTTTTTGGGGGTTCCCTTTAATTATTTTGAGATTAAATTACACTAAAAAAGCATTATTTCGTATCGAAGCATGATATAAATGAGGTGTAAAGGAAAAAAACGTTTTTTATGATTTTGTGTGGATAAAGAAAAGAATATGTTTTAGGAATATGCTTTTGAAAAAAGAGAATGTTGTCCTCTTAAATAACGTAACAGATATTTGAATAGGGAGCTTTTTTTGTTATTAATAACAAATAAATTGTTCATTAAAAGACGTGGGGCTTTTAAAATTATTTCAGAAAGTTGTCAGGAGTTTTTATAATTTTTTGAAACTTATTATTTGTAATCAGTGCATTATTTATTATTATTCATAATGGTGAGAGTTTTACTTTTTGCTCAAATAGCACTCGAGAGTTCTCATCTTAGTTTAAGAAACAATTTTTAATGGAAAATTAAAATGATTTTTAAAATCATTTTTTTGTTTGTATGGTGCTATCATAAATCAAAAAGTTACTTTTGTTTCATAAACGAAAAGAGGAATATCATAGCTTATTTTTTTAAAAGTGATGAATAAGGATTTTGTTTAGATATTGGTAACATTTTATAAAATGTTGCGAGAAACTCACATTGTTTACACAAAGTTTACACAAACGTCCTTGAGAGTATGATAAAGAAATGCAACGTAATTCAGTTATATAAAGAAAAAAAGAACTGGGGATTGTATAAGCTCTGTTAGAGATTGAGCTATTCATAGTGAGAGACAGAATCAGGAAAAGATTGCTCTATTAACTTTACAATTTGTTATCAAAAGATAAAACTATCCAAAGAAAATGAAAAAAGAAAACAGAGATAAAACTGTTCCTGTCGCAATGTTAATCGAGCCTTTTACCCGCTGCTTTTTTAAGGCGGTACTGGCAAATGATATAAAAATGGTCATTAAAGTAAACCATGCAAAGATGTTGAAAGAATGTATTATGACAAGTTCAAAACCTTTTTTAATGCTACCTCCAGAAGCTAAGAATTTTGGAAAAGCTGCTATGTAAAATATAGATACTTTGGGGTTTAGTATTTGTGTCAGAAAACCGTCCATATAGCTGGTTAAAAGCTTTGTTTCACTCGTAGCATGCTTTTCATTCGTTGAACTTCTTTCTTTTGAATTTAAGCTGTGTATTCCAGATTTAATTGATTTAAAGCCCATGTATAATAAATAGCTGCTACCTATGAGTTTTACTAAAAAAAACAGCGTTTTGTTGTTGAGAATGAGCGCTGATACACCTAGGTGTGGAAAATGCCCCATGCACATATGTTGCTGTACACAATCCTAAAACGTTTACAAATGCGTTCTTTCTTCCCAATCTCGTTGCATTATCGATGATAAGGGCCATATTCGGCCCCGGTGAGATGACTAAAAAAAATGAAACAATGAAAAAGGTCAGTATTTGATGATTCATTTTACTTTTAGCTCTGAAATTAATTGATTTTCGAGATACAATTCTATTCTGTCAAACTGAGAAAGTTTTCCGACACCCTGTGGAGTGCCTGTGTATATGAGATCACCACGTCTTAGCTGAATGTAGTGACTTAAAAATGAGATTATCTTCTCAAAGTTAAAGATCATATTTTTCGTATTGCCAACTTGTCTTGTTTCGCCATTTAACTTCATTGCAAAGGTTATTGGGTTGTTTATTTTTTCCTTGTTTATGAAGTCAGAGACGTATGCGGCGCCTTTAAATCCTTTCGATAAAAGCCAAGGAAGCTTTTTTTCTTTCAGTTTTGTTTGCAAATCCCGCGCGGTGAGATCAAGACCTATTGCTACGGCATCATAGCATTCTTCTGCTTCTTCCTCCATGATCATGAAAGCGTCCTTTGAGATTTTGAGCACAATTTCGGTTTCAAAATGTATTTCTTTGGAAAAATTAGGGAGATAAATTTCATTGCCTAAAACGAGTGAACTTTTTGGCTTGCTAAAGATAACGGGTTCATCTTCAACAACATTACCTAGTTCATGAACATGTTCAACATAATTGTATCCAACACAGTAGATGTCATTTATCATAGGGCGCCCTCCAAATTTTTCATTTTCTCTTTGTATAGGCAAGCGAAAACTTTGCAAACAACATTTTTTCTTATATCGCGTTTTGCGTTTTCTGAAAAAGAAGCATTGTGTGGGTTGATGACTAACCATGATGACAGTTCTTCGCATTGGCTCTCTTTTGAAGAGTGCCCAATCTTATAGTCTTTGAGATTATTTTAATTTTGATTGCCAATTTCCTGAAATGATTTTATTACTTAAAGAGTGATTTTGGTCGTCTACGCAGCGATCAGTAGGGGTTGAAAGCCCTAAAGTTCGATCATAAATGAGCCCACTCTGTGGGTGTCTCGGAATTATGGGATATTTTTCTATGTCTAGGTGCGATGAGCACTAAAAGTAAAAAAAAGCTCACTCGAACTCAGTACTTTCAGGCTCTCGGAATACTAATGCGAGGGTGCTCGCACTCAGCGGGGGGAGCTTAAGAGTGAAAAGCAAAAGGCTACATTTTAACGACATTTCTATAGGCAAAAAATTCGCTTTCAAAGAACAATGCTGGGAATGTCGCAAAAGCAATTAGGGCATCAATTAGGGGTAACTTTTCAACAAATCCAAAAGTATGAGAAAGTCTCTAAGGGTTTAAAAGAAGCAGACCGTGGCAAACTTATTGTGGCATGTGGAACGGAGAAGATTTTTACCATCTTTAAGATAGCAGAACAAATAACTAGAACTGGCAAGCGTGTTTTGTTTTTCGTGCCTTCCCTAGCTTTGATGTCACAAACGATAAGAGAATGGACACGCTATACAGAAGTGCCGTTTCGTTCCTTTGCGGTGTATTCTGATACATAAGTTGGCAAGCATCGAAAAACAAAGATGCTGTTGTCGAACTTGATGTTTCAGATCTTGCTCTATCAGCTATCAACTGATGTTCAAAAGCTTTGAAAAAAACAAATAAAGTCTTAGCGAATGCAATGACCGTGGTGTTTGCTACTTACCAATTAATCCAAGTGATTGCGGATGCGCAAAAGAAATACGGTTTACCAGAATTTGATCTGATCATTTGTGAAGCAGTACAGGCTAAGGCAGTAAGGTAGAATCTTTGGTTGTAGAAGCCAAGGGAAGTAGCTGAGACTGCGAAGTCGACAGCGGAAGAAGCGAAGAGTGTTGCGGAGCAAGCAAAGGAAGAAGCTGATACGACGAAGCAAGGGCTTGGAGAGGTCAAGAGTTCATTAGACACGGTGACAGCAACGACAAATTCTGCGAATACAGCCGCCTCTGAGGCAAAAGTGTTAGCAGAAGAAGCAAAGAGTGCATTGACAGAAGTTCAAGAGAAGGCACAGAGGAACAGTGACAGTCTTTCTGAACTTCAAAGTAAGGTAGGTTCTCTTTCCACTAATTTTTTAGAGGATGTGCGTTTTAATCAACCTGACAGAATTCTGGAAGCCGATCCGGAAAATAGAAAAGGTCTTGTGATCAATAACGGTGCATGTTTTCGCGTTCATCATGGTGGTGAGAATTGGGGGTAGGTTCCTCTTTTACCACGTTCCAGGGCGTGGAAGGCTGTCTTTTATCGAAGATCCTGAAGCAGGAAAGGATTATTATATATATCTCATCTTAAAAGATCAGACGAATGAGATATCCTTTGAAATTTCGCAAAATCCGACAGCTCCTAATGGCTATACAGAGGAGCATTCTGAAAAGATTGGTGGGTTTCATACGCTATGTGCGGATGTTGGTGAGATTGAAGATCATCTCTTATCGGGTTATCAAGCGGGGGATGTTTTGCCCAATTCTATTTGGTGTTTAAATCACCGTCCACGTAGTGCCCCAGAGGGAATGGTTTACAATCCGTGGCATAATATTTGGGTTGATATTTATCTTCAATCAGGGACAGGTGTAAATGCAAAGTCGGCATATGGTGTTTCGATTACGATCAATCGTAGCTATGCAGATCATGCCTTTGATTTTTGGTCTGTTAATAAGAGATTTTTGACGAGTGATGAGTTCGCGTCTTGCATGTGTGGAATCAATTCGGGAACCAGTATTATAGGCAATAAAGCGCCTTCTCCCAAAACGTCTGGAGGACACGTTGATACAGAAAATTGTCGTATGATTTCGTATATCGGTTGTGAGGATGGTTGCGGTTATGTTTGGCAATATTTGTCTGGTTGTTATCCAGTGACTAAATGGCATACAGGGGAGCAAGGAAGCAGTTTACGTGTAGACATAAATGTTATGTTGGGAGGAGGCGATTGGACTGGTGGCTCTAACAATGATCATCTTGTACGGAATTTTGCGCATTCTCGTTATGTAGAAGATGAAAAAATAGGCGCCCGTGGATGTAGCGAGCCACTTTATTATAATTAGCGCGAGATTGATTTTATCCAGCCCCACTTTTGTGGGGCTTTTTTTATGGAGCGTCAGATGAGAGAGATATCGAAAGAAGGATTGGCACTTCATCTTGAAGTTTTAAAATCAAAGCTTTTTCTACTAAACTCATGATGCCAACCAGAGCAGTACAATCTTATCACTCATATTTTCATGTCTAGAAAATTGAGATAATGCCATCCATAAATCGCATAAGAAGTTAGTATTTACCTTCATTGCACACCTCCATGGATTCGTTCTCTCAAACATGCCAATCCTTTAGGTGTGATTTTTGTTGAAGGCAGCACCTTTTCTGTTCCATCCGGTTTTTGAATGGTGATGGCAGAACAGTCTATGAAGCCTTTTTTGATTTTATCCTGATTAAGGTAACAATGGACCACTCGGAGCACGTCGATACACCCAATCATTTTTACGCAAGTAATCTGTTAAATCCTTTGGTCTTATCTCCAACATCTTCGCGGCTTCAATCAAACCAAACAAACCATCAGAGCGTTTTAAGCCTTCTAAAGCTTTTGCTTTTAGTGCTAATTCTGAAATAACATGGTCTTTCTGCTCAATTTGATTTTGTAGATGATTTAAGGCGCCAAGTAATACTTCGGGTTTGGAGTAATCAATTTGTGGAATAGCTACTTGTCTTTCCAACTCTTTCCAACGGTCAATTATCTTTGCTCGTAAGGCAGTGCTGTAACTAGAAACAAGAATTAAGCATTCACGCTTTGGCAGGTTATAACAAGGGCGGCTTTCACCTTTGTTATCAAGGTAGTGCCACCAAAATCAACCCCCTCAAATTTGAGGGGGTTAAGTTCTTCAAGCGTTTTCTTGATGTCACGCATAATATTGTCATGCCTTTTGCCACATAATTCAGTAATTTTAATAATGGTATTCATAAAGAATTCTTAGATGTTAGGCGTTCCTTAATGACATTCTAAAAGAGTGCTGGGCGCTAAAAAACACGGCATCTAGTCCGTCGTTACGCCTTTCCCCGAAGGGGGTATATGGTATAACCACACCTGACAAAGCTATTAGCATATAATGAGTTAAAGCTTTTGAATTGCGGAAGATTAGTTATTTCGGCAACTAATCCGCTAGTTGTTTTAAGGTGTTTTTGAGGCACATGATTCGAAAATATCTATTACTATAGAATTGTCCAGCAACAAAAATTACTTTTTGCTAAGAAAACGTTTCACATACTGTACAGTGTACATATTAAAATTGTTATTTATCAATTAGTTAAGTGTACAATGTACAGTCAAATTGAAAATTCTGTCGCTAGCGATAGTTCGTACTAGTCTGCCTCGCAACGAAGCCAACCCGCTGGGAAGTACCTTTTACATTGATTTTATTGACTTTTTTATGGAAAAAACAAAGCATAAGTGATAATCTGTTTTTAAAATTGCAATCAAAGTGTGTAATGCATAAACTCATAAGGATATGTAATATATAGATAAAGTTTAAGAACATAATCTAGCTTTTCTTGTTGGCAGCGTATTCATGATGAGCAAGTTGGTTCTGTATATTGGCAATTAATCTCTCGTTGGCTTTTTTACAATAGCATTTGCAATCTCTGTCTTTGACATGACCTCAGAAGTTGAGGGTCCCTCTTGTTTTGCAATGGGGAATTGATCTCCATTCACCCTTTGAAAAACATTACCCTTCATCTTTTTTAAATCAACACGCTTTGGAAAACTCCCACCCTTGATAAAAACATAGGGCAAGATTTGTTTTTTTCCAAACAGTTGTGTAAGTCACGCCGCGTTTTGTTCTTTTGCTTTAAAAAATTTAAGAAGTATCGGTGTTCCAGAACGAATGATATCTGTCTCAAGAAACCTTGCTGTCGCCTTTTCTTTAATATAAACACCTTGCTTAATACGCTTTGATTGGGCTGATGTAGTATCAGAAATCTTCTTTTCTGCAAAGCGTTCGACTTGTTTTGCAGAGGTGTTTACAGCATTACGCAGAAAGGGGACCAATTAAGGCGAGGGGCTTGAAGACTGGTGAAGGTATCATTCACCTGTTGAAGATACCATTTTGGGTGGATACTTAATTTCAACTTCTAAGGCTTTTTAGGAGCAGGTGTTGATGATTGAGAGACCTTAGATGCTTTTGGCTGCTCGAGTGGAATTTCCTCTGTCACTGGTTCAGATGATGTTTGTGCTGCTTCTTGTTTTATCTGCTTAATTTGTTCAACTGCCTTGTCAGGTTTTGCTGTTGTTTTGACCTCAACAAAAAGTTTTGCAGCATTGGCGCGCTTGAGACGTGCGTAGACTTGATTGGAAACTTCAACAAATGGATTATTGGGTGTTGATGGTTCAAAGCGAACAGTGCTTTTATTGTCGCCAACAACACACATTGGCTTAGTGATGACAGCTTTCATTATGGCTCCTTTTGAGTCATAATTAATGACATCATTAGTCAATTATTGATTTTTATTCTGTGAAAAATTGATTAGCCGATTGTCAACAGAAAAAATCATGATCTTATGCTTTTTTACTTTTTACCTAAAGTTGGTGTTTTTAAACATAAAAAAGTGTAGAAAAAATTCAAGTAAGAAATGTTGATAACCTTGCTAAGACTTCATCCATAATTATATATGGAATAGTTTCCATTCTTTTTCCATTACGCGCTACTATATCTAAAGCACGCGGTTGGTCGCAGCGTATCACACCTGTTGTATGCAGCTCTGTTCCCACCAATGAAATAGCAAAATCTGCTGTTCTAGCAAAATTTTCTCCACTCGTAATGGGCAAAACAATGGGTGTTTTGTTAAATGATTAAACGCCTCCGGTGATACAATCAGTACAGGACGCGTTCCTTTTTTCTCATAAACAGAAGTTGGGTCAAGCGATACAAACCAAATTTCACCTCGCTTCATTACAAGAGCTCTCTGCCAGCAGGTTTAGCATCAAACCACTCTACATCTTTATCCGCAAAATCGTCTGAAGGATTACATTGGGCTAACAATTCTTCAAGAGTGTAATTTTGCGATATCTGTGGTTTCACAACCAATTATCCATTGTCAATAACCAAACCCACTTGCATATTTTCAGTAAGATGAAGAACATCAATCAATGCAGGCGGTATAGAGAGTATAACTGATCCTCCAACTTTACGTAATTTTGTTGTGTGCATAAAACGCCCTCTCTAATATTATATAAAAATATAACATAAAGCCCATGATTCAATAGCTTTTTATGCTTTTGTGTAAAATGTTTAAGAAGCGCATTTAGAGCAATACGCAATATACTCTGAATAAAGTCAATATTTTTTTATCTCTCTGCTTATCTCGTCTATAAGAGGTTTGTAATTGAGAACGCTTTTCGGAATAGTACCATCGTAAACCCATGCTTTTACTTGCGCTTTGGTACTAAAATCCGCATTCTTAGGTGTTTTGTAATACTGACCACCATCAAACTTTGCACACTCTCTTGTGCCGTCTTCATATTCGTAGAGGTTGTAAAAATACTCCTCTGCTCCGTCCCCCCATAGTGCATATCCAGCGCCGTTGCAGCAAATCTCTTTCGCATTGGCTGTTTACGGTTTTTTAAGAATAGATGTTTTAAAATGAACATGCTTTAATCCTAATTTTACAAATTTGTCTATTTGCCTCAAATTTGATCGTACAGAGCGTTTTATATGATAGGTTTTTTATCATAAAATTTTTAAATTGCTCTGTACGGTGCCATTTTGTCGATTTAAATGCACATTCAATCACAAAACGATCAGCAATTTTCACTAGTTTACTAACCTGCAATGTTTTTCAATGTTCCCCCAAGACCATTTAAAATCCCTTCAAGCTTTTGCTTTTCAACCAACGTGAGTGGTCTTGAATTCTCTCTCATTGCCTTTTCTTTCAGCCTTTTTTCACGGGTGTTCAAAACAGCCTTGCGTACTAGATTGGCTTTCGTCAAAAGACTATTTTCCAAATCACGACATAATCTTACGAATTCACGAGTGCTTGGAAAAAACGTATCCGATAAACCTTCTAACTCATCGCATAAAGTCCGTTTAACCGTTTTTATCAGTGACCACGCAGAAACACTTTCCAAAACCATTTCATAGGTAAGCGCCATACCTTCATGATCTGCCTGTTGCGAAATTTTTCAACCACACGAAAGCATCCGAATTGCTTTAGCTATGTCCTTTTTGCTCGCTTTTATTGAAAACAATTCGTGAAGTTGATCACAAGCACCTAAGGCAATCGTTTCCTGCTGTTGTGTCAATGCACTGCCACTCTTCAAAACCAAAGGAAACTCCGGAGCTATCATCTCGTGAATGTGTTTTAAAGTGACCTCGAGACCCGATATCAAGGGTGCTGTCTGAGATGCGTTCACCAACGCTTTTTTGCCTTTGAGAGTGATTTTCCATAGTTTTTTCCTTTCCCTAAATCCTCGATAGCTTTTTGCACCCAATTGCGCCACGTTGCTTTCCAATCCGTTTTGCGTGCATCCTTGCGTGCTCTAGATTTCCAATAATCTCGAAATTTTGCCATTTCGACTTTCACACGCTTTGGAGGCAAACCTTCTTTGATTGCGAAATCATAAACAGATTCGAAATCATCAGGGATACGAAAGCCACGGTCATTTTTAACCCATTTCGCTTTTCTTCATATTATCTTACTCCTGTTAAGAGTGTGAATGTGCTGCTGGTGTTGGAGAAATATTAGGATTGATGATAAGGCGTTTGTTAGATGCAAATGACCTTGAAGAAGAGCTTAAGCATTACAAATCAGTTACAACAGAAGCTAAGCGAATTTTACCAAGCTCTGTTGTGAAAGCTGCTTAACGTTAAAAACACGACTCATTTCTTCATCCTCAAGGATGAGGAGATCAAGATTAACTGCCTCTCCATCCTAAAAGACAAGGAGGAGGTCAACGTGCTAAAAAGGTACCTCAAAAAGCAGCAATGATTCGTATTTTGGCATCACCGCGGTACCGTCTGATAGCGTTATAATAAAGTTGCGAAAGGTGGTTTAGAAGGTGCTTTAATTTTTGTTGATTTTTAATAAATCATTGGAAAATAAGAGAGATTAAGATACAATGGTGCGGACGGCGGGACTTGAACCCGCAAGGTCTTCGACCGGCAGATTTTAAGTCTGCTATGTTTACCGTTTTCATCACGTCCGCGATGTGAGTTCTCTCATAAGCTATATCTTTTATTGAATCAAGAATTAATGACAAAAGAAACATTTTTCATTTTTTAGTGAAATTTTGACTGACAATAGTTTCCTTTATCGATAGAAAAAGCTTTTATAATGTAAATAAAGCGTGAAATGATTAGTGTTATGAGTCAATTTATTCAAGACGTCACAAAAGCTATGGTGGGATTGCATCACGTGTTTGCTGAAACACCACTTCAAAGAAATGATTTTCTTAGTCAAAAGTATGATGCAGAAATTTATTTAAAGCGTGAAGATTTAACACCGGTGCGGTCTTATAAGATTCGTGGTGCTTTCAATTTTGTTTCAGAAATGCTTAGCTGTATATCACCAGATTCTGCATTTGTTTGCGCTTCAGCGGGGAATCACGCGCAAGGGGTTTCTTTTGTTTGTCGTTATTTTAAACGTAAAGGCGTGATTTTCATGCCCATGACAACGCCACAACAAAAAATTGAAAAAACACGTATTTTTGGCAAAGAATTCATTGATATTCGTTTGATTGGTGAAACATTTGATCAATGTTATGAAGCTGCGCAATCCTTTGTCGTGGAGAGCGGTGGTGTAATGGCTCCACCTTTCGATGATATTCGCATTATTACAGGGCAGGCAACAGTGCTTTGTGAAGCTGCTTTACAATGGAAAAAACTCAATGGAGAAAGTGAGCCAGATTTGATGATTGTGCCGGTAGGGGGTGGTGGTTTGGCAAGTGGAGTGAGTAAGTTTTTACATGAATATGGTTGGAAAACAAAGATTCGTTTTGTTGAGCCGCAAAGAGCTGCAAGTTTGCTTGCTTGTTTGGAGAGTGGAAAACGCGTTAAGCTTGAAAGCATTGACACTTTTGTAGATGGTGCTGCTGTGGCTGAAATTGGTGCACTAAACTATACAATTCTAAAGAAATTTCCCGCTGATTCTGTCATTACGGTTCCTGAAAACCGCGTTTGTTCTACGATGGTTGAAATGCTTAATGTGGAAGGTGTGGTTCTTGAACCGGCTGGTGCTTTATCGATTGATGCGCTTAACAGTATTCCTCCTCAAGAGTTAAAGGGGAAAAAAATTCTTCTCGTTATTTCAGGAGGTAATTTTGATTTTGAGCGTTTGCCAGAAATTAAAGAGCGTTCTTTACGTTTCCAAGGGTTGAGAAAATATTTTATTTTTAGTTTTCCGCAACATCCTGGTGCATTGCGTCATTTTCTTTCCACATTATCACCAGATGATGATATTGTGCGTTTTGAATATCTTAAAAAATCAGCGAGAAACTTTGGTTCTGTATTGGTTGCGATTGAAACAAAAAAATACGGTAATTTTTGTCTTCTAGAGGAAAAATTTCAAACGTTAGGTTGGCGTTATCGTGATATTACTGATGATCAAACGTTATTTGATTTTGTTATTTGAGAAACTGAAATTTTACTAAAACAAGAAGTATAATGATGAAACCTATTTTTTATTTGGTGCTGAGTCTATTTTTCTTTTTGATTGTTAATCAACAGAGTTTAGCATCTCAGCCAACGATAGTACAAAAAGCTGAACTTTCAAGAGTCGTTGTTGATGTCAATAATGCTATAAAAAATGGGGATTTTATGCCTATTTCTCGTTATATGCCTGAGCGGCTTTATAAAGAGATGGCACATCGATTGAATACAACAGAGAGTGCTTTACGTAGTGATTTTCTTCAACAGTTGCATAGGAAATTTGAGGGGTTGCCTTCTGGTGCTTATTATTTAGATAAAGAAAATATAGAGTATTTACAAACTGATAATGGTACTTTGTATGCTTTAATTCCAACAGTTCTTGATATGAAGGATCGCATCATTCAATATAAAACTTTGGCGATTTTTGATAAAAACCAATGGTATTTAATTTATGGCGGTCGAAAAACTTTACAAAATCCAGTTTTTCTCGAGATTTATCCTGATTTTATCAAGGTACATTTACCGATGGACACAATCATCAAAAAGTAAACGATCTAAATATTGTTTTTATTCATGATAAATGTATTTCGTAAAGTTCTTGCTTTTTTATCATAATCCAAAGATAATAGAGATGAAGGCATTTAGGCTGGTTTGTTGGCTTTTTGTAAAGTGAAGTTTATACGCCTTTATCTTGATTTCAAGGTGTTCATAAGTTGCGCAAGCCGCTTTTTAGGCGTTGCTTCATTTAAAATGTCAGGGATTTCTCTTGCGCGGATTCTTGAGTGAAGAGTTCAGATGGTTACTTCTTTTGAGTTCTTCAGCTAAGGAAAGATTTTATTTTGCCTATAAAAGAAGAAAATGTTTTTACAAAGTTAGGTTTACCTACTCTTTTGATTAAAAATTTACTCATTGCTGGGATGAGTAAACCTAAACCTATACAAGAACAAGCTATTCCAGTGATGTTGAAAGGACACGATATTTTAGGTGTTGCTCAGACAGGCTCTGGAAAAACCTTGGCATTTGGTTTACCTATTTTAAGTCAGATTTTGGCTTTGGGTGATAAACGCTGTCCTAAAACTGCACGCGCTTTGATTTTAGCTCCAACGCGTGAACTTGCTGTTCAGATTGATGAAACGATCCGTACTGTGGCGAAAGGAGCACATCTTTCAACATGTCTTATTTTTGGGGGCGTATCACGTTTAAAACAAATTAAACGTATGGAAGCAGGTGTGGATGTTTTGATAGCGACTCCAGGGCGTTTGAGAGATCTTGTTCGTGAAAAGTGTGTTGATCTTTCCCAATCTCGTTTTTTGATTTTGGATGAAGCAGATCGTATGTTGGATATGGGGTTTATTCATGATGTTAAGCAAATTGCAAAGCTTTTGCATCAAGAGCGTCAGACAGCACTCTTTTCTGCAACAATGCCGAGAGAAATTGCTGTGCTTGCAAAATGTTTACTCAATGATCCGGTTAAAATTGAAGTTGTTCCTCAAGGTACTACGGCTGTAGAGATTTGCCAAAAATTATATTGTGTTCCTACGAATGAAAAAAAGAATGTTTTAAGTAAACTTTTGACAAATCCAGCTTTTGATTCGGTTATTGTTTTTACTCGAACTAAACATGGGGCAGATGCTGTCACACGTAGTTTAGAAAAGATAGGATATTTAGTCGCAACAATTCATGGAAATAAATCACAAGGTGCTCGCCAGTCTGCTTTAAAAGCTTTTCGTGAAAGATCTGTGCAGATCCTAGTGGCAACAGATATTGCTGCACGCGGTATTGATATACCAGGGATAAGTCACGTTATTAATTACGACTTACCAGATGAAGCTGAAAGTTATGTACATCGTATTGGTCGTACAGGACGTAATGGCGCATCTGGTGTAGCACTTACGCTTTTTGATGAGAAGATAGAAAGGTCCCGCTTGCGTGCTATAGAGCGCTTGATTCGTATGAAATTGGTGGCTGAGGCTGTTCCAGAACAATTTGCAGCGTTTCCAGAAAAGCCAATTGTGCGAGAAAGTAAAGAAAACGAAAACGATAAGGAACGCCGTTTTAAAAAATCTAAACGTCAAAAACAGTTTTTAGGTCGAAAAGATGATACCGCACAGTTGCAGCGGAAGAATTCTTCACCTCAAAATGAGAGGCATAAAAAAGCAAAAGCGGTGGCAAAGCGTGCAAAGACTTTTCGTTTTCGGAAATCAGTTAAGAAGGCTGCTTAGATAAAGTCTTGAAAAAAGATCATGTACAGGAGATTTTTTACTTTTGTTGATTTATTCTCAATTGAAAAGAGCTATAAAATACTCTTGTCAAAGTAAGAAGACCCTTTAGAGGTTTTCATTTTTTAGAAATGAAAACCTCTAACTGTTTTGATTTATTTGAAAATCTTAAAAAAATCATTATTGTAAGAGGCAATTATTTATTTGCTTTATTCCCATTTTTTAAAATGGGAATAAAAGTAGATTTTATTTATATAAAATTATTTTTATATAGGATGTGTTTTATCTTTAATGATGACTTTTAATTTTAAAAATTGATGTCTAATAATAACTCACTGTTTTATATATTGAATAGTTCATTATATCGTGAAATTTTTTTTCATTTTGAAGCTATTTATGCGGATCAATCAAAAGTATTCACTTGCACGTTATATGTGAAATTATTGTATAAATGGACATTTGAGAAATAAATAAAATGATTCTTATAAACTCTTTCAAAGGCAAGGGGGTTGCTAAGATTGAGAGTTGGAAAATAGTATGATGGTATGGCTTTTATTATAAATAAAGATGGGGCTGATCAATCGATTTCATTTTTACCATTTACGGGAGTCACTGTGAAAGAGACTTGGGGGATTTAAGAGATATCTCTTTAAAAAAGCGTGTGACTGCATAATACAATAGCGAGAATGTCATGATTTCTGAAGGCTTTCTCAGGATTCTCAACAATTTAGCTCGTTATCTTTGTTTTTACTGTAAAACACTATTAGTTTGGGAGGATATAAAGTCTACAAAACTTTATGCATTAAATGTTTTATGACAGTGTCATGAATATCCAAGGCAAGGTTGTTTGTAAAGCGTTGAAGTGGTTAGCAGGAGGAACAACCTGTTAGATAAGACGTCGGAGTGTTTACAGACTTGTTTTATGTTTTTTGCTTTTAGGATGGGGAGGAGGTTATGTGGGGTGTATGGAGATAATATATGACCTTGATTGTTGTTTCTTTCATTTTTCAAAATGATTGCTTCATGAGCAGGCTTTTAAGTTTAATTCCTTTATTGAGTACAAATCATTCTTTCTTTGGAAAAAAATATATGAGACCGATTCATTGCTGATGGAGCTTAATAATTCATCTCTGATGAAAGAAATCGTAATTTATAATATGCAAATAATTGCTGTGTTCTCTTATAAAGGCGCGGTAGTTTGAAAAAAGTAATCTTATTTGTGCTATTTTAAAATGAATCAATTGCTTTTTGCGTTCATTGCTGTAGTTTGACACTAGGTTTTATACTAAGTGGGAAAAGGTGGGATTAGGTAGGAATACGTGGTAATTTGTTGTTTTTATGNGTCAAAATATACAAAACCCGCTGTAGTTTGACACTAGGTTTTATACTAAGTGGGAAAAGGTGGGATTAGGTAGGAATACGTGGTAATTTGTTGTTTTTATGTATAAAATTTAGCATTAAATGCGCGTTTTGTCAAAATAGATTTTGACACCTAAAATTGTAAAAAAGAGTGAAAATTAGAAAAAAGAGCGTTTTAAAGGTAAAAATGAGAGAAGGCTTTGAAAGGTCTTTGAAAACCCTGTGAAAAATTTTAAAAAGTCTGTGAAAGCCCAGAAAACCGCCTTTGAAGACCCTGTGAAAAAATTTCGGTAAATTGTGAAGCTCACTCCAAAATCAGCCAAAAATGACCCAAAAAGCAAAAAAGATATGCGCCATATGGCGCGTTTCTATTTTTTTTCAAATATAATTATTTAAAAACAATGCATTATTTAAGTTTCTTAATGTAAATAGAAACGCGCCTGTATTTTTCATATTAAAGAGGCATTAAGCTATATCTTATTTAGTTTCTGGATGTGCATTTTCAGCCTCTATTTGACGCTTTAAATGCAGTTTTAAAAGAGGTAAAATAAGCTCGACTTCTTCCGTGTCGTTGATATCTTGAACAAGCTCTTGCAACTTTATACAAAGCTCTGCCGCGAGTTCCGCTATATCTTCAGGAGGGATTTTTATATTTGCATCGCGATAGGTTGTGTAAGCTATGCGACCAAGCTTTTTCATGAGTCCAGCAGGGATAGTTTGTGGTTTAAAACCAGCTGCTTTCGCCTTTTCCATGTCTGTAAACATTTCGCCTTCACCCGTAACGAGCCAATGAGGATTAATGTTATAGGCCGTATAATAGGCGTTAATTGTTGAGCATGTTGGTTCGTGTGCTCCAATTTCATAATTGGCAAGGGTGCCACGTTGTAAATTAAGCCGTTGCGCAAAGATACTACGTTCTTCATTTCCATAGATTCGTCTTATTTCACGTAGGCGTTTTGCTAGTTCTGTTTTAGGTTCTAGTTCGGGGCGTGCCAAAAATGCTCCTTATTCATATTTAGGTTCGTTTTAAATTACAGGATTTTAAAAAGAGATTTCCCCATTTATCTTAAAGAGGCATTAAGCCGTATTTTGTGTAGTTTCTAGATGTACTCTTTCAGCTTCTATTTGACGCTTTAAATGAATTTTAAGAAGAGGGAAAGTCGCTTCTACTTCTTCCATGTCGTTGATGTCTTGAACAAGCTCTTGCAACTTTATACAAAGCTCTGCCGCTAATTCCGCTATATCTTCAGGGGGGAGTTTTATATTTGCATCGCGATAGGTTGTATAAGCTATGCGACCAAGCTTTTTCATGAGACCAGCAGGGATAGTTTGTGGTTTAAAACCAGCTGCTTTCGCCTTTTCCATGTCTGTAAACATTTCGCCTTCTCCAGTGAGAAGCCAATGAAAGTCTACGCCATAAATTTTGTGATAGGCAATTACGATAGATGCTGGTGGCTCATTTATACCGAGCTCATAATTTGCAAGCGTATTTTTTGCCAAATTAAGAGATTTGGCAAAAGCACCGCGTTCTTCGTTTCCGAGGATTCGTCTTATTTCACGTAGGCGTTTTGCCAATGGTGTTTTAGGTTCTGTTTCTAAACGTGCCAAAAAAATACCCATTAAGACCATTTTGCGGGTTGACAAACCCGTAAAATGGTTTTAACTGTTATTACCGCCCGATATAGAGGGCAGATATTTTACAATTAACCCCACAAAAAACGGATGTGGGAGCATCCGTTTGAAGCAGGAGCGAAGTTATGACAACCACACAAAAATGGGATCGCCATAGTATTTTAGCCGAGCTACGCCGCCGTAATATGACCTTGGCGGAGCTCGCGAAAGCTTATCAACTCTCGTCATCCAGTGTTCAACATATCTGGACACGGTCTAACGAGAAAGCCGAACGTGCTATTGCCGATTTTATCGGTTTGCCCGTTGAGCAAGTTTTTAGCGACCGCTACCCCAAAAGTCGCCGTCGCATTTTTAAAGCAGCAAAACATGCCAATACAGATTCGGGTGCGCATTCTGCTTTGCGCGGTAATGCTGCTTGAACTTCGTTACACGGCTTTGCGTTTTTGCGCATTTGCCATGAATTTAAATACCATAAGATAAAAAGGTTTATCAATGTCTAAAGATCAGTACGAAATAGGCAAGATAAATTGCATAGAGTTGCATCATAGAACAGCCGTTTGGATGGGTTGGTTCTGGCGATTAAATGGTGGTCATATTGTTTTTATAGGGGGTGGTTATGGTTGCTGCTTGTAATTTATGGACCCCAGATGTCAGAAACGATATCGTTAATCCTTATTCAGAAGTTGAACGTTTACAGGTGATGCTTTCCTGTTCTTTAAAAGCCGTGAGTAGTGGATTTAAGCATCTGCCGATCCGGTATATTATTGACCCCCCGCATGGCTTATTTGATGCGGCGTTAGCACGACAGATTGTTATTCATATTTTGCATTATCAGTTTGAGGTGCCACGGCGGCGTATTGTTGCGATACAGGCACGTCAGCGGACTTCTATTTCTCTATCTATGCAAGTGATTAACCGGCGTTTGGAAGAACCCGTTTTTGCGAAAGCTTATCGAAGATGGGCGGGGCGTGCGATGGATTTGTTCTTTAAAGAGATCAGAAAGGTGGGGGCGTGATGGCACAGTTTCAAAAGCTTGCTCTTGATGTGATTGTGGTACCGGAGCGTATACGCCCTGTGGATGATGAGCATGCCAAGGCACTTGCACAATCAATGGCGCGGGAGGGATTGATGAATCCGATTACGGTGCGCCATACCCCCAATGCTAAGGAAGGTAATTACACGCTTATTGCTGGTGCGCATCGGCTTCGTGCTGCTGAGCTTTTAGGCTATAGCGAAATTGATGCGGTTGTGGTGCAGGCTGATAAGGACAATGCTGCGCTTTTAGAAGTGGCAGAGAATTTGTTTCGCAATGAATTGTCTGTTATTGACCGTGCGCTTTTTGTCCAGACTTACCGCGAATTGTGGGAAAAGAAGTATGGGGAAATTAAGGTTGGTGGGGACGGTAGTAATCAACATAAAGCCAAAAAAGAGCAATTGGGTAAAGTTTACCCTATTGCTCAAATCAGTGATAATGCCTCTTCAAATGACAATAAAATCGGGTGTGAAGGAGACAAAGTGGCAAAGGGTCAACTTGACCCTTTGCCAAATGAAGGTGAATTGAATGGCAAAATGCAAAGTTTGCACTTTGCCAAACATGTAGCAGATCGTATTGGTTTATCGAAGGAGTCAGTGAAACTCCTCAATCGCATTTCCCAACATTTACAGCCGGAGTTGCGGTCGGTTTTGCGTGGGACGGCATTGGCGGATAATCAAGCGCAGTTGTTAAAATTAGCCAAGATGGAGCCGGTTGCGCAACGGCGGGTGGCGATTGCTTTGCAACAGGTTGAGGGGGATTTACGGCGGGCTGTTGATTTGGTCAATGGGATTAATACGCCGCCGCAAATTAATGAACAAGAGCGGGTTTTTGCTCAGTTATTGGGTGTTTGGCAGAGAGCGGATGCACAGACACGGGCGCGGTTTTATGATTATTTGAACAAGCAATCGGGGGAGGTGCTGTCATGAAGAGGCATGGTTGCGGGCAGCTTGATTTTTTCCAAAAGCCGGTTTTTCCCTGCCGTGAACCCGTTGCGCAGATTGATTTAGGGCGGTTTCGCTCGCGCATTAAGCGTGCGATGGCGCGGGCTTTGAGAGAATGCCGGCATGAGCGCAGTGTGATTGCGGAGCGTATGGCGCATTATTTAGGGATTGGGTGTTTAAGTAAGGCGAGTTTGGATGCTTATGTTGCGGAAAGTAAGCAGGTGGATATTTCCCTGCCACGGTTTAAGGCATTTGTGCGGGCGACAGAGGCATTTTGGCTCTGGGATGAGGTGGTGAGTGAAGATGGATTGTTGCTGTTGCAAGGAGATGAGGCGCGTTTAGCAGAGATTGCGCGGCTTCAGCAGGAACAGCGGGAGATTGCAGCGCAATTGAAAGCCATGCGCGCAACGCCGGTTCGCATTAAAAGGGGGCAGCCATGAAGGAATGGTTTACTATTGCCGAATTGGCTGAGGCAGCTTTGCCAGGGTTGCCGAAAAGTAAAGGTGGATTGCGTAAGATTTTGGCGTCCACATGGCGTCATCAAAGTGGTTTGATACGTAAAGTTAAAGGGGTTTCTCGACCTATTGTAGAAATTCACATTTCCTTATTGCCGGAGGGGGCGCGGGCGGCGTTGTTGGTGCGGTTTGGTGGGGTTTGTGTAGAAGAAAAGACAGAGAAAAGCGATCAAAAGACAAGCATTTGGGTGCGTTATGAGGGGCTTTCCAAGGCGCATAAAAGGCGCTGTGAAGAGCGTTTGAAGGCACTTTGCTTTTGGGAAGATTTACTCCATGCCGGTATGGGTGTGCATGATGCGGCAAGTTTGAGTGCGGTGCAATTTGGTGTGAGCCGGATGTCGCTTTTTAATTGGCGGCAGATGGTGGAGGGGTATGAGCGCCCTGATTGGTTGGCAGCTTTAGCGCCTTGTTATGGTGAGGAGAATGTTTCGCAATTTGCGCCGTGTCATGAGGGGGCGTGGGAGGTTTTTTGTTCGGATTATTTGCGCCCCTCTAAACCTGCTTTTTCGGCGTGTTATCGGCGGATGGTTTCGGTTGCACAGGAGCGGGGTTGGCAGCCCATTCCTTCTGAGCGGGCTTTGCGGCGTCGTTTTAAGGCGCAAGTTTCCAAAGCGGTTGTGGTTTTAGCGCGTGAGGGAGAAGAAAAGGCAAAAAAGCTTTATCCAGCCCAACGGCGTGATCGCTCGAGCTTGCATGCACTGCAAGCAGTGAATATGGACGGGCATAAGCTGGATGTTTTTGTGAGCGTTCCTTGGACAGAGAAGCCTGTGCGGCTTTATCTGATAGCGATACAAGATCTTTATTCGGGCAAGATTTTATCGTGGCGCCTGTCGGATGCTGAGACTTGGGAAATCGTGCGTTTGGTGATTGGGGACATGGTGGAAGCTTATGGCATACCGGAGCGTATGACCTTGGATAATGGGCGTGCCTTTACCAGCAAGTGGATTTCTGGAGGTGTGCAAAACCGTTTTCGTTTTAAGATTAAGCCGGATGATCCGCAAGGACTTTTGACGAGTTTGGGGGTGCAATTGCAATGGACCACCCCTTATAGCGGACAGTCTAAACCGATTGAGCGGGCATGGCGTGATCTGGCAGAAGCGATTTCGAAACATCCCTTTTGTGCGGGGGCTTATACGGGCAATAAACCGGATGCCAAGCCTGAAGATTACGGCAAGCGCGCGATAGGATTTGAAGCGTTTAAAGCCCATGTTGGTGCGCAGATTGTGGCACACAATGCGCAAGCAGGGCGTAAGGCGGTTAATTGTGCGGGGCGCAGTTTTGATGAGACCTTTACAGAGAGCTTGCAAGCCGAGGGGACGATTATTCGGCAAGCAACGGCAGCACAACGGGCTTTATGGCTTTTAACCTCTGAGGCATTGCGTGCGCAAAAGGGTACGGGCGAGATCCATTTTTATGGCAATCGTTATTGGGCGCGGGCGTTGAATGAGCATGCGGGGAAAAAAGTGATTGTACGCTTTGATCCGGATCATTTGCATCAAGATTTACGGGTTTATGATTTGAACAATCGGTTGCTTTGTTTGGCACCATGCCTTTCTGATGTAGGTTTTTATGACCAGCAGGCGGCGCGCTTGAATGGGCGTTTGCGTAAAGAATATGTGAAGGCTGTTAAAGCAGAAAAACAGCTAGCGGCAAAGCTTGCGCCTGATCACTTGGCCGATGTTTATGGTCGCCTTGAGAAAAAGGATGAAGCGTTCAAATCTAAGCTTCCGATAAAGCCAAAGGTGAGCCGCTTGATGCCAAACAATGTGGGGAATTTAGCTTTGAAAGCAGACGATGATGAGGCTTTGGGGGAGGAAGAATTCAGTCAACACTTGCATAAAGCTTTGAGAAAGCTTTCCGCCTCTGATGAGGGGCGTGAGGTGATCAAGTTTCCCAAGCAATAGAATAAGGAAATAGGAAAAGAGAGGGGGGATTTAAGGGGACCGGTTGAGGTCCATGTGCGGGGTTGAAGCGTTAACAAAGAAAAGGGGGGAGAAGTCTTAATCCTTTAAAAGTTTAAATCAATACAATTAAATTTTCAGGTGTCTTTGCTTATCAGGTGAGGAGCGTGAAGTTAGCAAGTTCCCCGATGTGTGAGAAAGAAAGGGGATTTGCAAGGTTAGCCGTTTTAGTATCG
Source organism: Bartonella sp. CL266QHHD (assembly GCF_042195355.1). Lineage (NCBI taxonomy): Bacteria > Pseudomonadati > Pseudomonadota > Alphaproteobacteria > Hyphomicrobiales > Bartonellaceae > Bartonella > Bartonella sp. CL266QHHD. The sequence goes on from NZ_JBHIOD010000035.1 coordinate 132,019, forward strand.
CGTACGGCTTTTAAATGTTCATTCTAAAGACAAAAGATAAGGGGCGGGTGGGAGCCCTTCCCCTTATCAATAGTCTAAAATCAATACAGAGGGGAATATACATGAAAAACGCGATAAATGCAACGGTCGATAAAAATCCTTGGGCGCGACCTAAAATCCAGCCTAATGGAACAGCACAAAACCGCAACAGTGATGACATTGCTTTATGGAATGAGCTTGTGGATGCGGTGAGAGCTTTGGGACAAATGAATGATTGGTCGAAAGCAGAGGTGGCGCGGCGCATAGGCATGCCGGATGGGACGTTTTCGCAATGGTATGCGGGCAGTTATGCGGGGCAATTGGGTAAGCAAAATGCAAAGGTTCAACAATGGGTTGAGGTTTTAAAGGAAACGGCGGGGTTTTTGGAGAAGATTCCTGAAAAACCAGCCTTTCAGAGGAATCGAATTGCCAGTGAGATTATTGATACTTTAACACTGGCACAAAGTACGGGGGATATGGTGATGATTACGCTTGATGCGGGCAGTGGTAAGACCGAAACCTGCCGCCATTATCGCTCTACCCGCCCGCATGTTTATTTGGTGACAGCCAGCCCGCATACGCGCAGTGTTCACGGTATTTTGAATGATATGGCAGCAGAATTGGAAGTGGTGGAATATAATCCCACCCGCTTAACGCGTGCGATTGGTAAGAAATTAGAGCGCGTGGGCAGTGGCACGTTGTTGATTGTTGATGAAGCGCAAAATTTAACGGATGAGGCGATTAATCAGTTGCGCCACTTTGTTGATATTAATGGTACGGGGTTGGCTTTGGTTGGCAATGATGAAATCTCTGGACGGTTGGTTCATCGTCAAAATGGTCCCTCTTATGCGCAAATTAAAAGCCGATTGGCGATGCATTTGAAACGGCGCAAGCCCTATAGTGAGGATATTGCAGCGCGCATTCATGATTGGGGGATTGAAGATGTTGGTGCGATAAAGTTTTTGACGGGAATTGGTTTGAAAGCTGGTGCTTTGCGGCAAATTGACAAAACCATGATGTTGGCACGCATGGCAGCGCTTGGAGATGGGTGTGAGGTGACCCTGAAACATGTCAAAGCGGCATGGAAAAACCGTGACGTGGAGGAATTGGCATGATCTCTTTATGCGACAAAGAATTATCCGATACGCTTGTTGGTCTTTATGACGATTATCAATGCGGTTTTGATATTGGAGAACAGCTTAAATTGTGTGTTGATTTGGCGTTATTGCTTGAATTGGAGTTGAGTGTTCACCGTTTGGGGGAAGCGGATGCGGTTTTGGAAGGCCAAGTTTCAGAAGTTTTGGCTGAGTGTGAAGGCTCTGATGCGGATGAGAGCAATCGTGTGATTTATATGGATTTTGGAGGAAGCAAATGATGGAACGCAACCCCTATATGGTGAGAGATAGCTTGATTGCTTTGCGCTCTGCCTTGTTAAAACATGAAATGGATGGGATTTTTTTGCATGGACAAGATGTTCGAGAATTGAATGAGTATTTGCGTCGTTTGGCAGGCTATAACCACGTTTTAGGTCATGAGCTTATGCGGTGTCGTTGGCAATTGAAAGCGGGATGTGCGCCTTCTTCAGGGGATGTTGTGCCATTTCGTCGGTTTCAAAAAACATAAGGAGGAAGTTGGTGATGAATCCACAAATTGAACTTGAAGGTACGCGTTATATGAAGGATGCGAAAGGGGCTTTGGTGCCGGTAAACCTGATCCGCCCTGCGGATTTGTTAGAGGATGAAACGGTGCGCAAAATTATGGGTTTTGCGAAAGAATTATCGGCAAGGATTGCACGTTTTAACAACCATACGATTGCGGATTTGAGTGATTTTGATAGCTTGCTTGCGCAAGAATATGGTGTGGAGCGGCGTGGCAAAAAGGGCAATTGTACTTACACAAGCTTTGATGGTTTGCAACGCATTAAGGTGCAGGTACAGGAAAGTGTTGATTTTGGACCACAATTGCAAATTGCCAAAAGCCTTCTTGATGAGTGCTTGAATGAGTGGTCTGCGGATGCGCGCCCTGAAATCCGTGCGATTATTACGCGTGCTTTTAATACGGATAAAGAAGGCAAGGTGAATCGGGGGGAGATCTTTATGCTGTTGCGTTTGGATATTGATGATCCACGCTGGAAAGAGGCGATGCGTGCTATTCGTGAGTCATTCCGTGTGACGACATCTAAGGAATATGTGCGTTTTTATGAGCGTGATAGCCTAGAAAGCGCTTGGCGTGCTGTAACCATTGATCTGGCGAAGACATGAGGGAGGTAACATGTCTTTAGCTGTCCTTCATATGGGAAAACGCGCGTTAGGTCTTGATGATGAGACCTATCGCGCACTGCTCTATCGCTTAACAGGCAAGCAATCGGCGAAAGATTTGAATTTTTCAGAAAAGCACTTGGTTATCGCTGAAATGAAAGCGTTTGGTTTTAAGCCGAATGGGAAGCGTTTAGAGGGTAAATATGCCAAGAAGCTCCAGGCGCTCTGGATTGCTGGGTGGAATCTTGGCATTATTCGTGATCGTTCAGACAAGGCGTTGCTTGCCTTTGTGAAAAGACAGACAGGGATTGATCATGTTCGCTTTTTACGCGATAGCGATGATGCATGCAGAGCTATTGAGGCGTTGAAAGGTTGGTTGCAGCGTGAGGGTGGGGTTGACTGGAAAGGGAAAAACCGCGAAGATTCATGGAGGAATAAACCAAGCATTTCCATTTTGTGTGCCCAATGGAAGTGTTTGAATCCCGATGCTATGTTTGAGCTTGGGGCTTTTCATCAAAGTGTTATGGCGTTAAGTGGTAAAGCTTTGGGTGAGATGAGTGGGGGCGACTTTAGAGAAGTGATGAATGTTTGGGGGCGGAAAATCCGTAAAGGTGTTAAAAGCGAGGGGTAAGCATGTATGCAAGAGGAAATCTATAGCGATTTTCCTGCCTTATTGCGTGAAATAGCTGATGTTGCGGGCAGTGAAGCAGCATGGAATATGATGCGGGCTTTTGGTGGACGAGAAGTTTATATACCCGGGCGTCTTGAGAGTGCGGATTGGTTGATTGAAATTGTTGGGTTTGAAGAGGCGCAGCAACTCATCAACCATTTTTGTTTTAATGGTTCGGGTGTGCGCCTTCTTATCCCCCTTGGCAGAGATGCTGAACGGCGGCAAAAAATGCTAAAAGCGTTGCAAAAAGGTTGGTCGGTGGATGCAGCGTCTGCTGTTTCTGGTATGCATGTGCGCACAGCCTATCGCTTGAAGAAGAAAATTTCTTTGCAAGAACCACAAGGTTTATTATTTCCAGAGTTTTATGAGTATTGAGAGTTTTGACTGACAGTGTCAGGCTTATATTGGGGGAGTGAGACCCGATAAACTGCGAATGGATTTTTATTCATTGAGTGGTTTGTTATGGTTTCAATAGATGCCTCTTTTCTTCATCGCCTTGCGCCTAAATTGGCGCATCATGCGCGCCAAGATTTTATTATTGTTGAAATGGCACGTGTGTTGCCTGAAGCATTATCTTATGGCGGGATAACGACGCGTTTACGTATTGCACATTTTTTAAGCCAATGTGCCCATGAGAGTGATGGCTTTTTTACCGTTTGTGAATATGCCTCAGGGCGCGCTTATGAGGGGCGGCGTGATTTAGGCAATGTCAACCCTGGGGATGGGGTGCACTTTAAGGGGCGTGGTTTGATCCAGTTGACGGGGCGAAATAATTATCGTCGTTTTACGAAGTTTTGGCGCTTAGTCGATGAACAAGCGGTTGATTGTGAAGCATTTCCGCAAGAGCTGGAAAAGTTTCCAGCAGCGCTTTGGTCTGCTGTTTGGTTTTGGCAAATGAAAGGCTTGAATAGGCTGGCTGATCAAGATGATGTCGTGAGGATTACCAAGGCGATCAATGGGGGCAAGAATGGACTTGTGCAACGTTTGACCTATTTAAACCGCGCCAAAAAGCTTTTGGGACTTGGAGGCGAGGTAAAGGCATGAAACCTTCTTATCGTGGTTCTAGGCTCTATTTATGGTGGTCCTTTTGGTTTGCTTGGGGGGTTATTTTTTTGCTCGTTTCTGGTGGTTTGTGGGGGGCTCCGCATATTGTTGATATGGCGAGCATTTCTATTCCTTCGATGGTGGCGATTATTGTTGGCAATCTGGGGGTGCATCGTGGCTTTGGCTCGTTGGATTTTTCCAATAGGAAGCATTCCCATAAGCGGCATAGCCGCTCCTATGATGGGGTGGAGATAACGAGGTGGGGAGATAAAAGCAATGTTTAGCCCTGTTTCAAAACTGTCTTTTGGTCTGCTTTTTTTGGTCAGTGTGATGTTGGCGACTTTTGGCTTTATGAAAGCGCAAATTTTAAAGGCGGAAAAGGCGCGTGATTTGTATTGGCAGTTGGAGATTGCCAAGGCTTCAGCACGTGCACTGCTTGTACAAGAGCGACAAAGACAAGCAGCGTTGGAAGCTGAGCATCAAGCGCAAGGGGTGATTTCGGCTTTGGAACAAAAGCTTGTGAAAATGGAGGAAGTCAATGAGAAGTTGCCGGTTACTGGCGGTGGCATTGGGCTTGAGCGTGTGCGCTTGCTCAACACACAAGCCGGTGGGTAGCCTTTCTTATCATTTTTTATCGGTTGAGTTGCCGCCTGTTGTTCGCATGGCGTGTGCCCGCCCAGCTTTATTGCCAGAGCGTGCTTTGAATGCGCGCGAAGTGGTGCACTATTGGGGGCGTGATCGTGCTGCTTTATTGATTTGTGAACAGCGCAGAAAAGCTGCGGAGCGGGCGATTTTAGGCAAAAGAGAGGGGACTTTTAAGTGAATTTGGATATCAGTGTTGCCAATGGCTGGTTGTCTTTATTGTTATCGGTTATTGCGATTTGTGGGGTTTTGAGAGCCTATTTTTCTTCAGGTGCGCGGGAAATGCTGAAAGATATCACGGCGCTTAAAGAGCGTGTGCAAAAGTTAGAAACAGAGATGGACTTTTTGCCTGATCGTGATGCGCTGCAAAGATTGGAAGTGAATATGGAGAAATTGAATGGTCGTCTCAACACGCTTTCTGCACAATTACAACCGGTGGCAGCCATTGGTGAGCGCTTGCAAGAGTTTTTGTTGGAGAATGCCAAGAAATGAAAGCAGATATGGATAAAATCATCCGTGAAGAAGCGCGGTTGATTATTTTAAAAGGGCTTGCTTGTGAGCGCAGCGAAACTTTATCGAGTGCGATGATTGAGCGGCTTTTATACAGTTATGGCATCAGACGCGATCGCGATTTTGTGCATAATGAACTGGCATGGATGGAAGATCAAGGTGCTGTTACTTTAAAATGTGTGGGTTCGGTTTTTCTTGCGGCGTTAACAGAACGGGGAGCGCGTCATTTAGACCGGAGCTTTTCCATTGAGGGGATTAAGCGGCCTAAACGTTCATCAATAAAAGACGAGGTGAAGGATGCGCAAGGTCGGGCGTGGACGTTTAACGGCGATTGATTTATTGCCGCAAGCTTGTGATCAAATTATTGCTGCTGCTGCTGAGGCTTTAAATGGGCGTGAGAAGACACAAATGGCTATTTATGGTGAGTTTAAAGCGGCTTTGAAGGCTTTACGAAAGGAAACGGGTCTCAGCTTTTCTATTCCCTCTTTTTCCAGTTTTAATCGTTATTCTTTGCGGCTAGCCGTGATGTCACGGCGCCTAGAACAGACAAGAGAAATTGCCGCAAGCCTCTCCAAGCGCTTTGATGCTAAAGCTTCTGATAATATCACTCTTTTGACGGCAGCAGCGATTAAGGAGTTGATTTTTTCAACGTTGAGCAGTGGGAAAAACCTTTCGCCAAAGGCAGCACAAGAATTGGCCAATGCGCTTAAAGGCGTGTTGGCGGCTGAACATTTGTCGACCACCAGACGGCAAAGATTAGAGAAGGATTTTACCAGCAAAGCAAGCAAAGCGGTTGACGCAGCAGCAGCAGCGGCGGGGCTCTCAGAAGAAACAGCGCGAGCTATTCGTGCGCAGGTGTTGGGGGTAAAACATGGCTGAAGGGCAAAATTTTTCTGAACAGATTGCTTTTAAAAGTCATGGCTGTGAACATCAGAATACCTATGACATTTGGCAGAGAAGTACTTTTCCCAAAGAGAGTGATCCCTTAGCGGAAGGCGTTTTGATGGCGCATCAACGGGCATGGATAGAAGATAAGTCCCCATTAAAATTGGTTGAAAAGGGGCGGCGGACCGGCATTACTTTTGCGGAAGCTTTGGATGATACCCTTATTGCGGCAGCAACGCTTAAGGCTGGTGGCGATAATGTTTTTTATATTGGAGACACCAAAGAAAAGGGACGTGAATTTATTGGTTATGTGAGCAATTTTGCAAGGGCAATCACTCGTAATAGTGGGGATGTGGAGGAATTTTTATTCTCTGATCAAAGGGCGGATGGTTCAACGAAATATATCTCTGCTTATCGGGTGCGTTTTGCTTCGGGGTTTCGGGTTGAGGCGCTTTCTAGCCGCCCTGAAAACATTCGGGGGTTACAGGGCATTGTAGTGATTGACGAGGCGGCTTTTCATCAAGATGTGCGCTCTGTTTTGGATGCAGTCAATGCTTTGTTGATTTGGGGAGGAAAAATCCGTGTGATCTCCACCCATAATGGTGTGCTCAATCCTTTCAATGAACTGATCCGTGAGGCGCGAGCAGGAAAAGTGCCTTTTTCGGTGCATTGTTACCCCTTTGGTGTCGCTGTTAAAAATGGCTTGTTTAAACGAGTTTGTGCCATGAAGGGGGAGGTGTGGAGTTTAGCGTCTGAGCAACAATGGGAAGATCAAATTCGCGCGTCTTATGGGGTGCGTTTGGCTGCTATGCGCCAAGAATTAGATGCCATACCAGCCGATCAAGAAGGGGCTGCTTTAACACGCTTACAGATTGAAAATTGTTGTGCGCCAGATATTGCGGTGTTGCGTTTTGCTTGTGTGGATAATTTTAAAAATCAATCGGATTATCAACGAAGTCAAACTGCTTTTGCTTGGTGTGAGAAACATATAAAACCTCTTCATATTGGGCTTGACCGGCGGCGCCAACATGTTTTTGGTGTTGATTTTGCGCGGAGTGGCGATGCGACATCGATTGTGGTGATGGAGGTGGGACAAGATTTGGTGCGCCGTGTCCGGTTTATGGTGGAATTGCGCAATACGCCGTTTGATCAACAAAGAGAGATTTTATTTTATGGGGTGAATGGTTTGCCGCGTTTGATGGGCGGCGCGTTAGATGCGCGGGGCAATGGGGCTTATTTAGCTGAAAAAGCGGCGCAACGTTATGGAGCTCTTGTGAAGGAAGTGCCCTTGTCACAAAGTTGGTATGGCAAGGAAATGCCGGCTTATTTAGAAGCTTTTGGGGATGGGTCCATTGTTTTGCCGCGCGATAGTGACATTGTTGCCGATCATCAAGCGCTTGCTTATGTCAATGGCATTGTGAAAATTCCAGACAATCATCGTTTTAAAGGCAGTGACGGTTTTATGCGCCATGGTGATAGCGCGATTGCTTGCGCTTTGGCTTATTTTGCCAGCCGCCAAACTCCTGAAATTTATGATTATACCCCTGTGAGAGAGGCTTATCGTTTTGATGAAAGCTCGCTCTTTTCAACGCCTTTTTTTTCAACAATGCGATCAAAGATTTATTGATGGGATGATGAGATGGTAAAACTTTTAGATCAGTGGGGCAGGGCGCTTAATATCAAAGGGTTGGAGCGAGAAGTTGCAAGCCCTACCGTTGGCGGTGTTCGTGATGTATGGTCACAAACCATTGTCAGTGGTCTGACCCCTCTGCAACTTGCTGATATTTTGCAACAGGCAGCACAGGGGCATCCAGAGCAGTTTTTCCAACTTGCCGATGATATGGAAGAGCGTGATTTGCATTATCGTGCTGTGCTTGGCATGCGTAAAAATGCCCTTACAGGGGTGGAGCCTGGAGTGATTGCCGCAAGCAACAGTGCACAGGACAAAAAGATAGCAGATGCGGTGCGGGAAGTGATTAGTGCGCCTACCTTTGTTGATGATTATGTCACGGATTTGTTAGATGCTTTGGGAAAAGGCTATGCGGTTGTTGAAACTTTGTGGGACAAGAGTGCCAAGGAATGGTGGCCGGTTGCTTGGAAATGGCGTGACCAGCGGTTTTTTCAATTGGATCGACGGGATGGTTTTCATTTGCGTTTAAAAGAAGAGGGGTCTTTTAATGGAAGTGAATTGCCTGCTTATAAATTTTCTATTCACAGACCCAAGTTGAAAAGCGGTTTGCCTATTCGTTCTGGGCTTGCGCGGCTTGCAGCTTGGGCTTTTTTGTTTAAATCTTATACCTTAAAAGATTGGATGGCATTTTTAGAAGTTTATGGCATGCCTTTGCGTGTGGGTAAATATGGGGCAAGCTCTTCTCATGAGGAGCGACGGGTTCTCATTCAAGCGGTGCGTGATTTATCCAGTGATGCGGCAGCGATTATTCCCAAAGAAATGGAGATTGAATTTATTGAAGCGGCAGGGGGCAGTGGCAATGCGGTGTTTGCTTCTAAGGCGGAATATTTAGATCGACAAATTTCTAAAGGTGTGTTGGGGCAAACCATGACGACGGATGATGGTGCGTCTTTTTCGCAAGCGCGCATTCATGAAAATGTGCGCCATGATATTGCCAGAGCTGATGCACGCCAATTAGCTTTAACGGCTAATCGTGATTTAATTGTGCCCTTTGTTGAGATTAATTTTGGGCGCCAAGAGCGCGCTCCCCTTGTCTATTGGCCGATTTCGGAAAATGAAGACATTAAAGCGATTAGTGATGCGCTGGAAAAACTTGTGCCTTTAGGTTTGCGTGTTGGGGCGCAAGAAGTGCGCAATAAGATTGGTTTTTCGCAACCAAAAAAGGAAGAGGATGTTTTAAAGGCTCCTGATAATGCGCTTGATGATGAGAGGGGAGAAAAGGCTCATGTTTGTGCTGATTGTGGAGGTGTTTTTGATGTTTCTGTGACAAGAGAGAGCAAGGGTGCAAAAGAGAAGGGTGGGAAACATCACGACGAATTGGACCGGCTTTCACAAGAAGCTTTAAGTGACTGGGAAGAGGATTTAGAACCCCTTTTAGAGCCTTTTAAAAAGCTTGTGAGAGAAGCAAAAAGTTATGAGGATATCCTAAAAGGCTTAGATGAATTGCTAGGTGAGATGGATCATCACGCATTAGCAGCGCGCTTGGCAAAAGTACAAATGATTGCACGTGGGCTTGGGTATCATGGCTGAGGAACTTTTTAAAACCGCCCCTAAAGAGGTCACCCGTTATTTTGAAGCCAAGGCACTTGTTCCAAGCTTTGATTGGCGTGATATAGCACCAGAAGAACATGCCTTTTCCTTTACGGTGGCAAAATCGCTAGGCTATGACATTTTGGAGGATTTTAAGCGAGCGGTTGGAGAAGCCATAAAGCATCAAGTTCCTTTTCAAAATTTTCAAAAAAATTTGATGCCGATTTTACAGGAAAAGGGTTGGTGGGGTAAAAAGACCAGCATTGACCCCAAAACTGGTGAAAAGAGCGTGGTACAATTGGGCAGCCCACGGCGTTTAGAAACGGTCTATTGGGCCAATACCATGAGTGCGCATGCGGCAGGTGAGTGGGAGCGCACACAAAATAATAAAGAATTTTTGCCCTATCTCACCTATGCTTTGTCAAGTTCAGAACATAAGCGTTTAGAACATGAAAGTTGGGTGGGGTTTACCGCACCTGTTGATGATCCGGTTTGGGATTGGCTTTATCCGCCCAATGGTTGGCGGTGTAAATGCAGTGTGCGACAGGTAAGCCGTTATGAAGCAGAAGATTTAGGCTATGAAGAGGGGGCAGAGCCACTTCATGTTGAAAAGCAGGTTTGGCACAATAAGCGAACGGGGAAAGTTGAGAAGATACCAAAGGGGATTGATCCTGGTTGGCATTCTAATCCTGGGAAACATCGGGCGCAAAATTTAAGCCGTTTTTTGAGTGATAAAGTCTCTGTGATGGGGGACAATGACAAACGCATTGCCATTGAAGATATTGTGGGTTCACCACTTTTGGAAGCCATGTTTGAAGGACGGATGCCTCGCGGGTTTATACCCATTGCACCGATACCACAAAAGGTGGGTGATGTTTTTGCAGCGGAAAATTCTCTTATTCGCTTATCCGCAGACAGTGTGAAACATATTTTGTTAGAGCATCAAGCGCGTGATCTTCGCTTGGATGATTTTCGAGGCGCCATTCAAACACTCATTCGCCCCCATGGAATTATCAGGCGAAAAGGTGTACCGAGCGTTGTGTTTTTGGGTGAAAATGATGGGGTATGGTGGCGCTTAGCGGTTAAATTTGTGGCAAGCAAACAAGAATGGTGGTTGACCTCCATGCATAAAAAAAGTTCTAGAGAAATTGGACGCTTATTGGATGCGGCTGAAAAAAAGGGCGAGAGGTTGTTGTAAAGAGAACAACAGGAAGAAAGTCTTGTGTTCTTAACGGAAAAGAGGCGAGGAAAAAGAGAAGGCGTGGAGGGCGGTCAACTCCTCGCAGATCCGGTAAAACCGTCCTGGTATAACTGGCTCACGCCTCGTGGATAGAAGTAACAGTTTAAAAGTTTAAAAGCAATCTTTAAAAAAACGACTTGAGAAAAACCATGTTGGCTTTTGTGAAGAGAGTCGATGCGTGAGAAAAAGAGAAGGCGTGGAGGGCGGTCAACTCCTCGCAGATCCGGTAAAACCGTCCTGGCAAAACTGGCTCACGCCTTACCTCCAATGATATAATGTTTTTAAGCCAAAAAGCAATCTTAAAAAAAACGGCTTGAGAGAGGCTTTTTTTGTATAAGGCGATAAATTGTACCTCTCACTTCACAACGGCGCTCTATCGTCTTTGAAGTGCCTTTGAAAACGATTTTATGGGATGGTTTGGCACGGGGGTTTCTCTCACAAGGAGAAGAATAGGGAAAAGAGTGCTTTTTTGAGAAATGCTCTTTTGACTGACAGTGTCAGACTTATGGTGGGAGTAAGTTTCATGCATTGTATTGCCAATGACAATTGTAAAGCAATAGGCAATGTATGGAACAGGAATTTCACGAAGATCAAAAAGATGGGGATGCAGAAACATTTCATGCTGCGTTAATAGATCTCTGTCCAGACGTTTTATGCCAAGACATTTCATGTGAAGACGCCACCGTTAGCCAAGCGCCTGAATGGGTAGAGCTTTTGCCCAAAGCGCCCCATGTAAAGGCACGTGATGGACGACAATGGCATTATAACCCGCAAACTATTTTAAAAGCCTTTGCAGCCAATAAAGGACCGCTTGTGATTGATTATGAGCATGGGCAACATCACCGTGCGAGAAATGGTTTAGAAGCACCTGCCAGTGGCTGGATTGAAGAATTAGCAGAGCGGGATGGTGCGATTTGGGGGCGTGTTAAATGGACCGATATGGCCGCTAAAAAGATTGTTGCCCGAGAATATCGCTATCTTTCGCCTGAGTTTCGCCATTCCAAGAAAGGTGAAATTTTAAATTTAGCAGGTGCTGGTTTGGTGAACCGTCCAGCCCTTGTCATGACGGCTTTAAGCCGTGAACAGCCTTCCCCTATAACTTTGACGGAGAAAATGATGGATTTGACAGCCATTGCCAGTGCACTATCGCTGGCAGAAGATGCTAAAGCGGATGAGGTTTTAGCAACGCTTAAAGCGCGCGAAAAGGAACGCGTGGAATTAAATGCCCAATTAACAAAAGCGCGAGAAGATTTAGCGCTTTTGCAAGAAGAGCAAAAAAACAGTGCCATTGAGAGTCTTTTAGATAAGACCATTGAAGAGGGCAAGATTTTGCCGGCTGCTCGCGAGGAATATCGTGCGCTCTGTAGCCTTGAAGGGGGGATGGAGCATTTTAAAAGTTTGGTCGAGAAGTTGCCGGCGCTTGCCTCAACAAGCCCTTTAGAAGTGTGTGCCTTAGCGCAAGAACCAAAGCTTGCTCCAGAAGAGGTTGCCCTTGCGGCACGCCATTATCAGGAAGAGCAGAAGCAAAAAGGCTTCGACATCACCATTAGCCAAGCGGTTGAGTATATTAGCGAGCAAAAGGAGCGCCCATTATGAGTACGATGATTTTGATTAAATCTTTTCGCGCTGGAGATGTGATTTCACCTTATTGCATTGTTGCAGCGCGCGGTGACGGAATGGTGGCAACGGCTTCTGGTAAGGGTGATAAATTATTAGGGACTGCTGGGTTATTGAGTGCAAAGGCTGGTGAGATGATTGATGTTGGCCAATGTGGTTGGGGCGAAGTGGTTTGTGGAGGCAATGTTTCCTTTGGTGATTTTTTGACCTCTGACCCCAAAGGACACGCCATTAAAGCGGAAGCCGCAGATCGCACCATTGGTATTGCCATGAGTGATGGTTCTGCTGGTGATGTTATTTCTTTTAAAATTAATTAATCGAGGCATAAAATGAACAGACCTTTTCCCATTGATCCAACACTCACCGCTATTGCTATTGGTTATCGCAATCCAGCAGGTTCTCTTATTGGCGATAGAGTTTTGCCACGCGTTTGTGTTTTAAGTGAGGTGTTTAAATATAGTGAATTTCCTTTAGCAGAAAATTTTACCGTGCCTGAACTTGAGGTTGGGCGAAAAGGGCGCCCGAATGTGGTGGAATTTTCTGCCTTTGAACGGGAAGCCAGTGTCAAAGATTACGGACTTGATGATCTCATCCCCAATTCAGATATTGAAGCAGCGGCACGCGCACGGGCAGAAAAGCGCTCTCGTTATAACCCCGAAAAGACAGCTGTAGAGGGACTTGCCAATTTGCTAGAATTGGGGCGTGAAGTGCGTGTTGCAGCTCTTGTGCAAAGAAGTGAAAATTACGCACCAGAGCGGGTGATTACGCTTAAGGGTGAAAATAAATTTAGCGATTATGAGAAATCTGACCCTTATGCCACTTTAGATGAGGCGATGGATAAAAGTCTCGTCTATACGCCCAACACCATTGTGATGGGCAAAGTTGTTTGGTCAAAACTCAAACGTCATCCCAAAATCATTAAAGCCGTTAAAGGGGGTGGCACTGCTGATGGTTTTGTCACCAAGGCGCAATTTGCTGATCTGATGGAAATACACCCCGATCGTTTACTCATTGGTGAATCGCAAGTGAATTTGGCACGTAAAGGGCGTTCGGCACAATTGGCACGCGTGTGGGGCAATAAGATTGCACTGCTTTATATTGACCCTACCAAACAACAGGCAGATGGTTCGGTGATCAGTTGGGGCTTTAGCGCCCAGTTGGGCGAGCGTTTGTCTGGAGTGATCCAAGATCCAGATATCGGCTTGTCGGGTGGTAAACGGGTGCGTGTGGGGGAACGTGTGTGTGAATTGGTTGCCGCAAAAGATGCCGGTGTTTTGTTGCAAGAAGTTGTCTAAGGGAAACTTTTAAACATGGCTTATGCAAGCAAAACATTGATTGAAGAGCTCTGGGGTGATGACTTCTTGGATGATTTGTGTGGGATGGATGAGAGTTCTGAACCAGTTTTTTCAGAGCAAGCCATTGCCCGCGCGCTCGAACAGGCAAGTGGTGAGATTGATGTGCATTTGTCTCATCGCTACTGCGTCCCCATTGCTGGACAGCCGGCGGCTCTGGGTATGATCTGTGTCAATATTGCTGTTTATAATTTAGCCATACGCCATACGGCGCTGACCACGACCATTGAAGATCGTTACAAACAGGCGGTTGATTTGCTGAAACGTATTGCCGAAGGCAAAGCGGGGTTAGGCATAGATGAACCTAAAATTATGAGCGAAGATGGACCGGTTCGTGATGGGGCTTTTTTTCATGCCAAGCCGCGTTTGATGGGAAGGTAACATGTCTGTTGCAACCCATATTGAGATTAAAGAGACAGGGCTTGAAGCGGCTTTATCCTTTTTGCAAAAGGGCGCTGATAGCTCGATGGGGACTTTGGCACAAGGGGTTGGGCGTCTCATCCAAGAAAGCACAAGGCGGCGGATTCAAAGCGAAAAAAATTCTGCCCAAGGAGAGAAGTGGAAAAACAATTATGCCCGCACCTCCATTCTTTATGCCAGTGGGGCGCTTTCACGCTCCATTGATATGAAAGCTTCACCAGAACAGGTGATTGTGGGCTCTGGGTTGGTTTATGCGCGGATTCATCAATTGGGTGGGGTTATTCGCCCGAAAAATGGCAAGACACTGCGCTTTTTTCTTAAAAGCGGCAATGCACACCGCTTTGTTTGTGTGCATCAAGTGACCATGCCCGCACGCCCTTATTTGGGGCTTTCAGAGCACAATAAAGTGGAAATTGTCAAAGCGACAGAAGACTGGCTGGAAAGGGTCTTTGCATGAGTCAAACGATTAAAAATGCCGGGCGCATTAATCAGTTTCGTGAAGCGGTGATAAGAAGCCTTAAAGGCGCTTTACCGGATGTGCGTGATTGCGGCTGTCAATTTGGACGTTTTAATTTAGAAGAACTTGAAACACAGATGCTGGTGGCTCCAGCAATACGGGTTGCGGTGTTAGAAAGCCGTTTGAATCCTGTAGCAAGTGGACAGATGAGTGCTGATCTTCATTTAGGGGCTTTTATTATTACCACTGGTAAAGAGCGTGATGTTTCCAGTTGGCTTTTAGCAGAAGCCATTGCGGTGCTTTGTCATAGCGGGCAATTGTGGGGGCTAACGCATTTGAGTGCCCCGCGTGATGTCCAGATTGAACCGATTATTTCCGCGGCGATTAAGCAGCGTGGTGTATCGATAAGCGTGGTGGAATGGCACCAAGATTTGCATCAGTTGGGACATGATATTTTTTGTGATGAAGGACAACTCAAAAGTGGTTTGATTTCATGTGATGATGAGGTGTTGCCATGAATGATGCGCATTTGTTGAGTGACACCTTTCGACAAATCATGAAGCGTCTTGATGCGCTTGAACGCTGTCTTGCCAACCAGCACATGATCGGGCGGGTTGTGCAAGTTGATGGCCATAGGGTGCGGGTGAAACTTTCCGAACAGGGTTCTAATGGACAAGCAGTTTTATCGCCTTGGCTACAAGCGCAAGAAGCTTCTGGCGCTCTCTCAAGCAATATGCCCCTCCATGTTGGTGATCCGGTGCGGTTATTAAATCCCCATGGCGAAATTGGTTCTGCCTCTCTGGTGGTGCGCGATAGTTATAGTGAGGATGCACCTAATCCCGCACGCTCTTTCCAAGAGTTGGCGCTCTGTTATGCCGGTGGCGCTTTGCGAATGACAAAAGATGAACTTATTCTCTCCCATGGGGAAAACCAAATCCATTTGAGTGAAAAAGGTTTGGTGCTTTCTCATCAAGCAACCCGTGTTGAATTAACGGGTAGTGTGCGGATTCAAGCAGAAGATTTACAGCATAATCAAAAATCTGTTGGCGCAAGCCACAAACACGGTGGGGTCAAAATGGGTCCCTCCACAACCTCTTCCCCTCTTTAAAGGAGTTTTATCATGCGTGAGAACATTTATGTTATTTTAACCAATGCCGATTTTGTTGCAGGCAAGCGTTCACTGGGCAAAGGTGAAGAAATTTGTTTAAGTGAGGAGGCGGCTAAATATCCGTTGCTGCTTGGTCAGATCGCTGAAAAACCAGCCCCTGTTGTTGCGGCGGCCCCAACGGTTTCTACCACAAAGACAAGCAAAGGGGCTTAAAGCATGCGGTGCGGGATGAGCGAAAAGGATGGCTCTCTCTTGTATGGCTTTGCGCATTGTCAACAGTCACTTCGTAAATGTCTGACGACAAGAATTGGGACACGGGTTTTGCGTCGTCATTATGGATGTGATGTTGGAGCATTCCAAGATGCCAATGCTGACCCTGCGACGATGATGCAGCTTTATCAAGCAATTGTTGAAGCACTCGATGATCCAGAGTGTGGAGAGCCTGGGTTTTCGTTGCAGAGGATTGATCTGACAAAAGCAACGCGTGAAGGCACATTCCATTTTGTTTTAACAGGTGTTTTTTATCCCAATGGGCATTTGGGGGATTGGTCACACAAAGAGCCAATGAGCATCAATTTAGAGGTTGGTGATGACTGAGTTTGAACCTTTATCCTTTTCACAGATTCCTTTGCCACAAATTATTGAAGAGCTTTCTGTTGAAACAATTTTAGAGCAAAAGATCACGCGTTTGACTGAGCTTTTTGCGGCGCATCATATTCCTTATAATGTGGAAAAGACGGCTTATGATCCGGTTGTCATTCAATTGCAAGCGGCGGCTTATGAAGAGTTGCTATTGCGCCAGCGAATTAATGAAGTGGCGCGGGATAATTTACTCACATTTGCCCATGGAACAAGTTTAGATCATTTGGGGGATTTTCATGGGGTCACGCGCCTTTTGGATGAAGATGATGAGCGTTTGCGCCGCCGCATTCGCTTGAATAGACAAGGACATTCCACAGGTGGCACAGCGCCACGTTACCAATATTTTGCCCTCTCAAGCGATATCCATGTCAAAGATGCTTTTGTTTATCGTGAGGGTAAAAGTCCGCTTATTCATGTTGCGCTTTTTAGTGACGCTCCTTCAGGGGTGGCTGATGAGGCTTTAATTGCAAAGGTGCAAGCAGCCCTTGATGCCCCCCATGTTAAAATGACCAATGACCACATCCTTGTGAAAAGCGCGGTACAGCGGATGATCAATGTTTCTGCTGATTTTTGGTTGTTACCGGATGAAGGCTCCTTTGTTTTGGAAAGAGCGGAGCAGAATTTAAGAGCAGAATGGGCGCGTGCATGGAGGCTTGGGCGTGATTTGTCTTTAAGTTGGATACTAAGCCGCTTGATGGTTGAGGGCGTTCACCATGTGAACATAACGCAACCTTTTGAGGATATTTTGGTCGCACCTGATGAAGCAGTCGCACTAGGGGATATTGTTTTGTTTGAACGGGGGCGTGCTTATTGATGCTTTCCTCACTTTTGCCCCCGAATTCGAGCTTGTTTGAACGTTGTTTTGCAGAAGCAATGGCTCTTGAACTTCACGTTAAAACTGCACTCGAAGAAATACCTCGCGCGAAATTTATCACGCGTCCGCCTTCTTGGTTGCCCTTTTTAATAGACGAATATGGCTTACAAGAATTAAACCCTTATTTCTCTAACCTTTATGATTTAATTGATCAGGGTCTTGCATGGCAAAATATTCGCGGCTCCCTTGCGGCAATAGAGATGGGGCTTGAATGGCTAGGGATTTCGGCACGCTTTCAACCCGCCTGGACGGGGCGAGCATGGTGGAATTCCTTTCAACTTGATTTTGATCAGTTGCCTGAACGCAAAAGCCTTGAAGCCATTGAAGCGATTACCGACCTTTCCAAAAGTTTGCGCTCTGATTTTCGCCGTGGGACCTATGGTTATAATGTGCAAGCCATGGAAGGCAATATGTCACGCCTCGATGATAGCATGTTGGAGTATGAAAGCGGTGTTCGCTTAACAGCTGGGGGCACTTTGTTTTCCTTTGGGCGCACAACAGAGATCAATCATACCCTCACAAAAGAAGAAGGCAGGCTTATTGGCAATTGGATAGATGACTTTGACGAGGAGTTAAGCTGGAACCAAATTGATTACCCTTGGGATTTGGCAAATTTTCCGTGGTGTTCGGTCAAAAAACATGAACGCGATATACTCATGGCAGAGTGGTTTAGCAACCGCACGCTTTATCTCGTGTTAAGAGACAGCCAAAATAGCGTGATTGGGTATCGCAGATGCTATGCTGTAGCGCCTGTCGAACAAGCTTTGGATGGTGTGTACAGCCATTGTGGCGTCAGGTTCCAGCCCTCCTCGATGGGCACGGCGCTTTTTCTGGCAGCACGCACAGACTTTCACGATGTTGATGGGAAACAAGCAGCNATGCTGTAGCGCCTGTCGAACAAGCTTTGGATGGTGTTTACAGCCATTGTGGCGGCAGGTTCCAGCCCTCCTCGATGGGCACGGCGCTTTTTCTGGCAGCACGCACAGACTTTCACGATGTTGACGGGAAACAAGCAGCTTTTGTTTCCATTCTCGTTCACGGCATTCCCAAACAAGATGTCCCCCTTGATATCCCCCNCCTGTCGAACAAGCTTTGGATGGTGTGTACAGCCATTGTGGCGTCAGGTTCCAGCCCTCCTCGATGGGCACGGCGCTTTTTCTGGCAGCACGCACAGACTTTCACGATGTTGATGGGAAACAAGCAGCATTTGTTTCTATTCTCGTTCACGGCATTCCCAAACAAGATGTCCCCCTTGGAAAGCTTTGGTGTGACGTCAATGAACTGAATGGTGGTGTAGAGATACTCAAAACACCCATCAATATTCCTTTGCGTGCCGATGTTCGCGAACAATTCAAGATTTTATTGAGGTTTTAATATGAAGCATGAAAGTGGTTTACCCTTTGCAATTGACAGATCTCGCGGCAAAGAGGAACAACAAAGCGTTGTCTTTTATGGCACGCGTCCCTTTATTCAAAGTGGTGAATTGAATGAAGTTCAAACCATTATAAGGGGACGGCATGACCGTTTGGGGCGCCTTGTGGCACAAGAAGGAGACCGCGTTGAACGCGCTGATGCTTTTGTCAACAAAGAGACAAGGACCGTCACTTTAACGGATGGCAAGATTTATATTGCTGGTGATATCTTCCCAGTCTCTGAAGCTGTACTCAACAATGNGACAAGGACCGTCACTTTAACGGATGGTAAAATTTATATCGCAGGCGATATTTTCCCCGTTGCACCCGCTGTACTCAACAATGTTGCCATGATTGGGCGCTTGGAAATTGGTGTGAAGCTGCAAAAAAAATGGATAACCCATGAGGATGATCCAGAGCTATTGGGGCAAGTCCCTGGCACATTGGCAGAAGGAGAGCCTGGTGCCGCACGCGAAACAGCACAGCTTGTTTGGGCACTAAAAGAGGATGAGCAGAATGGCACTTTCTTTCCCGTTTATATCTTGCAAGATGGTGTTCTGATTGATCAAAAATCACCCTCACTCCTTGAACCTGCCATGCAAGCCATTGCGACGTACGACCGTGCCCATGGACATTATATCGTGAGTGGCTGCCGTGTGAGCGCATTGGGAGCCAATAACGGTTGCCAAGTGTTTAGTATTCAAGNCCATGAGGATGATCCAGAGTTGTTGGGGCAAGTCCCTGGCACATTGGCAGAAGGAGAGCCTGGTGCCGCACGCGAAACAGCACAGCTTGTTTGGGCACTAAAAGAGGATGAGCAGCAAGGGGCTTTCTTTCCCGTTTATATCTTGCAAGATGGTGTTCTGATTGATCAAAAATCCCCATCACTGCTTGAACCCGCCATGCAAGCCATTGCGACGTACGACCGCGCCCATGGACATTATATCGTGAGTGGCTGCCGTGTGAGCGCATTGGGAGCCAATAACGGTTGCCAAGTGTTTAGTATTCAA
>NZ_JBHIOD010000036.1:0-14303 GCF_042195355.1 Bartonella sp. CL266QHHD
TATATTTGCCAGCTCCCAATGTTGCGACAGCCCTTGCATTAAGACGGTTCATAAGAGCCATTTTTAGTCCTTTCTTATACAGTTTTTATCCATACACTCATCCCACTTGTTATGTGCAAATGAGTGGTTTTGATTGATTCAAGATAAACAGATTTGAAACGAGAGAATCCTACGTTATTCGGGACTCTCATTCAACATACAAAACAGTGAATTATCATTATAAATCAATACCTTGTCCAAGTAGGAGGGGCGCTTGTCTGCACCTGCTTCTGTTCTGTCGTTGCTGGTCTACTGCTCCCCATGTCACAATTCCTTCCTATAATAAAGCATACCTATGCTATAGCCTTGCTTGGTTAGTGCACGCTTCCAACCTAAACGACCCAAGATCTCCATTTCAGAAGCACCATTCTCACGCGCCCAATCCTCTACAAATTTCAAATTATCAACTTGATCAAGAACGCCCTTCCCACTACATTCACAAATCAGTGCGCGCTTCTTTCCTAAAACTGTCTGCTGTATCTGGGTCGTGAATGCCGCTAAAAAGCGCTCGTCGTCATCCAAAACAAGCCATAACTGTTTCTTGCCACTGCAAATCGCTTCAATCAGTTCCTGCAACGTGATTTCATGTTTGAAACGCTCTACATACTCTCTAAAGGATGCAATGATGTCTTCCAGATAAGGCGCTATACGCTCCATATCCCAAGACGTGGTCAAAAAGACTTTTGCCATTACCCTCTGCCTAAAGGACGTAAATCCACATTAAATCCTGTGATTTGGTTCCAATGAACACCTTCAGGAATGCGCAATTTAAAGCGGTGATAACGATTGCGCGAACGACCATGATAAGCACCCGTGACATATGAACATGCCCTCTCTTGGTGCCATGTAATCGGCGTCTGATGATTGCGAAGCCGACGCTCTCCTATGCTTAAAAGACCTTCCGTCGTATCAACTTCAGCAAACATCTTCGTGATAAAGTTAAAACTTCCATCTGGTGCCCCCATTTCTTGCGAAACAACCGTTGCCTCCATCGGTGCTCCCGTAAACATAACAAGCCGATTGTTATCATCAAAAGCACCAAGCATTGGCGCGCCACTTTGCCAACGAGGGCTGTCTAAAGAAGCCGGCAAGGACTCAAGATTGATCGAGATCTCATCTAACTGTTCTAAAGTATAACCTGTCGTAAACACTGGAAAGAACGTGAAAGGCTTCCCTTGTAGCGTCGACCATTTCTGCAATCCCCAATCATAGACAAAGGTCGTTTGCTCGTTATTGCCTCTCTTTAAGGACCAGTAAATCCGGTTATCAATGGGATCTATAACCCCTTGCATCTCATCAAGAGCAAACTTATCAAAGATTTTAAAAACCGTTCTATCAACCTTCTCAAAGCCTATCGGCAAAAGTTGACCATCAGCACTGATCTGATAAAAGCCACCATCACTCGCAAAAAAAGCATCACTCCCTCGACACGCTATAGAGGCTGCACTGCGCGCTCCACGCTTGTCTTGGATCTTTTGAAAAGCAAACGGGCTCTTGGAACCTAACGTCAAAGAACCAGCATAAATAGCAGAACGAAGAAAAATAAGGGGATTGGTTGTTTCTGTTGCCCCCTGAACGTATTCTCCATCTTGGAAATCCATATAACCACTAACATTATATTGAGTCTCCCATAGAGTTTCATCGCCTTCTCCAGACCAATGAATGCGATTGGGATTATCTGTCAATTGCATCAAACAAACAAAAGGTCCCCAAATTTTGACCAATCCCGCTTTCGGTGGATTTCCTTCTAAATCTTCAAACCGTTCAGAACTAAGGACCTTGAAAACTTGCGGTTTATCATTTTTATTCACCGCAATAACCATGTTTTTAAAAAGAGCAAACGACCATTTATTCTCTTCATTTGCTTGATAGGTCACACCACTTTGGCTAATGTCCTTCCAACCTTTGGTTTGACTATCATAACTGTAAAGCTTTTGCTTGCCTCCTACGATTATCTTAACACCATTGCCACTTCTAAAGGCGATTGAACCCAAGGGCTTTTCTTCCAAAGCATGAGACACAACCATTGCACTAGGCATGGGTATGTAACCGCCATCTGCTGGTAAAACATTCACAAGGCTATCCGTAAAGCTACCGTTGACAACCGCAACATCTGGTCTGTAATCGGCTACTGGAAAATAAACCATATTAGAAATCCGTTGGTATTATTCTGGTCACGTTATGACGTTGAGACGTCTCTGCACGCAATTCATGCAACTGTTCGTTAAAGTCATTGTAAGCTGCCGTTGCACAATCGGGGTCTTTCAAGATATTCTTGTAAAGTTCGTATTTTGCACGCGCCTTAATCAAATCAAACGCGTGCACAAACCATGGGTGCTCCTCATCGACACTATCTATCTCTGATAAACGCAATGGAGAGAGAATTAGTTGAATCTGATAGGCTCTATCCGGCGTGGGATAAAGATGTAATTTCCTATCAAAATAACTGTA
Organism: Bartonella sp. CL266QHHD; assembly: GCF_042195355.1. NCBI lineage: Bacteria > Pseudomonadati > Pseudomonadota > Alphaproteobacteria > Hyphomicrobiales > Bartonellaceae > Bartonella > Bartonella sp. CL266QHHD. The sequence continues at coordinate 2,491 of NZ_JBHIOD010000036.1, forward strand.
ACAAACCGGCGTTCCTTGCTGCTCTGATGATAACAAAGGCTCTAAAGAAACATGGTCCTTACACTCCAATGCAAACTTATGATGTTGATCAGAGCTTAGATAAACGTTTTTTATTTTAACAGCTGTTTCAATAGGGCGGGTAGTGCTTGCATCATAAACACCTTGTCCCGCCCGTGTCTCAAACACCACATCACGGCTTTCGTTAAAGTAAAAAGTCTCTCGTTCACAAAAACGAATGGCTGCAAAAATGCTTTCTTGGATTTGTTGAACATACTCATCGGCTATGTCATCAATCTCATCTTGAATAACCGACACTAAGTGCGAAAGTGTTCTCTTATGACGATAAACATCTCGCTTTACAGGTATCGGTCCTCCGGTCTTAACCCGAATATAATGACGTGTCATCAAAATACCTTTCAGTAAAAATTATAACTATTGATATTATATATTTTGTGTAGTATAGTACTCAAATGGTATTCATTCATAAAACGATAGAATTTGATACTTGGCTTAAGAAACTTAAAGATAAAAGCGTTAAGGCTATTATTCTTCAACGTATTGTCCGCTTAAAACAGGGTCTTTTCGGTGATGTTAAATTCTTTAATGGTATAGGTGAATTACGTATCCACTATGGTGCTGGTTACCGAATTTATTTTACCCAAAAAGGCTCTGATTTTATCCTTTTGTTATGTGGTGGAGATAAATCAACGCAGAAAAAAGATATTGAACAAGCATTAAAGTTAAAAGAGGAGTACAGTGATGAAAATAACCCCCTTTAAACCAGAAGAATATCTTGAAGACATTGAGGTACAACAAGCATTTCTTAATGAAGCCTTTAAAACCGGTGATGCCTCTCATATAGCGGATGCCCTTGGTATTGTTGCTAGAGCACAAAATATGAGTGCCTTAGCAAAAGAAACCAATCGCGAACGCAGTGGATTATACCGCTCTTTAAGTAAGACTGGTGACCCTAAACTTTCTACCTTAGTCGCTGTCTTATCTGCCCTTAATTTGCAACTCTCTGTACAGTCTTCTACTTCATAAACTGAGAGGGAGTTAATAAATCTCTCCCCTCAATTTCAGTGATTGGTTACAAATTCAACGACTATACTTGCTTGACCAGCTTGTACTGTTTTATCCGCTTTAGCATAGAGAGTAAGCTCTTCATCATAAGGGACAAATTCCTTCTGATTGGTGGGCTTAACCTCTTTTACTGCCTGTTGTTTGATTTCCGCTTCACCAAACTCAGTCCCTCCAGCAGTGCTGCCTATTTTGACCTTTGTGTCCGAAAATGCTGTCTTCACAAACACTTTAATTGAAGTAATCAAAGCACCACGAGGTAGCGTGCCTATTCTCATAGCGTTTTCTTTATCTTCATAGCTAAAATTAAGCCGCAAAAAGCTTACCTGCTGGGTATGAAGATTTCTCCCTTGCAAGGGCTGTGGTAAATAATCTGCCATGTCTTATCCCCTCAATGATTTGTTGCGAATTGCACAACCACAATACATTCACCAGCCGCAGTTGTTTTATCCCGTGTTGCATAAAGGGTCATCTCCTTATCATCTGCAACAAAAGACTTTTGATCTGTTGGCGTAAAATCTTGCGTGCCTTGGGCTTTGATGTCTTTTTCACTAAACTCATTGCCGCCATAGGTGCTACCTATCTTTAATTTTGTCTCAGAAAACGCGGTCTTGACAAAAGCCTTCATCGAAGTGATCAAAGCGCCACGAGGCAAAATTCCGATTTTTTCCGTAAGATGCTTATCTTTATGCGAGATATTCAAACGTAAGAAACTCACCTGTTGGGTGTGAAGATTTCTTCCCTGTAATGGAGGTGGTAATTGATCTGCCATGTCTTGTTTCCTCCCTATGATTAATTATCAGGTTCACCACTGTAGGTGGGGATAACAATCGTTCCAAAATCTTGCGCTGCTTGAGAGCTATTTGGAAATTTGAAACGGGTTTTCTTCATGCCAATCAGTGTTTTCGCAGACAAACCATAGTAACGTTGATAGTCGAAATGCTCTTCCACCAATTTATAGCGATTGACATTGCGATTATTTCCAAAAGCCATAACGATACTTTGTGCTCCAAGAAAAACAGCACGACGCACACTTTTTTTCGCTGTATGATCGGTAGATTTTACCCCATGGGTGACATGTTCAGATTCACGTAAAATCACACCATTATACATACCTAGTGAACCATCAAAAATCGGGTTCTTCGCGCGCGAACCTGTGTAAGCAGCTTTCTGAATATCAAGCCACTGACCAGTCTCTGTATTGGTACGCAATTGCATCACTTGTGTTGGATGCAAATAGAGAACATAAACACTCTCCCCATTCACACGTACTGGTCGAATTTTGGGATTAGCAAGTTTCGCCATTTTTACAGCTTCGTCAATAAGCTTCAAACTAAAGCTGTGTTTTGGCGCTTCACTTAGCTCTTCATCCTTGGTTTTACCATCTGGACGGATAATTCGCTTACTGCTTGGTGCCAGAGGTTCATTAAATCCATAATGCACATTCTCGATATCTATCATCCGATCTTCAAAAGAGATTGTCCTTGCTGTATATCCGCAAGCTTGAATGAAAAACATCAAGCTTAAGCGATCTGCATACCAATCAACTAAGCCATCTTTTGCTTCGTCACGCAAATCAAACGTTGTACGTTGTTGCGCTATACTACCTTCATTTTCTACACGAACTGCATGCGAAAGTTCGTCAATATATAGTCTGTCATGAAGGAATTGTAATGCCTCTTCATTCCCCTCAAGCGTCTGTCCTGAGGTAACACCCCGTCCCAAAAGCTGTGTACGTAAGCTAAATGTAACACAATCCCCTCTGCCCTTCTGTGTTTCAGTTTTAAGTTGAATAATGCTGTTTGAACCCCTGCCTATAAGGGGGGCAATAGGTATCGCCTTTGAAACTTCTGTATTTAATAATTTTGACCACGTGCTTATCGCATGAGGATCATCTGCTCTAACTGTTGTTAATGCCATTGATTTTACCTTTCTTTGCTGTAAAAAAAACCGGCTTAAAAGCCGGACCATAACCCTGCATAAAACAGGCTAATTTCTATAAAAATGCACTCTTAATACCCGTTACCAGCACCATGCAATTGCCGAAAAATTGCTTTATTTTTCGGATTTGATATCCAAGCGTCAAATTCTTCTTCTGACATCCTATCAATGCTTGCTAAAGTCATAGGACCCGTCACGCCCCCTCCACCAGATGCCGTTAAGGTTCTCGCAGAATTCTGCCGGCTTTGAAGTTCTGCTACTTGATTATTCGCTTGAACCCCTTGGTTCTGATAGCCAAGATTTTGCGCTATTCTATAAATCTCTTCTGCCGGATTGAGATCTCTTTGTGCACAAGTCGCTACAATCGTACGCAATTCATTCCTTATGATCTCAGAAATTGTGTTTGGATCTGCATACTCAGGATAAAGTGACGACCAAGAACTCAATTCCTTCGCACGCTTCTCATAAAGAAAATTTGCCGCATCACCAAAATCACTGGATTTATTTTGAAACGACTTAACAGAATTGTTGAAAAACTGACCAAGACGTATATCATGCTGCTGCTGTTCCTCAGCTTGTCTTAGCGCTTCTTTCTGTTCCCTAATATACGCATCTTGCTTTTGAATCTTATCTAGCATCCACGCCACTAAACGAACAGGGTCCTCACGTAGGTCTGGGGGTGCATTTTCACCTTCAACCATTGGCGTCTGGGATTGGGGTTCATAAAGCTTGACAAGCGCTTCACGAGCTTGTTTGGCTTGTTGCTCCATACGCTGCTGTTCTAAATTAGGAACAATCTCTGAAGGCTTTTCAACGGACTGCACAACCGGCTCTGGAGAGGTGACATCATCATTATCAATCGTTTCACCATCATAAGTGCCGGCATCAAAAGAGCTCTCATCATCAAAGACCGGTGCTCCAACTCTGTAATCTTCATTCATAGCTTCATTCATTTCTGCATTCATTCTCTAACCTCTCTCAAATGCTTCTTCCTCTGTATGTTGCCGCTCTTTCACGCATGATTTGATTTTGCGCTCGTTCATTAAGAATACGCTCCCGTTCAAGCTCATGCTTCTGTTGCATCAATTCCGCTTCCAATTCTGCTCTCTTTTGACGCATAACCAATTCAATCTGCTTGCCTTGTAAATCCATCTGTTGCATCTGACTTTTAGCCGCAATATCTTGCTGCTTTTCCTGCAACTTCATTTCCTGCTCGGGGTCCATCTGCTGTTGTTGTGCCATTTGTTGCTGTTGGAACTTCTCACTGACACGATTGAGTAATGACGCCGGCAATGGAGAATAACGAAGTAGATCAAGCATAATATCCGGCGTAATGGCATTTTGAAGCAATGGGAGCAGTTGTGTGATAATACCGAAGGTGCGCTCTTTCTCATTCGGGCTGGTTGGCGCATCATCAACAACAATGTCATACTCGACACTCGTTACTTCTTCACGCGTCAATGGAATATATTGCGCATTCTCCTCACCAGATATCCGTACCAAACGACCATCGGACAAGTAATTCTGGATAAGGTGCAAAATAATCTTACCTTGCCGCTTGCGGTACAAACGTAAACCATCAAACAGACAAGCAAGCAGATTTAAACTGGATTGGCGTCGTTGTGCCTCCAAAATACCCGCTTGTGTCACTTCTCTTGTGCCAATGAATTCGGGCGATAAACCCGTCACTTGATTAATTGCTTCCTTAGCTTCATTAAACAGTTGGAAAAACCCCGTTGGAAATTCTGCTACGGGTTTGGGTTGGATCTTTCCTTGTGCAAGGGCGCCATCTTCAGCAACTAGCAACGCATCAGCCCGCGTCCAATCTTGCATAGCCTGCCTGATGTCCTTAAATGCCCCTTCCTCGACAATAAGCCCCCCTTTGGATTGGCTATTAAGGATATACATCACTTGACTGAAATATTTATTCGCCCACCGTTGCGGGTCTTTTGTCGGACGCACAACCCCATAAAATTGCCGTTCTATCTTGTCAAAATACCCCGTTATACACTCCCAACCCAATTGACCCGCTGGAACCATGGGTTGATCGGGGGATTCAAGCAATTTTCTCCCTAAAAAAGCACGTCTTACAACCTTTTTATTGAAAGCTGCCCCTTGGATATCGGGCATCATGCACTGTAGCTGCTTAAATTCTTCCTCGCTATAATCACGAAGTTCTCCAGTGCTTAAATCGGGCGCTTTGTAATACCTCTCGCTTTCAAACCAACGGCATTCAACAAGTGTAACCATCCGACGACCGTTTTCAACATCAATGCTCCCCTCATCGCTGTAATAATCAAGATCATTATGGTGAACACCTTCATGAGAGCTACCATCCCTTGCCCAATCTGCACTCAGCTCTGTCCAATGAGATTTGGGAAACATCTGCTTAGCTACTTCTAACGGCTTGCGGTCTACATACCACAAACGTTGCGCATCGGTTAAATTCGGTTGCACTGCCGCACTATCCCAGACCATTTTCAGTGGGTCTAAACGCGTAATTACCGGTTCACCATCGAGGCTGTTCTCATAATCAAGGCGGGTATCAGTCCACCCCATGCCGCAGATAACCGCATCTTGGAAAGCATCACTATCAGCGTATTCGGCATGCGCCATGTCCCGAAACCATTCTGCCGCACCGGTAAGCAATTCACTAGGCAATGCCTTCCCTACTTGACGGGGAATAAACTGCACTTCGCGCTTGTTATTACGCTCTGACCCCACAACGGCATTGACCAATGGGGCAATACGATTAAAGGTCATAACGGGGCGGCGTTGCTTTTTTAACGCCGATAAATCTTCTTCATTCCATTGATCACCATTGTAAAAACCAAAATCCTCCCGTGCATGTTCACGCCATTTGTTCACATGCTCCACATCTTCTTTGTACCAGCTCACAAGCTTGCGAAATAAGCCTTCTATCGACAAATCTGATGCGTTACTTTCTTTATCTAAAGGCTCTTCATCATACATCATTCTGCCATCCATGAGGTACTCTCATATTCCGTTCTGCCGCTATAAGCTGGTCGCTTTTGTATTTCTTTTGGTGGTTTGTATGAAATACACATCAGTCCAAAGGCATCTGCCCCATGACTGGACCAATCGTGCTCTGCTCCCAAGCCAATATTGCGCTTCTCATCCCATTTCTCGTGATACCAGTTCAGTGCCTTACGTCCTGCTACCGTCGTCTTTTCATTAAACCAAACAGAAGGCAAAACACGGCGGACTGTTTCTATACGTATCTTAACAGCTCCTGCTCCCTGATTAGGGATAACTTTTGTTTGAAAGCCTGCCTGCTTAAGAGCGCTCTCAAAACTCACATTGTGCACACGGTCTCTGGTCGCCCCATCATGGGGAAGAACCATCAATGCCTTCTCATAACCGTTTTGACGCAACCAGCCTATATGCTCCGATAATGGTTGTCCTTGTGCTTCGTAATAATCAAGCACTCTGATCTCTCTGCCAACAAATTGCGCTATCCATATCGCTGTGGCATCTGCCTTGGCGCCCGTGCCCCCAATATCCCAAAAGGCTCGTATTTGCATTAAAGGATCACGAGCAACGCGCCCTATCCGCCCCTCCTGCTCGGCTGCCAACATTTCCTTTTGATAATAAGCGCCTTGAACCGCTGTAAGATAAGCCCCTTCCCAGATATGCTTATAGGTCTCTGGACGGTTTCTCAGATCATCAAGCCGCGCTTCATTCAAGATCTTGGGAAACTTCGGGTTGTCTGACCAGTTGATCTCAACACGTTTGATTGCCTCATTGTCTGAAAAGCGAAACCGCTTCTCAACGGGGGCATTCTCTCGCAACGGGTTCCATGTCACCCATAATTCTGCATTCCAATCTTTTCCTTCTTCACGCAAAGTCGGTATAAGCGTCTGCCAAGCCGTCTCTGTAACGGGCTCTGCCTCATCAACCCAACAAAGCAAAATACGCCCCATAGACTTGATACTGGCTATATTGCGGTCAAGACCAGAAAACTGAAAGGCTATACGACCATCTATCGACTTAATCGACGACTCCCCAACCTTGTAATAGTCCTTTAAAAAGTCATGTGCTTCAATGGCGCGCTTAATTTCCTCCAATGAACTTTCTGACAAAGAATTCTGAAACTGACGTGCACAAAGTATAGTGCCCGATATCCCTTGCATACCAAATTGATAGCCTTTTAAAGCAGCCATCAAGGCAAATGATCTTGTCTTTCCAGACCCTCGTCCACCCCAAGCAGCACGCACCAAAGCCTTATCTGTAAAAATCGGTATAAGCTTTGGAACAATACTAATCTGTCGTGTTGTCATTGACCAAAGGCGCGATTTCTACACGCGTTATCACCTTAATGGCTCCCCCATCTTCACCTGTTACCTGTAAAGGCAACACCTTACCAAGCAACGCTAAATAAGCAGCGGGGCATTCCATAGCCTGTTTTTCCAAATAAGAGATCAAACCATCCTTGCCAATTTTATTCCCAGCATTCTCAGCAGCCTTAACCACTGCTTCTTTTAAAATGCGCGTCATCTTATTCGGAACGCCTTTGACACGCCCTTGACCTGCCTTTGGTGGTATACGCTTTTTAATGGGTTGTGGAGCCTGATGTGTATTTTCTGATGTCATAAAATACGCCCTCCAGATAATAAAAAACCCCGCAAATGCGGGGATTCCAAACTGCACTGCCTCTCGTCTAGATACAGTACGACCAAGTACAGCAATGTCATTAAATACGATTTGCTACACTTTGTCAACACTAAAATAACACATATTGATAATTTCAAAGGGAATCGGTTAAACAGCGCTTATGAATAATTAAGGATCCAAAATAATGAAATCATTATCCATAACACGCATCATAACATTTATAGCTTTCTTTTCTATATCAGCGCTACCTGCATCAGCGTCATTTGGATTTATAGACAAATTGACGCGTATGTTTACAAGTGTAGATACTATAGAGAAGTATAATCAACTTTACGACAAATACGCGAGTAAAGAATATACTGGCTTTACGCATTTTAATAAGCTAAGCCAAGCACAAGAATTTGTATACAGCCGTGGCCATCATAAGATGCCTTCCAAATTTGATCCTGTATTGCATCGTCACGTATTCGTTATTTTATGTGGACGCTTTGTGAATTTATTGCGGGGTGAGTATAATGAAGAAATGTCATGGGCAATGCTACCCAATGTAATAAGTCGTTTACGTTATGAACATAATTGGAGTGAAAGAGATTTTATGTGGGCATACAACGAATCCAATAACAGCAAAAATCCAATGATTTATTATGCAAAAAAATTTCTTAGTAATTCGACTGGAACTGGCATTAGCCCCAAAACACAAATGATAGTTGTAGTATCTGACGTGAGCACCGGTGATTATGAAAACACTAAACAAGTCGCTAGATTTTGCAGAGACTTACCAACGATATATGATATAATGAAACCGTAATAGAGATTGTCATTTACGATCAAAATGTTTCTGAAGCACATTAAGAGCAACACGCAGCGAATTCACAAGATGTGGTAACATTTGATCTTCTATCACGAGGTACTGTAGCGCAGCATGAAGATTATACTGTCTATAGAGGCATTGGGCTTCTTTTAGTGCCTCTTGCGTGTTTATAAACTGCTCTGTTGCAAATGCTACCCACTTATCTCTTGCCTTATCATCTGAAGATGACGGCATTTCGTCATAAATCGCATTAGGCAAGCCTTTTGCACAAAGGTAATCGTTTCTTATCTGTAGATATTGCTGGGCGGCGTCATATTGCTCTTGTGTAAGCACGCCTTGCAAGCAAAGCCGCCCTATGTAAGACCCAGAAAGTGGATTTTTTGCCTCCTGTAGCGTTAAACCGAAGCGCTTTGCACGCATTTCTATTGCCAATTTATCAACGGCTTCACGCGGTGCTTTTGCACGTGATATACGTCCGTTTGGTTCTCTTACCTGCCCTGCTATTTTAGGGCGTCCCCTCTTTTTATTTTTTTTCATAACACCGCCTTTTATTTAAAAAGGAACACTGTCATTCATAACGGTATGGGGCGTATCAAGAGGTCTGTAAATGCTTCTGTCATAAGCAGATGACTGATCTTGATTATCATCATTTTTGCCATCTAAAAGCTTTAATTCGCCTTTGTACTGAGGCAATATGACTTCTGTTACATAGCGATCAACACCGTTTTTATCTTGCCATTTACGGGTTTGTAGTCGCCCCTCGATATAAACTTTGCTGCCCTTATTCAGATACTGGAGAGCTATTTTTGCAAGATGTGGATTAAACACCACAATGGAATGCCATTCGGTTTTGTCTATTCTCTTATTGGTTGCCTTGTCTGTATAGCTCTCAGACGTTGCCATTCGAAAATTGACCACCTCGATGCCAGATGACATTGTTTTGCTTTCTGGATTGGCACCTAAATGACCAATTAAAATCACTTTATTAAGCATGTTTGTAAGTCCCATTAAATGATGTAAAGATCATAACATGTTTTATGTGTTTTTACAATGTTTTCAGTTAGCTAATAACAATTATTTAATGTTTTACATTATGTTCTAAATCACTAAAGCGTGTAAAATCGGATTGAAATGCAAGGGGAACGATTCCTGTCGGACCATGGCGTTGTTTTGCTATAATAACCTCGGCTTTACCCTTGGCTTGCTCCATTGCATCTTGCCATTTGCTATACTCAGCAGTGCCTTCTTTTGGTTCTTCATTTTTGAGATAATATTCTTCACGATAAACGAACAGAACAATGTCGGCATCTTGCTCTATTGAACCAGATTCACGTAAATCAGAGAGTTGCGGACGTTTATCGGTTCGGTTTTCAACTTGACGTGAAAGTTGTGACAGAGCAATGATGGGAATATTGAGTTCTTTTGCAAGTGCTTTTAATCCGGTGGTAATGGCTGTAATTTCTTGAACGCGGTTTTCTAATGAACGCTTTGAACCGCTTGTCATGAGTTGGATATAATCGATAATCAAGACATCTAGACCATGTTGTCGTTTAAGACGCCTTGCACGGGCGGCCAATTGTGCAAGGGATACACCACCCGTTTGATCAATATAAAGAGGGATTGTTTGTAAGGAACGCATTGCGTGAATAATTTTTGCAAATTGCTCTTCTGAGATATTACCACGGCGCATATCAGAAGAAGAAACCTTTATTTGCTCTGAGATAATACGAGTTGCAAGCTGTTCAGATGACATTTCAAGTGAGAAGAAACCTACAATACCCCCTTCATTGGCTTGGCTGTTATCATGACGCTTGCAAGCATTGGCAATATTAAAAGCAATATTGGTCGCCAGTGAGGTTTTACCCATAGCAGGGCGCCCCGCAAGGATAATCAAATCAGATGCTTGTAACCCTCCCATTTTCTCATCAAGTGTTTTGATATGGGTAGCTATCCCTGAGAGCCTTGAGGAACGCTTTTTCGCTGCACTTGCCATGTTAAGTGCTTTTGCAATGGCTGTATTAAAGTTTTCAAACCCACCCCCATATTTTCCCTTTTCTGCCAATTCAAACAACTGATTTTCAACAGTTTCAATTTGTTGTGATGTTGTAAGGTCTACAGAAACATCATAAGCTCTATTCACAACTTGAGTGCCAAGGTTAATTAAAGAGCGTCGGATAAACAGATCATAAATGACGATTCCATAATCTTTAGTATTAATGATTGTGACTGCCTCGGTAGCTAAACGCACCACGTAATTATATACAGTGATGTCACCAATTTTCTCATCATTTTCAACAAAGGGCTTAATAGTAATGGGATCTGCAACTTTTCCACTTTGAATAATTTGTGAAATGATATCAAAAAGCCTTTGATGCAACGGTTCAAAAAAATGCTCTGCTTTTAAAAAATCAGAAACGCTATCAAGAGCATTATTATTGATAATGATAGCACCCAGCAAAGCTTTCTCTGCTTCAATATTATGGGGCAGTTGACGAAAAGAAGATTGTTCTTCTGTTTGAAAAGAAGGTAATTTAACAGCGTTCATTTTATTCATTATGATTTAAATTGATTTGATAAATGATAATTATAAATCACTGAATCTACAGTGTGAATCCCATTTTTATTTTACTTAACAGCTTGCGTTTTGATACGTTTTGTGCAATAAAGAGATGTTCTTTTATATTTCGATTGGTTATTTTAATCGTTTATTTGGATCGCTAGCTGTTTTGATAATAAAAGCCGTGTCTTAAAGGACGCGGCTTTTTTGCTATAAAGCAGCCCCCCGCGCCGTTATTTTATTTACGCTGCTTTATTTTCAACAATCTTTACAACGGTATCGTTTTCATAAATTTCACAATCTTCAGGAATTCCATATACATAGTAAATGTTTTGCTCAACATATGAATAATCATTTCTTTTTAATCTTGCATTGCCATGTACCAAACCTCTAATGGTGTGATAACCAGTCACTTTAGCATTGCCATAAACAGAACCGTAGACCTTAACATACCCACCCACGCTAGCATTGCCATAAACCTTGCCATAAATTTTTGAAGAGCTACTTACAACAGCATGATCATAAACCTCAGCCTTGCTATAAATGCGTGCATTTCCTGATAATTTTGCATTCCCATAAACCCTTGCATATTGATAAACCCACACCTTATCAGAAAGATGCGCATTATCATAAACATGAGCTCCAAAATACACGCGGGTTTTATCATATACATGCGCATTGCCATAAACAAAACCACCAATGACAGCGTTGCCATATACCCTTGCATTTTCATAAACACGACCAGATTTTACAACACAAGCATTATCATAAACCCAGCAATTGCCATCA
>NZ_JBHIOD010000037.1:0-1007 GCF_042195355.1 Bartonella sp. CL266QHHD
AGGAGGCGCTGTATAGTATTGCTATAGGTAGTGAGGCAAAAACGTTTAATCAGCATTCGATAGCTATAGGTACTGAGGCACTGGTAGAGAAGGAGGGGAGCCGTGGTATTGCTATAGGTTATCAAGCGCGTGTATCAAAGGAAGTGGATAGCATTGCTATAGGCTACATGGCTCATGCTTTAGGCAAAGACAGTATCGCGATAGGTTCCGAATATAATGAATCGATTGGGCCAGACGACCATACAATTGCAAAGGCTGATTATTCAACGGCTGTTGGTGCTGTTTCTAAAGCTTTGGAATATGCTACGACTGCTATAGGACATCGTGCAAAGTCAGCCGCAAAGAATGCTACTGCTTTGGGTTTTTATTCAGAAGCAACGGCAGAAGGAAGTGTTGCTCTAGGAAGCGATTCTGTATCTGATAGGGCTGCCTCTGCTTTGGGTTACACTTCTTTGTTGCAGGGTCCTTCACAAAGCGCCGAGGCGCAATGGAAAAGTACGCGGGGCGCAGTGAGTGTTGGTAATTTTGCTAAGGGTATAACGCGACAAATTACAGGCGTAGCAGCTGGGAGTGAATCTACCGATGCAGTTAATCTTGGACAGTTAAAAGATTTGGAAGAAGTTGTAAGAAAAAACGGTTGGAAATTGTCTGTTGGCGGTGAAAATGGCGAGACCGTTCTTATAGACGATGAAGTNGACAAATTACAGGCGTAGCAGCTGGGAGTGAATCTACCGATGCAGTTAATCTTGGACAGTTAAAAGATTTGGAAGAAGTTGTAAGAAAAAACGGTTGGAAATTGTCTGTTGGCGGTGAAAATGGCGAGACCGTTCTTATAGACGATGAAGTAGATTTTTCCGCTGGAAGTACAAATCTCACGGTTACAAAGGGCGATAAAGACAATAATATAAAATTTGATCTCGCCAGGAGTGTCATAGTCGATAAAATACAAACAGGAAACAATATCTTAGACGCAACAGGCTTAGTGATTTCTGGTGGACCGAAAATAA
>NZ_JBHIOD010000038.1:0-1152 GCF_042195355.1 Bartonella sp. CL266QHHD
TCAGCGCTCCATGGATGGTAGTCCGTATCATTTTTCTCACAAGCGTCCCAATAGTGATACTCTAACGGGATCATTTTCTCTTCCCTATGGCACTTGGACAACAGGTTTTGATGGGACGTGGAGCCAATATCATTCAAGTGTTAAGGGAATATTTTCCGATATTATGACTGCGGGTAAGTCTTTATCGCTGACACCATGGATTTCACGGGTTATTGATCGTGATCAAGAGGGAAAGACCTGGCTTACAGGACGGTTGACATGGAAATATTCTGATAATTTTATTATGGGCAGTCGGGTTGATGTTTCCAGCCGTAAACTAGCTATTGCAACCTTTGAGCTTGATCATTCGCGCAAGTGGCTTGGAGGAGAATTAAGCGCGCATATAGGGTTTCATAAAGGGTTAGCAATTCTTGGCGCTTATGACGATAAAGAGCAAGAGAATGCAACAAAAAATTCACCCAAAGGGCAATTTTCCAAATTGTCTTTTTCCCTAGGCTACGTGCGTCCTTTTTCGCTCAAACAGTATAACTTTCGCTATAACACACTGTTTTCAGGACAATTATCACCCGACACGTTGTTTAGTTCAGAGCAAATATCGCTTGGTGGTAGTTCCTCTGTGCGCGGGGTGCGTGAGGCGATTTATTACGGCAATAATGGGGCGTTTTGGCGCAATGAATTGTCGCTGTTGTTGCCAGGTTTTTCGTCGAGAATGGGGCGTAAATTTATGAGCCAATTTGCCCCTTATATGGCGCTTGATCTGGGGGCTGTAGCCAATGATGCAAACAAAAACAGTTTTGGCGGGAGCCTCGTTGGGGCAACTCTTGGTTTCCATGCAACCGGAGACATTACGGATATTGATGTATCTTATTCGAATATTTTAACCCAATCGACAGTGCGAGAAAAGGGAAATTCGACAGGGTTATTTCAAGTACGGGCATTATTGAGATTTTAGAGCAAAGGGGCGGTAAAAATATCGCTGCGCTGTTTACACCCATATGGGTTGTTTTTTTTAAGAGATAAAGAATTTTATGAGGAGCTGAAGATGCGGGGATTGAAAAATCAAAAGCATAAATTGGGATATGGATACAAGCGAGGAAAGCGCGTTCTTTGTGTTTTGCAGCGAGGGATCCATAAGGGGCTTTCACTGGTTTT
>NZ_JBHIOD010000039.1:0-4203 GCF_042195355.1 Bartonella sp. CL266QHHD
CTCTGATGATAAGGGCACACGAAATTCTGTTGTAGCATCACGCAAACCTTTCATATTTTCAGCAGGGATAGTCCAGATATCGCCATCAACTTGGTCTTTATGAATATGACACAAAGGATTGGTACGAACCCCTGTCAGAATAAGCAAACGCAAAGCCAATTGTGTTAAGGTTGATGCTTCGCAAAGTGTTTTATAAAAAGTAGGCACATCTCTCCAATCCATGGCTGGTAAATTTTGTGTTTTATGACGTTGTTTACCTAAGAGCGCGCGTGCTTTTTCTGTTGCTTGTAAATCAACATTCAAACCCAAGGCAGCCGCATGTTTGAGACAAAGATTAAGACGGGTAAGAGCTCTATTAGCTGTTCCAGCTTTTGAATGCCAAATAGGGGCAAGAACATTGCGTATCTCTGTTTGTGTAATCTCAGAAACAGGCAGACAGCCTAATTTAGGGAGAATATGTAGGCGTAAAGGTGCAAACCAATTCCCATCTTTACCATCGCCTTTTAACTCAGATTTCCGACTTTCAAAAGTATCTAAAGCAATATCTTTTAAGTAATGGAGATTGCTTATTGCCTCACGCTTTTGTTTATCGCGTTCTTTAATAGGGTCACGCCCTTCACGTAAAACAGCACGCCATTGCATTGCACATTCACGGGCTTGTTTTAAAGAAACATCTCTTAAAGCACCCAAGCCCATTTCACGGCGCCGCCCATGAATGGTAAAACGGTAAATCCATTGAGCACCTCCATCTTTACGCTTATGAAGTAACAAGCCGGCACCATCATTATATTTGCCAGCTCCCAATGTTGCGACAGCCCTTGCATTAAGACGGTTCATAAGAGCCATTTTTAGTCCTTTCTTATACAAATTTTATCCACACACTCATCCCACTTGTTATGTACAAATGAGTGGTTTTGATTGATTCAACATAAACAGATTTGAAATGAGAGAATCCTACGTTATTCGAGACTCTCATTCAACATACAAAACAGTGAATTATCATTATAAATCAATGTATTGTACGATTATGGAGAGGTTTTTTAACACAAAGATCATGGAAGGAGGGATACAAAATCTTTATGTAGAAGAGGATCTAAACGATTATAGCAGTTTTGCATTTGATACGAAGGTCTTTTCTGGTGGAGAGCAACACATTTTAGCGGGGGGAATCGCGATTGGCGTTCTTTTACAAGGGAATGCTTTCCAAGCAATAGATTTAGGAGGCTATGTAAAGGATTTAATAATTAGAGATCAAGCACAATCGTGGTTACATTTTGGTGCAACATTAGAAGGAAGCACTATGATTCATGATTCTGGACGGATTTATCTTTATGCTGGTGCTGAGCGATCTCGTACTGAAGTAGAAAAAATTGTCTTAAATGGCAGAGATACAAAATTGTATGCGATTGCCTCTAATATAGATGGTGAAAGTTCTTTGATTGAGAATCTGAGTGGGAATGGTCGTGTTATTTTTACTTCTACCGTGTTTAATCCACATTACTCTAAACTTGAGGTCGGTAATCTTTCAGGTAATTTACATTTTAGGTTTAATACTAATTTTGTAGAACAGCGCGGTGATTATCTTCTGATAAAAAGAGGAGCAGGTCATCACACCATAAGCGTTATCGATTCTGGTGTTGAAATGACCGATTCTCTTCTACAAAATCAGAATTTAATTTTGGAGCTTGATTTAATTCATGTTCAAAGCGGAAATGCACATTTTACTCTGATAGATTTTGGGGTGAAGAAATAGCTACTGTTGACAATGGAGTCTACATGTACGCTCTTAAGAAAAGAGATCATAACGGTGGAAAGATTTGGTCTTTATCGACACCATCTACATCGGAAAAATTTCTACTCCGATCTTTCCTCCCTCTCATACGAAGTTGCCTATAGCTGAATCTTTTGAGCAAGAAAAGTATGGTTCTCCTTTGGAAGATTCTATAACCAATTCTTATAAAGGTGATTTCAGTTTTTATGCAGAGGATTTCATTACTGGTACACGTGAAAAAATTTTGCAAAGCTCCGTACTTGATGACAATAGCATAGTTTATATTGCTGGTGATGGAGAAGCGGATGATTTTAAATTATCCATTAATAATACGGTTCCAGAAACTGCAACACTCTATGTTGAGACTGGTGGTTTTAGTAAGAATACAACAATTGAAAATGGTGGTTCAGAGATTGTAGGGGAACAGGGGATCTCAGAATTTACGATTATTTACGAGGGTGGAAAACAAAGAGTGGAGGGAGGAGGAACCGCATTGAGAGCTGAAATTTATGGTGGGGAGCAGCTTGTTTTCGGAAATGGTTATGTAAATGGTGGAATTGTGGGGAGCAGTGCTTATAACACGACACTTTATGGTCAAGGTGATACGCCGGGACAGCAGAATGTATATGATGATGGGATGGCTGTGGGAACAAAAGTGATGAGTGGAGGAGTACAAACTCTTGCTAAGTGGTTTCCTAATGATGATAACTTTGCAGAAAAAGCCGGCGGTTTAGCTGTAAATGCTGAAATCTTTTCAGAGGGTGTGCAGCGTGTTTTAGCAGGAGGTGAAGCAAATACAGTCATTTTACGCACTGGTGGTGTTCAAGAAGTCTATGCAGGTGGAATTGTAAAGAATCTAACGATTGAAGGTAATGCTAATTCATGGATTTCTCCTGGTGCAATATTAGGAGGAGAAATAAAAGTTCAGGATTTTGGTGGGCTCCATCTTGATGCTGGAGACGATGGTCAACAAACTATAGTAGAAAACATTGAATTAAATGGAGAAGACGCTCAATTATACTCCGTTGCTCGTGGGTTTGACGACAAAAGTACACGCATTCAGCAGTTAAGCGGTGTAGGAAAAGTCATTTTTACCTCTTTTGAAGATGATTTATATTACTCTCAGCTTTACATTGATAATCTAGCAGGGAGTCTACATTTTAACTTTAATGTTAGCCTTGCAGAAGAAAAAGGTGATTACCTCTTTATTGAGAATGGGAGTGGTTTTCATACAATAAGTGTCGTAGATTCTGGTATTGAAATTGTTGATCCTTCTTCAGCAGGACTTGATTTAATTTTTGATCAAAGTGGTGGCGCACATTTTACCCTGAGAAGCTTTTCTGGTGCAAATGTTAAAACTATTGATGGCGGAACCTATACGTATGGTTTAAAACAGAGAATTGATGAGGATGGGGGTGAAAAAGTTTGGTATTTATCTGCAGTATTTATTGATAATGTTTCATTTCTCAACAGTTTACCACGTAGTAGAAGCAGATCTGTGCGGCATTTAAATCAAAATCAATCAGTTTCTTCTCTTTCAACGATTGCAGCATCACAAGAGCATGCTATTAAATTGCCACGTCGAAGAAAAAACCGCCAAAACTTGAGTCAAAGATCTCCAGCTTTTGTTTCTTCAACTGTTTCCTCTCTTGGAAGTCACGTTATTGAAGTCTCAGGTCTAGCCAGTTCTCATCCTCTTTCTGCTGAAGAGCAACAAACTGCTGTTTCAGAATCTTCTCACTCTTTAGCCGATCAGATGATTGTGCGTCCAGTTCATAAAGAACAACCTTCTCCACAATTGAGTGAGACGCTTTCAGTTTCTCACTTTTTGACTACGCCCTCTACAGATGCGGTATTGTCTATGTCTGTAGCTCCAGCGATGGTGTTTCACAACGAAATGCAAACAGTGCGTGCGGGAAGAGGAATTCTAGATAAAAGTAAAAAGAATGCAGCTTTATGGACCTATGCGATTAAATCTAAAGAGAGTATTGCGACAGAGCATATAGATTTTAAGTTAGATCAGACAGGTATTGTTTTAGGGATCAATGGTTTAAGCGAATGGGAAAATGGAGAATTTTATATAGGTGGTTTTGGCAGTTATGATCGTGTCCGTGTTGCGCATGCACGGGGGGGTATCAGTGGTATCAATACTTATGGTATTGGCGCTTATGTCACTTATTTGGATCATAGTGGATGGTATCTCGATGGTATTTTAAAATACAATCATTATCAAAATACTCTAAAGGCAGTTTCAACGAATGGTTTAGGGATTNGTGGGAAAATGGAGAATTTTATATAGGTGGTTTTGGCAGTTATGATCGTGCCCGTGTTGCGCATGCACGGGGTGGTACCAGTGGTATCAATACTTATGGTATTGGCGCTTATGTCACTTATTTGGATCATAGTGGATGGTATCTCGATGGTATTTTAAA
>NZ_JBHIOD010000040.1:0-127116 GCF_042195355.1 Bartonella sp. CL266QHHD
AGGTGGTCTGAAAATAGCTATTTAAAGAAAAAATCTATATATTTCAATATGTTAAAAACAAAAAGTGGTGCCCAGACGCGGATTCGAACCACGGACACGCGGATTTTCAGTCCGCTGCTCTACCAACTGAGCTATCTGGGCATGCTTCATAAAAAACATAAAGCGTTTGCGGTTATAACATTAAAATTTTCTCTGTCCAGTCATCAAAAGAAAAATAATTGATTTTTTAATAAGTTTATCTCCCTATTCTAGAGCGTTATCAATGAATCTTTATCATAAAATAAATTTGATAGGTATATTGGACACTTTAGTGTATTGTTATTAGAATGCTGTCTTATCGTGGTGGTGATACGAAAAAAATTAAAAGAATCAATCGAGAAGCATGATTAAGAAAGATTTTTTTATAAAGTTTCCGTGAATTTTAAGCATACGAAATAATAGACAACATTTTTGACTTTTTCTAAAAAGATTGTTGATTAGTCTTTATAATAATTTGTTTTTCTTTATAAAGAAAAAAACATCTAAAAGGGGAGAAATAATGATAATGTTACAAAAACCAAGTAGTCGTCCCAATAATACTAATTTTTCTTCAGGCCCTTGTAGTAAACGGCCTGGTTGGACTCTTGATGTTCTTAAAAATGCAGTAGTTGGGCGTTCACATAGATCTAGAGAAGCAGAATTAAAACTTGCTGAAGTTGTTAATTTAACCCGTGAGATTCTTGAGGTTCCTTCTGATCATCGTATAGGAATTATGCCCGGTTCAGATACCGGTGCTGTTGAGGCTGCTCTATGGTCTCTATTAGGTGAGCGTGGCATTGATATGGCGGCGTGGGAAAGTTTTGGATTTGGGTGGAATAAAGATGTTGTCGAGCAATTAAAGCTTTCTGATGTGCGTCGTTTTGAAGCTCCTTATGGTGAAATACCAGATTTAACACAACTTGACTTTGATCGGGATGTTGTTTTTACATGGAATGGGACAACTTCTGGTGTGCGTATTCCTAATGCGGATTTCATTCCGCATAAACGGGCTGGATTGACCATTTGTGATGCAACATCGGCAGCTTTTGCGCAATATCTTGATTTTTCAAAATTAGATGTTGTTACTTTTTCATGGCAGAAAGTTTTGGGAGGTGAGGCTGCACATGGTATGGTGATTTTAAGTCCTCGTGCTGTTGAGAGGCTTGAGAATCATGTTCCAGCTTGGCCTATGCCTCAACTTTTCTATATGACAAAAAATGGAAAATTGAACGAAGATATTTTTAAAGGAAAGATAATCAATACACCTTCTATGCTTTGTGTTGAGGATTTTCTTGATGGGTTGAAGTGGGCAAAGTCTCTAGGAGGTGCAGCGGCATTAAGAGCACGGGTTGAGAAAAACTTTTCTGTACTTGATGCTTTTGTTCGCAAAACGCCATGGTTAGAATATTTGGCAAAAGATCCTGAAGTGCGTTCTAACACCGCTATTTGTTTAGATATTGTGGATCCAGTGATTACTGCTTTGGATACGGAAAAGCGAGTATCTTTTATAAAAGCGGTTGTGAAACGTCTTGATGAAGAAGGGGTTGCTTATGATATCGGTTCGTATCGCGATGCTCCTCCTGGGCTTCGAATTTGGGCGGGTATAACAATTGAGGCTTCCGATCTTGAAATTTTGACACAATGG
The DNA here is from genome assembly GCF_042195355.1 of Bartonella sp. CL266QHHD. Taxonomy (NCBI): domain Bacteria; kingdom Pseudomonadati; phylum Pseudomonadota; class Alphaproteobacteria; order Hyphomicrobiales; family Bartonellaceae; genus Bartonella; species Bartonella sp. CL266QHHD. The sequence goes on from NZ_JBHIOD010000040.1 coordinate 1,664, forward strand.
CTTGAGTGGGCGTTCCAAGTTGAAAAAGCACAGCTTTAAATAATTACTGGTGATTTTCACAACGTATTTTTAAACAAAAAAGGATACGAGAGATTATGATGATCTTTCGTATTCTTGTATCAGACAGACAGCATCTAAATATTACGTGAATTGTAAAAGATTAAGAGAGAGAATGAATGCTCTGTCAGGTGTTGGATACGCACAAATTAAAATCTCTATTTTTTTTACTTTGTTGTAGCAAAAATAACAGATTTAAAATATTTTGGTATTTGCTTATCTTTATTATCATAAATTTGAAAATTGAATCACTTGAAGATTGAGAAAAATCTGAAATGAGGAGTCGCACTTGCTCTAAGGTTTCGTTATAAAGAAGTGTTTGTTTTTGAATGCTGGTTTTTTTAACCAAACACGACGGAGAAAGTTATGGCCAATGTAGTTGTTGTCGGTACACAATGGGGTGATGAAGGCAAAGGTAAAATTGTAGATTGGTTATCTGAGCGAGCAGATATAGTGGTGAGGTATCAGGGGGGGCATAATGCTGGCCACACATTGGTTGTTGATGGAGTTAGTTATAAATTATCACTTTTACCGTCTGGTTTAGTGCGTGGCAAGTTATCAATTATAGGCAATGGTGTTGTTGTTGACCCTCATCATTTTGTTGCAGAAGTAAAAAAACTATGTGATCAGGGTGTAAAAATCACACCAGAAATTTTGCGTATTGCTGAAAATGCTCCTTTGATTCTTTCTTTGCATCGTGATCTTGATGCAATTCGAGAAAGCGGTTTATCTGGTTTAAAAATTGGTACAACAAAGCGTGGTATTGGACCGGCTTATGAAGATAAGGTGGGACGTCGTGCTATCCGAGTGATGGATTTAGCAGAAAAAGATACACTTATGGCTAAGATTGAGCGGCTTTTGAGGCATCATAATGCTTTGCGTCGTGGGATGGGTGTTGCAGAGATTGATTCTCGAGCACTTTATGATGAATTGATGCAAGTTGCGGATAAAATTTTGCCCTTTATGGATTGTACGTGGCGTCTTTTAGATGAAGGTTATCGAGGAGGGAAACACATTCTTTTTGAAGGTGCGCAAGGTGCTTTATTAGATAATGATTTTGGAACTTATCCTTATGTAACGTCATCTAATACAGTTGCTGGGCAAGCATGTACAGGTTCGGGGATGGGACCTGATGCAATTCATTATGTTTTGGGTATTGCAAAAGCTTATACTACACGCGTTGGAGAAGGGCCGTTCCCGACAGAGCAGATAAATGATATTGGTGAATTTCTGGGAGTGCGTGGACATGAATTTGGTGTTGTAACGGGTCGAAAGCGTCGATGTGGTTGGTTTGATGCTGTCTTAGTACGTCAGATGGTAACAATTTGCGGTGTTCAAGGTATAGCATTGACAAAACTTGATGTTTTAGATGGTTTGGATGAAATAAAAATTTGTATTGGTTATGAGCTTGATGGTAAAAGAATTGATTATTTACCTTCTTCCATGGGAGCTCAGGATCGGGTGAAGCCTGTTTATGCAACATTAGAAGGTTGGAAGGAAGAAACAGCACATGCATTGAGGTGGGAAGATTTACCAGTGCAGGCTATTAAATATATACGCTATATTGAAGAACTGATTAATACAAAAGTGGCTTTATTATCCACAAGTCCAGAGCGTGAAGATACTATTCTTATTACGGATCCCTTTGTTAATTGATTATTATTTTTAGATTTCTATATATGTTCTCTGTGCGTTTTTGTCTCTTTTTACAAAAAAAGTTTTTAAGAGCACGTGAGAGAAAGGTGCAAAATAGCATTGTTTATTTTTCATATTCATTTTACATTATTGCGATAGTTGTACCAATATTAAATGGCAATCAATTTAGAAGGCTAAAATAAAGTTTTTTGGCTTTACTATTGATTTTTTCTCAGTTTAAGAGAGATTATAGAGGAAATGGTAGATTTCGTTGGAATCTTAAAAAAGACAATTAATGCACAAAATAATATTACACCACAAGTGCGTAAGCGGATTTATAAGCGTGCTACCGAAACACTAGAACATCAATTTTTAACAGCAAAAATACCACAAGCAATAGCGGATGAACAGAGAAAGATTCTTCAAAGTTCTATTGCAACTGTTGAAGGAGAATATTTAGCAGTTGAAAAGAAGCGGCTTTCTTCAGTTATTGGGTGGAATCCCACAAATATAAATGAAGATAAGAAATATACAAAAAAAACTATATTACCAAAGAATAATGAATTTTCAGAGGTAAATATAAAAAGAAAACAGGATTTTGTTACGCGTTCAAAGGATAACAAGGTATTTGATGAGCTTTGTGTATCCGATATACCAGATGCAGAGCCTGTTAATATGGAGGCTGATGTGCCTTCTCAGCATGTTAATAGCAGTGTGTTAAAGATTTCTCCTTCGCAGGAAGATAATTCGCATATTGTTTCGCACATTTTTTCTCAGGCTTTACGTCGTGCTAATAAATCGTTAGTGCAAAGGCGTATTGTAATAAGTGCTGTTTCTGTTGTTAGTTTTGTTGTTTTAATTGTTGGTATTTTTTTTGTTGGTGAGCGTGTATTTGTATCAAATGATCATCAGTTTTTAGAAGAAAATCTTCAAGCTTCTCACAGAGTACCAAAGGCATTTCCAATTAAGAGAAAGTTAACACAACGCTTATTAGAGGATGGAAGTGAAATTGATGTTGGTTTAAAACAAGCGATAGATTCTTCGGATGAAGAAGTACTCTCAACAGTTGTTGATAGCAATTTGCAATCGCTTGAAAAATCAGGTGAAGCTGTTTTCTATCAAGCACGTACAAATTATGATGCAGAAAAGATAGCAACGGGAAGTGCTCGCTGGACGCTTATAAAAGAATCTCAAGTGAAGGGGGCTCCAGAAGAAACAACTATACAAGGTGATATAACAATTCCTGATGAAGGGGTATCATTACGGTTAATTTTACGTCGTAATACCGATCAGTCATTTCCTGCTGCATATATTATGGACCTTGTTTTTATTCTTTCTGATAAATTTTCAGGTAAAGCTATAAGCAATGTTCAAGCATTAACCTTTAAAGCAAGTGAACAATCCATTGGACAGGCTTTAACAAGAACCATTGCTGCAAAGATTAACGATGACTTTTTTCTTGTCGCATTGAGTGGTAATCATCCATTTCTTGATCGAAATTTACAATTGATGCGAGAATTAGATTGGATGCGTTTGGTGTTAACGGATAAAAACGGGCGTATAAGTGAATTAACCTTTGCAAAAGGACCAACAGGTAAGTCTATTTTTAATGAAGTTATTGGACAATGGCTTGCACAACAAGATAAGTTAACAGTTCTTGGTCAAAAAAATAAAACATAGATGCAAAAAAATAAACGGCTGTGAAGAATTTTCTACGACCGTCTTTATCAATTATATACCAAATATATTCAATAAAGCTTTACATATCAATAACTTAAAGAATTCGATAGGCTAATTTACAAGTATAAAGCCAAGGCATGCTTTTTTTCATTTTCACATTTAAAGAATGTGCAAACCATTGGCTTTATACTTAACTCTAGGTTTTATACTTGACTTTGAGATAAAGTAGAATCTTTGATAGAGTTTTGCACTTTTTCAAATGCACGCATTTCAATTTGTCTTACTCGTTCTCGACTAATATTAAATTCACCAGAGAGTTCTTCTAGGGTTAGTGGTACATCGTTTAAACGACGCGCTTTAAATATACGCTTTTCGCGTTCATTGAGATTGTCCATGGCATTTATGAGCATGGAACGGCGATTTTCTAATTCACTTTTTTCAATTAAAATTTGTTCTTGATCGTTAGATTCATCCACCAACCAATCTTGCAACTCACTGTTTTCCCCTTCTTTTGTTCGAATTGGTGCGTTGAGTGAAGTATCACCACCAAGCCTACGATTCATTGATACAACTTCATCTTCTGTGACATTCAACTGGATTGCAATTTTTTTCACTTGTTCTGCATTGAGATCGCCACTATCAAGTGCTTGAAGTTTACTTTTTAACTTACGAAGGTTGAAAAACAAACGCTTTTGATTAGCTGTTGTCCCCATTTTCACCAAACTCCAAGAGCGCAATACATATTCTTGGATTGATGCTTTAATCCACCATATTGCATAGGTTGCAAGACGAAAACCCCGCTCTGGTTCGAAACGTTTAACAGCTTGCATGAGTCCAACATTGCCTTCTGAAATGACTTCCCCAATGGGAAGTCCGTAGCCCCGATATCCCATCGCGATTTTAGCTACGAGACGCAAATGGCTGGTTACTAGCCTATGCGCAGCCTTTAGATCATTATGCTCACGGTAACGCTGAGCTAACATATATTCTTCTTTTGGCTCAAGCATTGGAAAACGACGCACTTCTTCCAAGTAACGGTTTAAACCACCATCACCTGTCATTACTGATAATAAATTCATATGGGCCATATAGCACCCTCCTTTTGTTTGAATTCCCTGATAAGGCAAATTCTATGTTTTAGATAGCTAACTATCCTCATAACCTCACTCTAGCATATTTTTCAATTTTGTTCAAAAAAAGATATTTTATTGTGAAATCTTGAGAAGGGGAAAAGTTTCAATTCATTTTTTTAAAAAGTTTAATAAGTTTAGCCATATCTTGAGGCAGTGGTGCGGAAAACGACATAACTTTACCGGTAGAAGGATGTTCAAAAGTAAGACTTGCAGCATGGAGTGCATGTCGGTTGAATTGATCGATTGCATTTCTAATAGTGGGGTTGAATGTGTTTGATTTTGTTTTAAAAGCGTTTCCATAAACTGTATCGCCTATGAGTGGATGCCCAATATGAGTCATATGAACACGGATTTGATGGGTGCGTCCAGTTTCCAAGCGACATTCCAGAAGGCTAGCAAAAGATGTTGAGTCTGCATGAGAGCCATATTTTTCAAGCAGAGAAACATGTGTAACAGCATGACGAGCATAAGGGTTTTGGTTATGGATGACAGCTTGCTTTGTCCGGTTATGGGGCGAACGGCCAAGTGATGCATCAATTGTCCAGACATTGCGCTGAGGTGTTCCCCAAATCAAGGCATGGTAGCGTCGATCTAATGCGCAGGTACGTCCATGATCAGAAAATTGAGCACTGAGACTTTTATGAGCTAGATCATTTTTTGCAACAACCATAACACCGCTTGTATTTTTATCAAGACGATGGACAATGCCAGGGCGTTTAACACCACCTATACCAGATAAACTATTCCCACAGTGGTAAATAAGGGCATTAACCAATGTACCGGTCCAATTGCCATTCCCAGGATGAACAACAAGACCAGCTGGTTTGTTAATAACAATGACATGATCATCTTCAAAAAGAATGTCCAATGCAATGGCTTCAGCGCTAGGTTCTGCATCACGAAGGTCAGGCATTTCCAATTCAATTATTTGGTTAGGTTTTAATTTTGTTTTTGGTTCCTTTATGAATTGACCATCAATTTTAAGACAGCCTTCACGGATGAGGGTTTGCAAACGCGAACGCGAGAGCACATCATGATATTGTTTTGCGAGCCACTGATCAAGACGTTGCCCAAGAGCACCTTCATCCGTTATTTTCTGTATTACCATACGATTCCTATTAAGTTTTTAATAAGATTTTACCAGTACGAAATTGCTTTACTATCGAGAAATTCTTTAATTCCCCAATGTCCTCCTTCACGAGCGCGCCCAGAAAATTTTACACCTCCAAAGTAGCTTCCACTGGGTAATCCATGTCCATTAACTTCTACCATACCAGAGCGTACTTGTGCCGCAATACGACGACATTTGTTGCGATCTTGCGATTGAATATAGTTTGTAAGACCATACTCAGTCTCATTCGCTAAAGCGACGGCTTCTTCTTCTGTACTAAAAGAAAGAATCGAGAGAACTGGACCAAAGATTTCTTCTTTAAAAATACGCATATGAGGTTTTACATCAGCAAAGACTGTTGGACGGACATAATAACCGCGTTCCATTCCTTTTGGTAAACCAGTCCCGCCTGCAACAAGAGTTGCACCTTCATCAATTCCCGATTGGATAAGATCTTGAATTTTATCATATTGTTTTTTTGAAACGACAGGTCCAATATGATTTCCTTCTTGGCAGTTTGGTCCTACTTTTGTTGTTTCTGCAATATCTTTGGCTATTTTTATGGCTTTGTCATAGATGCTCTGTTCCACAAGCATACGAGTCGGTGCATTACAACTTTGTCCACTATTATAAAAGCAATGTCGTGCACCACGTTGAATAGCATCTGAGTCGGCATCAGCAAAGATAATATTCGCTCCTTTTCCACCAAGTTCCAGACAGACTCTTTTTAAAGTAGCGCTGGCATTTTTAGAAATATCTTTTCCTGCTCTAGTTGAACCAGTAAAGCTGATCATTTCTAAATCTGGATGTGCAGAGAGGTAAGAGCCGACAGTCGCACCATCACCATTGATTAAATTAAAAACACCGGCTGGAAGTGCGGCTTCATCTAAAAATTCAGCAAAAAGCATAGCAGAAAGAGGCGCAATTTCAGAGGGCTTTAACACCATGGTACAGCCAGCCAAGAGAGCAGGAATAACTTTAAGAGTTACTTGATTCATGGGCCAATTCCATGGCGTAATTAATCCTACGACGCCGATAGGATCGTAGTGAAGGATTGCTTGCTCATTTCCCTTTATTAAAGTTTCTTGGAACGAAAACTCTTTATAAGCTTCGATAAAATTGCGAATATGGGAACTTCCGGTTGCAGTTTGCGCATTAAGCGCCATATCAATTGGTGCTCCCATTTCCATTGAAATGGTTTTTGCCATGTCTTTGGAACGTTTTTCGTAGATCTCTAGAATTTTTTCAACAAATCCAAGACGCTCATTTGGTGACGTTGTTTTCCATTTTTGAAACGCTTCTTTAGCCGCATTAATTGCTTTATCGGCATCTTTTGTACTTCCAAGGCTAATGACAGCACAAGCCTCCTCTGTTGATGGATTAATGACGTCAAAATCGTGAGGAATGCTTGGCTCATCCCATAGACCATTGATATAAAATTTCCGTTTATTAAACATAATTCACTCCCTTTTTTCTATTTGTATTTATGTAATTATGATTGTCTTAGTCTAAGCCTTTTTAAACGAGGATAACAAGGGTAATCTTATAAAAACGCGAGAAATTAGATTATATCGTGATAATTGAGCATGGAGAATTCAATAGAGCAATGCTCATTGTATTATTGAGACTAGGTATTATTGAGACTAGTTTCTCTTATGCAAAGGGAGAGAATAGAGAGGCATAGACAATTTTCTTGAAGATTTTTTATCATGAAGTTTTCTTCAAAACAAATGAAATACGAGTTCTATGACACCATAAACTGAGCAATTTATATCGTAAATATGCAAAAGGCAGATTATGAATATGCATTATGGCATTATTTTTTTCATTAAAAAGTAACCATCAGCAAAAGGTTATTAACCTTCGTATGATAGTTTCTACGAATTCTTTTTGAAAAGGTTATTTTTCTCATTGCTATAAATTTGTTGGGTGCCATGCATAATTCGAAAACAAAATCTATTTCTACGTCTTCTTTTTCTGATGATAGTACGGAAGGTGCATCAAGAGAAGATTTATCTGTTAAGATTACTGAGATATTTCCTTATCCGGAAGTGTGGAAAAAGGCATTTGCCCTCGGAAAAAACGTCCGTTTCACGAGAACCCCAGAAGTTGAGATTTTGCGTCGTCGTATAGAAACAGATCCAGTTTTTGCAAAACAGTTTAAAATTTTTACGAAGCAAGATCAAAAAAAAATTACAGATACAAATATTGTACGTTGTAACAAGAAAACAACCAATATTCTTTCGACAAAAAAAGTCATTAATCCTCAATCAATAGAGAATAAAACATCAGTTTGTCATTCAACGGTTCTGAAGCAGTTGTCACGACAAGCTATTCATATGCCGTCAGCAAATATTCCACTTGAGGAGGATGAACAAGAACGTAAATTACAAGTGGAAAATGTGCTACAAAAAATAAAACCTGCTTTGCATCTTTCCGATGATGCATTTTTTGAGTGTGAATCTTTGATATTTGAACATGTGGAGACTCAAACTTCAAAAGAGGATGGAATATCAATTGATACGACAAATGAAATTACACCGGATATTCCCACAGCCTTTGATGAGTCAATAACGGCTCTTTACCGTGTTCTTGAATACCGCTTTCCACAACTCTATGATTCAATTACATCAGAATCTCCAGCGGAAAGGATGCGAGGCGTTGAGAAAATTTCTGATTTAATGCATACAAATAATGATACTACTAAAGAGAGTCATTCTAAGCTTTCTGTTGAAGATTTTGCTCATACGTTAAGTAATACAGGGGCGTTAAGCGATGCAGGGGCGAGTATAGAGACTGAAAATAGCAATAATACTGTCGCCAATAATACTGTTGATTGTATAAACAAAGCCGTCACAAAGAATTCAAAAGATTTTTCTGTGATGCAAGCAAACAGTAAAACTAAAACATTACAATCTACTCGTATGCCATTAGGTAATTATGATTCTGCTTTTATGCAAAATATTCAATCTATTGACTGTGATGTTTATGAATTTCCTCCGATCAACTTATTACAGGAACCTGTTTTTCATGAAGGTACGATGATTCCTCAAGAAACATTAGAACGTGGTGCTGGACTTTTGGAAAGTGTTTTGGAAGATTTTGGCATTAAGGGTGAAGTTATCCATGTTCATCCAGGGCCAGTGGTAACAATGTATGAATTTGAACCCGCCGCGGGCGTAAAGTCATCGCGCGTTATTAATCTTTCTGATGATATTGCGCGTTCTATGTCTGCTATTTCTACACGCGTTGCTGTAATTCCTGGACGTAATGTTATCGGGATTGAGTTACCCAATGCGGTTCGTGAAACCGTTTATTTACGGGAATTAATCCAAACACGTTCTTTTCGTGAAAGTGAATTTAAACTTGCTCTTGCTTTGGGGAAGGGGATTAATGGTGAACCGGTCATTGCAGAATTAGCAAAAATGCCTCATTTATTGGTTGCAGGAACAACAGGATCAGGCAAGTCTGTTGCAATTAATACAATGATTTTGTCGATTCTTTATCGTATGACACCAAAGCAGTGTCGTTTGATCATGGTTGATCCTAAAATGTTAGAGCTTTCTGTTTATGATGGCATTCCACATCTTTTAACACCCGTTGTCACAGATCCCAAAAAAGCAGTAACAGCTTTAAAATGGGCGGTTCGTGAAATGGAAGAGCGTTATCGCAAAATGGCTAAGTTGGGTGTGCGTAATATTGATGGTTTTAATGCACGCGTTGCACTTGCAGCTCAAAAAGGCGAAACGATCATGTGTACTGTTCAGTCGGGTTTTGATAAGGAAACAGGGGAAATGCTTTATCATGAAGAAGCCATGGATCTCACGCAGCTTCCTTATATTGTTGTGATTGTTGATGAGATGGCTGATCTTATGATGGTGGCAGGGAAAGAGATAGAGAATGCCATTCAGCGCTTAGCGCAAATGGCGCGTGCGGCAGGTATTCATCTTATTATGGCAACGCAACGTCCTTCTGTTGATGTTATCACCGGTACAATTAAAGCAAACTTTCCTACCCGCATTTCTTTTCAAGTAACGTCAAAAATTGATAGTCGTACGATCTTGGGTGAACAAGGTGCTGAAACGCTTTTAGGTCAGGGGGATATGCTTCATATGGCTGGTGGTGGACGCATTGTGCGCGTTCATGGACCTTTTGTCTCAGATGAAGAAGTTGAATCCATCGTTGCACATCTTAAAATGCAAGGAAAACCTGATTATTTGGCAACGGTAACGGATAATGAAGACGATAACAAAGAGGATACTTCTGCTGATTCAGCGGCTGAAATTTCTGAGGAAGAAAATTTTGATGAAGAGGGTGAGGAACTTTATAACCAAGCTGTAAAAATTGTTATGCGTGATAAAAAATGTTCAACATCTTATATTCAGCGCCGACTTTCAATCGGCTATAATAAAGCAGCTTCTCTCGTCGAGCGGATGGAAGAAAAAGGCATTGTTGGAGCCGCTAATCATGTTGGAAAACGTGAAATTTTACTCAATGAAGGAAAATAAACAAACGCATTTAAAAATATGCAATTTTTTAAATATCTGACAGTTATTATTTAAATGTGCTTGTTTTATTTTTTTATATAATATTAAAAATTTAAATGGAGAGTAATAAAGCAAAAGCGATCTTTTGTATTAAGACTTCTGATGAGGTAAACAAGCTGATATCAAAGGAGATTATGAGATATTTTAACATTTCTAAATGATCTGGAATATAAAGAAATTAAACAAATCTTTATATGAAGAAAGATAATTTGTGTTCTCTTTTTTACAGAGAAAATTTTTAATAAAATAGTGCGGTGGTATATTTTTTCTTTTGTAGCGATTCTAATGAAAGAAAGATCTTTGTATGAATGCCTTCAAATGCCAAGAACTATTGGTAACATTAGGGGCTGAAATTAGTATAATGATGGTGCTAACCAGCTCTTTTATAAGTATAAAAATGGTAATGCACAATGCCTTGATATCCTCTATAGGGACTTTTACATTACACCATTTACAGATGACGTCGTAAAATAAGCTTGGGGATCTTGGGAGATATCTTTTCAAAAAAGGCGCATGAATGTGTAAAATAAGTGTATTCTTTTTGAGTACTATTTATGCGAGGGAGATGTTACCATTATTGTAACAAGATTTATTACATAATGGGTGAATAAGCAACAAGAGCTGGAAGCTTCTTTTTATTCTTGTTTTGTTGATGAAACAGTCAAAATTTTGCTACAGACAATTTATATGAGATATCAAGTTATTTTAACCAGAACAGATAATTGTAAACAAATTAGCATTATTCATTTGAGAGTAAATCCAACACTTTTTAGTTTTAGTTATGCCATTAAAAGCAGATGAGTTAAAGTTAAATACAAATGAATTAAAATCGCAGCAAGAAGCTTTTCGTTTTACACCAGAGCTTTTGCCACGGCCTTTTACGTGGGAAATCGATCACAATGGTTTGTTTTGTGAAGTCTCAAAAGAGCTAGCTGAAGTTGTTGGCCCTCTCTCTTCCTCTATTTTAGGGTGTAGTTTTCATGAACTTGCTCATCAATTTAATGATGATCGATATCTGGTTCTCAGTCGTTTTATTGAAACGGCTATGCCTTGGAGTAAAGAGATTGTTCAATGGCCTGTTGATGGTTGCTTACAATGGCTTGATGTTGAATTGTCGGCTTTGCCAATTTTTGATGTTACAAAGCAGCTTAAAGGGTTTCGTGGCTTTGGTGTTTTAAAAATACAAAAAAAAGTCCAAGAAAAAAGAAATGAAAAGCTAGCAACAGAAATACCATGTCTTACGGAGATAGAACGCTCAGCTTTTCATGAAATTGCAGAGCAATTGCGTGATGAATTGAATTCATCGGTAAAAGAAGAAAATTTAGTTGAAGAAACAGCTATTCAGTTACCATATGCACAAACATTGCCGGTAAATGCTATAGAACAAGCTCTCGTAAAAGAGCCCGCTGCAGTTTTATCATTGTTGGATACAGCAACAGATGGTGTTTTATGGTTGGATGAAGAAGGCTTTATTCAATCAGCGAGTAGGGCAGCCTTAGCATTAATGGGTTATGAAATAAATGAACTGCGAGGACAGCCACTCTCTTCATTATTTACTTTTCAAAGCCGACTTTTGGTTGAAAAATATTTTAAATCAATCCGCATGGAGGGAAAAAATCAGGTTTTAAATCGCAGAGAAACAGCTGATTTAATGACGAAAAATCATAAAAATATAACCGTTTTGATAACGATTGTATTTTTGGCAAAGCAAGGAAATTATGCTGTTATGTTGCGTGATAGGACACAAACAGTTCCATCAGGAGAAAAAAAAGCAGAAGAGGATAAAATCGTTGGAGTTGTTCATGAAATACGAACACCTTTGAATGCTCTTATTGGTTTTGCAGAAATTATGAGAGAAGGCCGTTTTGGTTCGATAGAAAATGAGCGCTATCATGGATATTTACGCGATATTATTTCCTCTGGAAAACATATATTATTGCTGATTAATCAATTACTAGAGTGCTCGAAGATAAATTATTCTGGTTCCGATAACCAGATTGATTCTTCCCTTATTTCTGAAACATTTGATGTGATATCTTGTTTACGTGCGACGATAGCTTTTCTTGAGACACAAGCCAATCAGAACGGCATTATCATGCGTATTGTTGCTCCACCTCATGTTCCATTTATTCCTGTATCACAACAAGTGTTTCGCCAGATTATATGGAATCTTCTTTCCAATGCTATTCGTTTTACACCTTTGGGTGGACAGATTATTGTTCACGTTTCTTATAGAAAAGAACGTGTAAAAATTTCAGTGAGTGATAATGGTATAGGGATGAACGAAGAAGAGATTATACAGGCACTGCAACCTTATGGTCAAGTAGAGCGCAAGGATGGCCGATCTGGTGATAGCGCTTTTATGGGAACAGGTTTAGGGCTCCCAATGTGTAAAGCAATGGTGGAAGAAAGAGGGGGACAATTTTTACTGTTCTCCAAACCCAATTACGGAACAACTGTGGAAATGTTTTTTCCTCGTGTTCCATGATGTAAATCTTGCATAAAATTATTTTTTCTTAGCCAAAAGATCTCTAATTTCTGTTAACAGTTGTTCTTCTGAAGACGTTTTTTGGGGGCTTTCTTCTTCTTTTCTACGGATTTTGTTCATAGCTTTAACGAATAAAAAAAGCACCCAAGCAATAATGAGAAAATTGATAAGTAAAGTAATAAAGTGTCCATAGCTAATGGTTGCTCCAGTTGCTTTGGCGGCACTCAATGTTGCTTGTTTTTCGCCAGCAAGTTGAATAAACATATTAGAAAAATCAATTCCACCTGTAATCAATCCAATGATTGGCATAAAAATATCATTGACAATTGAGTTGACCAAGCTACCAAAAGCACCCCCTATAATCACACCGATAGCAAGATCAATCATATTACCTTTTAGGGCAAATTCTTTGAATTCTTTAAGCATTGCATTTTCCCCTTTATGTAAGTGATATACGGTAATTTACTTACCGCTTTTGATGAAAAAGGAAAGGGCAGATTTTGTTTTTATGATTATATTACAATATTAATATTATTTTCAAAGACTTTATAAGGTTTAATAAAGAGCTTTAGGGTTCTATTTGGATTTTAGGGCTCTATTTGAATTTACATAGAACCTTTCCTAGAAAAAAGCTTTTTTAATAAAAACTATATCTGCTTTTTCAACAGAAAGTAGAAAACTGTAGCTTAATTTATATAATTGCCTCAAGATTTTTATGTTAACATTAAAAAGAGAGATTTTTACACAATACCACAGTAAAACTTATAATTTAATTCCTCTTAATTTAGTAAGCGATAATAGAAATTAGGAGGGCATTATGGCTTATCTAAAAGCTATTTGTACTGGGTTGCATGAGCTAAAATGGAGATAATTCCGATGGAAGAAACACATTTCATCTGCTGGAAGATTGTATCAGTTTATAAATAGCAGAGCTCTAGGGTTTGCAAGATCATTTTGGTTTGGAAGTCGTTGGTATGATAGGTGTGAGTTCAACAATCAACTGTCATTACTTAAAATATATGTTAGACAGAGTACTTAATAGATGCAAAATTGTATTTAACGCATCAGAAATGGCAAAGGAAACAACGCAGATTCTTCAAAATTCTATCAATAGAGTACAAATTGATTGAACATTCTGTTGCTAATAAATGGTGCAACAATAGTATGAATTTAGATGTTTTTATGAACCATGTATTCTATAAATGCTAGGAAAAAAATAGCTTGAGCAAGCTCTGTTTCTATTGGAAACAATATTACACAGAGGAACTTTGGGAATAGAGGGCATTTGCATGCATATTTAAGAGGATTATGAGCTTGCCTGCATAAGATGCCACAAAACCATGACTATGGTAAAGAGCCATTGATGTTTCAATTCATGCTGCATTTTATAAGATTAGGATTCATATTTTAATCTTTAAAAAATGTCGAAAAAGAGAAACGTTTTTTAAGAATAAAAAGTTCTTTACACAGTATATATCAATATAAACATGTATGGCTATTATATGATGATTTTTCTTCTAGAAGGGGAATATTATTTGGATAATATGCTTTCTTTGATTGGAAATCTTTTGTGTTAAAAGATATAGGTGAGGTGCGATGGATCATTTTTATGTTGTGGAGAAGGATTAATGAGTTTTTTTCGTTGTATTGGCCGTTCTGCCTTATTTATGGTGGATCCAGAGCAAGCACACGGTTTAGCGATTCTCGGGCTGAAAAGTGGATTAAATGGTTGTCAAAAGGTTATCGACAAACGTTTGTGTGTAACTGTTGCTGGTCTTGAGTTTGAAAATTTTATTGGTCTTGCAGCGGGGTTTGATAAAAATGCAGAGGTTGTAGATGGTATTTTTCGTTTAGGATTTGGTTTTACTGAAATTGGGACAGTGACACCAAAGCCTCAGATTGGAAATCCTAAACCACGGCTTTTCCGTTTAAAAGAAGATGAAGCGATTATTAATAGAATGGGCTTTAATAATGACGGACATCAAGTTGTTTACAATAGATTGCGTGCGTGTAAAAAAACTGGTGTTATAGGAGTCAACATTGGAGCCAATAAGGATACGGTCGATAAGATTGATGATTATACTGTTGGTATTGTTTATTTTTATGATGTTGCTGATTATTTTACGGTTAATATTTCTTCTCCTAATACACCAGGTTTACGTGATTTACAGGCCCGTGACAGTTTGCATCTTTTGTTGAGTGCAGTTTCGAAAGCGCGAAATGAGCAAGAGAACAAGCATGGATTCTCCATTCCTATTTTTTTAAAAATTGCTCCCGATTTATCAGAGAAAGAATTAGATGATGTTGCTGAAGAAATAAAACTTTCTGATTTTAATGGACTGATTGTTTCTAACACAACTCTTTCACGCCAGGGGCTTAGCAATAGTCACTTCAGTAATGAACAGGGTGGGCTTTCTGGACGTCCACTTTTTGAGCGTTCTACTATTGTGCTTGCAAAAATGCGTAAAAAATTAGGGAAGGAGATTGCAATTATTGGTGTTGGCGGTGTAAAGGACGCACAAACCGCTTTGGAAAAAGTAAAAGCTGGTGCAGATTTAATTCAATTATATAGTGGGATGGTTTATGAAGGTCCAGATCTTGTCATAACTATTCTGCAAGAGATTTTGCAGATGATGCAACAAGATGGAGTTGATAACATAAAAAGCTATCGTGATCATAGTCTTGAACATTGGGCAAAATTTCCTTTGTAAAAAAACGCTTTTTTCTTCACAAAAAATTGCGAGATTTTTTTAAAGGGGCTTGCAAACTTTGTTGATTTTCCTTATGTCACATAAGCGTAAGAATAAATGTTTACGAAATCGTGAACATTTATGATACATTTTCTTTTTATGCGGTTGTAGCTCAGTTGGTTAGAGCGCTGGTTTGTGGCACCAGAGGTCGTAGGTTCAAATCCCACCAACCGTACCAAGAGAGACGTCATTTCTGCACTAATCGGTGGATTTTGTGCTACTGGTCTCGCGCATATAGGAGCCTGCAAATATGCTGCCATGCGACTTTCTAGTGTCCTCCATGAGATTGAAATCGAGAATCTTGAGGTGGCGGTAACGCATTATTGCAAAGACAAACCCTGGCTAGGGTTTGGTCATCCGATTATGCAACGGGATGTCTGGGTTGATTTCTTTTTTTTTACGCTTTCAGGCGCCTATGCGCCCCTTCAGTTCGCTTGCGCGATCTATTTCGGACAATACAGGACAGCAACCCAATGTCGATTTTCTAATTGCAAGCATCATGAGCAAACATCGGGCTGCTCCTGAGCTGGGATTGTTGGCTTTTTTCGTTTGTCGTATGCCGATACTTCTCGCGCACTATCAAGCGCGGTTTAGCACTCATTCCTTCAGTTTATCATCAAAGGATTTAAGAGAAAAATATAAAAAGGTCTCCCAATTATGGCTATAAAGCATCACACCGAGCCAAATTTCTTGGGTATATGTCAGAGTATTACCTTAACCGCACCGATGCGTGCTTGCGGGCAAATCGATATTTCTCACTGGAATTTAGCCCATAACTATTTGAAACAGGGCTTGTTACTCGAAGCCTTGCATCAGTTTTCAGTTCGATTCGCCACCGTGGTGGCTAAAAACTCGGATCTCACTTATCGCTATCTCCCTGTTATGGTTGAACAGTTTTTCTCTACCACCCATTTTGATAGCGATCGGTTATGCGTTGAAGGACATATTGAACGCATTAATGAGGCCTACCGTATTCACTGTAAGTCCAGCCCATGCGACAATGGCAGGGCCGTTATTGCGCAGGCAATCATCATTGTCAGTAAGGTCTGCTTCCCTAGCTCGTGTTCTGAGAAAGCCGCTCTTCCATTACTAGGCGATTTATGTAAGATTTCC
This sequence comes from Bartonella sp. CL266QHHD, assembly GCF_042195355.1. Taxonomy (NCBI): domain Bacteria; kingdom Pseudomonadati; phylum Pseudomonadota; class Alphaproteobacteria; order Hyphomicrobiales; family Bartonellaceae; genus Bartonella; species Bartonella sp. CL266QHHD. The sequence continues at coordinate 18,178 of NZ_JBHIOD010000040.1, forward strand.
TCCGTAACCGGAGATTCTTGTACTTTTTCCTTTAATGCGCATCACCCGCTTTTTGAGGAACATTTCCCCTCCCGCGCCGTATGTCCTGGTTCACTATTGATTGAGATGGTTCTGGCTTTAGCCACGCAGGGTAGGACAAAAAATATCGCATCTGTTGCGCTGAAAAAAGTAAAGTTCATTGAAGCAGTTTATCCGGGAGATACCTATCAGTTGACCATTAAACAGGATACAGAGTATGAACCGGGTGGCGTTTTTTATATTCATACGGAAACTAAAAAACGAAGCACTTGCGGTAAGTTTTCTATCAAATATAAAAAGGAGGATGCGCCATGTTTAACATAATAATCTCTTTTATTCCGTGGAGTATTTACTCCTGGGTTATCAATGGAAACTTTTTAACTCTGGTCGAACGCTCTCTCATCTTAACTGTGATTTCATTGTTCATTATTGCTGTGAATATTAAAATTGTCCGGCAGGGAGAACCCGTGATGATTACTAACATTCTGACAGTTATTGTCCTGTTTGTTAATTATTTCGCTGGATGGTCTACACTTTTACTGAACTACCCCACAGTTTTTTGCTATCTGTCACTTGCTCTGGTTTCATTGATTAGCTTGCTGGTAAAGAAACCCTTTACCATTTTTTATGCCAGTGCTGGTGTTTCTGAAGAAAAACGCAAACATATCCTATTTTATCTCATCAATAAATATATTACATGGATTTGGGTAATCATCTTTTTTGCCAATGGCCTTCTAGTGGCTTTTTTTACATGGACCCCGCAGATTTGGTTGGTCACTATGGGTTTAATTTGTACTGGTATTCTTTTTTCTAAATATCTTCCTAACATCATGCAATATTTTTATCGCATCAAACATCATGGAGCATAATATGTCATTGTTTAACATTCTGACCGGAACCCCTTTATGGGCTTGGATTTTGCTTATTTTTCTCATTGCGAGGGGAATAATCGCATTGAAAGATAGGGAAACGAAGGTTTACCGCCTTTTTCTCTTGCCGTTAGTCTTTCTTTTTTTGGGCGCAAGCGATGTGATTAACCAGCTGGCCTTCCCACGCTGGGGAGCAATCGCAATGTTGGCAGGGCTGATGATCGGCTTTGGCGTTGGCTGGTTGCTCTGGCGTGCTACTGCGCGTTTAAAAATCAAAGAGGGAACGGATTTAATTATTCGGCATGGTACGCCGTTGACGCTGATATTTATTCTTATCGCTTTTGTCATCAAATTCACATTGATTGTTTTTCTCAAGATTGAACCTGATTTGAAATATGCATTTGATTTTAATCTTCTTTTTGGTCTTTTAAGTGGGTTCACTGATGGTGTGTTTTGGGGCGGCACATTAAATTTATATATAGCATTTCGAAAGAATCCAAATTAGTTCCTATATCCTTAGCTGTTGATGCTTCTGTCAAGTATTATGATACAGAAGCGTCCGCTATTTTACGTTGAAACTGCGGCTGCTATACGACTAAGTGGCCTTACGCCTGAGTATGCAAGAGCGGCAGAGTTTGTACAGTCTACGCCATAATATGTGGAGCACTCTTGCGGGAATGAGTGCATTATTATTGCGATATACATGTAACCCTCTAGCTAATATTATATTAGTAAGGCTGTTTTTTGAAGCCGCTTGTAATTACGGTGTGTTTTTAAAGAGAACGTTCGAACCGATGTATCGCTTGCAGTACCATTTCTCTTTATAAGACTATTATCATTTCTTTTAGAAATCTGCACTTCTCACCTTTTTTGCGTATGATCGATAACGTAGTTAAGATCCTTGAGATAGTGAATTTTTATCTCTTTTGCTAAAAATGCCCAAACCATCTTATTTAGTCGAGACTTTGTTTAAGAAGGGATCTTCTAAATTTATTTTTTCAATAGGATATAAATTTCTCGTTTTGGGTGCGCGGTAAACTTATAGCAGCAATAAGCTTAGGTTTATTGGTTCTAAGCGTGGAGGGAGTTGAGCTATCCAATGCAAAAGAATAAATTGCACTTTTGTCTGACTTTGTGAACACACACTATTTTCTGGACTAATCGAGGAAATAGAACATTCATGTGTTTGAGAGGATTAGACAATGAGTTGTAAACAATTAGAGCAAGAAATAGCCACAGTAAAGTATACGTCAATGTAGGAGCCCAAAGCCTTATGGCACACTTATTTCAGTGACGATTATTTAGGACAAACGCATCATGTGCTTGTGGTGCCAAAAGGCTATCAATGAGGGCAAGATTTACAAAAGCTTGAAAGTTATTGCCAAGCATATTACCGGCATCAATTGGAATAGCCATTTGTTTTTTGGCCTTGTAAGGCGGGGATGAGAGGATGACAGGGGACAAGAAAGGTGCTTAAACAAGCGATAAAACCAATACGCGGCGCTATATATAGACGTAAAACCGAAGAAGGTTTAAAGCAAGAGTTTAACTAACGGGACGACAAAAAGAAGCAGACGAAAGCTTTGTTAAAGCTTACCGTCATGAAGGTTGGCAATTAATACCAACGTTGCTGATAATGTAAAAATCATGCCGCAATATATTTAAGGAGCGAGTGCAAGAGATTAATACATTCCTATGGCAGATTGTAAAAGCATGGTTTATACATGAGCCTAATTATATGATTGATAAGGCAATACAAATCACTCAGGGACAAAATGATAAGAGCTATATTTTATTATGAATCTGACACACAGTATAAAACCTATAAAGGCAAAGCGTTTTATGGCATGGGAAGGATTTTCAGCCTACTGGTGGGCGTTTGAGGGTGTTTTTATTTTACCTTCCGTAAAAGGTATTTTAGCAAATCTTGCTTGTGCGGACAAGGGAAAACTAGAAGTGGATGCTGACATAATCCCTTGTGAAATGGTTTTTATTGCGTCGAAATAAATGATGAAGAAATTTATGTTTTCGTTGGCAGTGATAGTACTTGGATGTGCTTGTGCCAATTGATAAGCTTATTGATAATATTTGTAAGTGCCATAATAGCACACAAGAAAAAATATAAAATCGCTGTCTTTATTATGCCAAACAGCGGCTAATTTAGAGCGCGAAATTATTGCTTTTGCAAAGTAAATCAAAGAAAAGCAAAATGATCAAAATGTGGTAATGCGAATTTATTTAGCTGACTTGCGTAAGCAAAAAGAAATAAAACAAGCACAAGAAACTTTAAAAAATAAAGAGAACAGCTTATACGACATTTTTCATGAAAGTAAATTTGCAGAGGATATAGAAATAAATAGGATAAAAGGAATTGCGACGTACAAAAGAAATATTCATAGACATATTTTATACTAAGCGTAACGGAGAAGCGCAAAGATGAGTATAATAGCGGGTGAAGATAAAATAGAGGGCATGAGTCAAAGCCCTATTAATCCAGACATAGAAAAGTTAAAAGCAGTCTTTCCGCAATGTTTTGCTGAGGGAAAGCTGGATATAGATCAGCTTCTTAATCTATGCGGCGAATATATTGATAATGATTTTGAGAAGTTCAAATTTGAATGGAAGGGCAAAGGAGCAAGTTTAAAGCTTGCTCAAAAGCCTTCATTTGCGACATTGCGCCCGAAGCGCGAGGAGAGCGTAAACTTTGATAATACACATAATCTTTATATTAAGGGCGATAATCTTGAAGTGTTAAAACTTATCCAGCGGGCTTATTTTGGCCAAGTGAAGATGATCTATATAGACCCGCCCTATAATACGGGTAATGATTTTATCTATGATGATGATTTTAAAGACCCATTGGCGCGATATAAGGAAGTGACGAGCCAAACGACAAAATCGAACCCTGAGACAATGGGGCGGTTTCACACGGCTTGGCTCAATATGATTTATCCGCGCTTGCGTTTGGCACAGACCTTATTGCGTGACGATGGGGTGATTTTTATCTCAATAGATGATCATGAAGTTCATAATTTGCGCAAAGTATGTGATGAAGTGTTTGGCGAAGAGAATTTTGTTGCGCAGCTGGTGTGGAGGAAACGCACTGGTGCTAATGATGCGCAAAACAATGTAAGTACAGACCATGATTACATTTTGTGTTATAGTCGCAGGCACACTGTTTTTAGTGGAGTACAAAAGAGTTTTGCAAATTATACCAACCCCGATAATGACCCGCGCGGGCCTTGGATGGCTGATAATTTGACATGCAATAAAACAGCATCAGAGCGGCCAAATCTTAATTACCCGATTACTGATCCAAAAACGGGTGTAGTTTACCAGTGTAATCCCAATCGTGTATGGGCTTATGAAAAAGGACGAATGGCAAACATCATCAAAGAAGGCAAGGTGATCTTCCCAAAAAACGGACAAGGTACGCCTACTTATAAACGTCATCAAACAGAAGTTAAATCTCAAACTAAACCATTTAGTACAATGCTTGAAACAGATATGAATTTTATAGCGACCAAACAATTACGAGAACTTTTAGGCGGCCAATTTTTTGATCATCCCAAGGGTGTGAGTCTTATAAAGCAATTGATTGAACAGACGACCAGTGACAACGACATCATTTTCGATTTTTTTGCTGGTTCTAGTACAACGGCGCATGCAGTGATGGCTTTGAATGCTGAAGATGGTGGTAATCGAAAATTCATCATGGTGCAATTGCCTGAATTATGTGATGAAAAGAGCGAAGCCTATAAAACTGGTTATAAAACTATCTGCGATATAGGTATTGAACGTATTCGCCGCGCTGGTGCACAAATTAAGAAAAAGCATGAAGCAGAACTCACAAGTGAGCAGCCTCTAGACACCGGATTTCGCGTTCTAGAGCTCGATAGTTCCAACTTTTCCATATGGGACGATAGCCCGATTGATCCGAATGCACTTGATGTTAAAGAACAATTGCAAATGCGCTTGGATCATATTTTGCAGGGGGTGAATCCCGAGCGCTCTCATCAAGATATTATCTTCGAAATCATACTTAAATATGGTTGGCCACTGGATTTAAAAATTTACCCTTTACCAATCAATGGCAAAAAATTCTATTATATAGGCGAGAGCGAAGGCGATGTCTTGGTAATTATAGCCATAGACCCGCCCTTTGAACCCGAAGATGCGGAAGAGATGATAAAGTATTTGCCCGTAAAAATCGTAGCGCTTGATGCGGCCTTTAAAAGTGATGAGGCGCTTATTAATTGCGACTTTATCTTTAAAGACAATGAAGTAAGTTTTGATAAAATTTAAACTATAGAGAGACGATTGGGGCGGCGATATGAAACTTAAATTTAAACAACAAGAATTTCAAAATGATGCGGTTAAAAGCGTCATTGATTTATTTAAAGGCCAACCACGACGGAATTCTTCTATTTTCTTGCATTCAGAACAAGGACAATTAGCGTTAAATGAATTTGGTTATGGTAATCAATTATTGATCAGTGATGAAAGCATATTAGCAAATTTACAAGAGGTGCAACAGAACAATAAACTCTTGGCGAGTAAGACGCTAGAGCAAAAGCAGTTTTCTATTGAGATGGAAACGGGAACAGGCAAAACTTATGTCTATAGCAAGACGATTTTTGAGTTAAATCAACGCTATGGCTTTACCAAATTTATTATCGTCGTACCAAGTGTTGCTATTCGCGAAGGGGTGTATAAATCACTTCAGGTAACAAGGGAGCATTTTCAAGCAGAGTTTGATAATCTGCCCTATCGTTATTTTATTTATAATTCAAAAGATCTTTCGCAAATTCGCCAATTTGCAAGCTCAACCAATATTGAAATTATGATTATCAATATTGATGCATTTAAAAAAGCAGAAAATATTATCAACCTTCCGCAAGATAGACTGAATGGCGAAAGTGCTATGCGCTATATCCAAGATACAAATCCGATTGTGATCATAGATGAACCGCAATCGGTGGATAATACAGCAAAAGCGAAGGAGGCTATTGCGAGCCTTAATCCGCTTTGTGTTTTCCGCTATAGTGCCACGCATAAAGATGAGATTAATCTTTTATATCGTTTAACACCTGTTGATGCTTATAAAAAAGGACTGGTAAAGCAAATTTGTGTTTCTTCTAATCAGATAGAGCAAAATTTTAACCGTCCCTATATTGCCTTGAAATCCGTATCTCACAAACATGGCTTTAAGGCGCGCTTAGAGTTGGATATTGCGGGAAAGAATGGCACTGTGAGCCGCAAAACAGTTACAGTGAGACAAGGCGATGATCTGTATCGCGTTACGGGCGGGCGTGAGCTTTATAGGGGTTATATTGTTTCGGGTATCAATTGCATGGCGGGGGATGAAGCTGTTGAGTTTTCTGATACTGAAATTGTCAAATTTGGCCACGCCCTTGGTGATGTGAATACAATAGAGCTTAAACGCGCGCAAATTTATCGCACTATAGAAACACATTTAGATAAAGAATTGCGGCTTGCGCCTTTAGGGATTAAAGTTTTATCACTTTTTTTTATTGATGAGGTGGCTAAATATCGTAGCTCTGATGAAGAGCCAGCACTTTATGAGCGTATGTTTGAAGAATGTTATGAAGAGCTGTTGGCGAAAAAGAAATATGCCTCCTTGCGAACTAAGTTTGCACAAAATGTTCGGAACGTGCACGGCGGTTATTTCTCGCAAGACAAAAAAGGCGTCTATAAGGATACAAAGGGCGACAGCCAAGCTGATGATGACACTTATAACACGATTATGCGTGATAAGGAGTGGTTATTATCTTTTGCATGCCCCTTGCGTTTTATCTTTTCGCATTCGGCCTTGAGAGAAGGCTGGGATAATCCGAATGTGTTTCAAGTGTGTATGTTGATTGAGCAAAAATCGAATTTTACCGTACGGCAAAAGATTGGTCGCGGTTTGCGCTTGTGCGTAAACCAACACGGTGAACAGGTAGAAGATAAAGATATAAATGTGCTGCATGTCATGGTGAATGAAAGCTTTGCTGAGTTTGTGAGTACATTGCAAAAAGAATTAGAGGCGGATATTGGTTATAAACTTGGTACATTGCAGATGGAGCATTTGGTTGGCCGTATTTATGAAGATGTAAAATATGTGGCCGCTAAAGTGGAAGTATCGCAAGCACAAAAAATTGTTAAAATACTTGTTGCAAAAGATTTTATTGATGAGGCAGGTGTCGTTAAAGTAGATCAAGATTTAGTAGCGAGCGAATTTGATGCTATAGGGGTGGAGGAAATGCCACGCGAATTGCGTCAAGAAATTGTGAAAAAAACTGATGCGGGCGCGCTTATTAATGTTGAGACGCTGCAAGATCTGATTTATATGACAACTGTGACAGAAACAAAAATTCTGTCTTCGCAAGAGGCTGCTGATATATTGGTTGAGTTGCGTGAAAAAGCCTTGCTTACATCAGCAGGAAAAATCACAGATACATTAAAAGCGCAATGGGCGACTGGGACGTTAGATTTAAGTGAACGTTTTAGTAAAGGGCAGAAGCAGGCTGTGCTGCAGGCGCTAGAAGCGAGCCAAGCCATGCCGATTATTCGTAATGCTACGCGCGAGGTGCGGGTTAAGCTTAAAAAGCAAACAGTGGCTTCACCAGAGTTTTTGGCCTTGTGGGAAAAGATCAATAAAAAGACCACTTATCGTGCAAAGCTTGATCGCACAGAGTTTGTTGCCAAAGCAGTGGATGCAGTGGAAAAAATGGCGCCAGTTGCGCCCGCGCATTTGGTTTATCAGACAGCAGAGATAGAACTGGATAGTGCTGGTGTGACCTATGAAGAGCAGTTATTAAAGCAGAGTGCGCTTGATTATAGTTTTTGTGCACTGCCGAACATTGTACATTATTTGACCTTAAAGCTGAAATTAACCACAAAGACAATTATTGGTATTTTGACCAAGAGTGGCCGTGAGCATGAGTTCGTAAAAAATCCACAAGCTTTTTTAGAGCGCATAGAAGAAATACTCAATAAAACCCATGTTAATCTTACAATTGATGGCATTAAATATTTAAAGCTGGTCGGGCAAGAATATAGTGTGCAAGAGCTTTTTACCAGTGAAGAGCTTGTGGCAAATTTAGAGCGTACAGCTGTTGTGAGTGAGAAGAGTGTGTATGATCATGTGGTTTATGAAAGCAGTGTGGAGAAAGAGTTTGCACAAAGTCTTGAAAATGATCCTGAAGTCAGATTGTTTTTTAAACTACCAAGAAGTTTTAAAATAGCCACTCCCATTGGTTCTTATACGCCTGATTGGGCAGTTTTTTTAGAGCGAGATGGCGAACAAAAGCTTTACTTTGTGCTGGAGACAAAAGGGGCAAATAGCGAGTTTGATTTGCGACTTAAAGAAATACTGAAGATTAAATGCGGCAAAGCGCATTTTGCTGCACTGCAAACGAGCGTTGCGTTTAACGACCAGCCGGTGATAAATTGGCGTGAATATAAGCGTACTTTGCCCGAAGGGGCGCATGAGTTTCCAAGTGCTGCGGTGGTTGTTACAGAATGATTGGAGCATGAAATACTTAAGGGGGAGGGGAGAAAAGCTTTTTATATCAAAATAATAAATTGATAAAAGGTAGTTATAATGTACACTTCATGTTGAATTTAATTGTTTTCATTTAATACAGGAGGTAAAGTTATGAAAACTAAAGATATGTATAAACCCCTGAAAAAAAATTAAACGGGTTGATGTTGCTGCGCTCAAAGCCCGAGCAAGTGAGCAGAAAATGGCTGCTTGAGGCGCTTCTATGAATTGAAGTTTTAAAATATACAAAGCTGGCGGCAAAAAAGCTGCCAGCTTTATAGCTTTTGGATATATTAATGACGATAGATTATGAAGTTAAAAAGTTGCTCTATGGCTGTGGGGCAATGAGCGGGGTTCGGCTGATTACAGGTTCCTTCCATGCTTTTTTTTTCTTGTCTATGGGCGTTAGTATAGCACAGTTAGCCTTATTACAAATTGTATTTAGCGCGGCTATTTGTATTTTTGAAGTGCCTTGTGGAATTTTAGGAGATAAAATTGGCGTTAAAAAAAATGTTATCTTATCATGTTTCTTTTTTTCGCTCTTCTTCTTTTTATGTATTTACGCGCCTAATCTTTCTGTCTTAATTCCGGCAGAAATTATATATGCTTTAGGCTTTGCTTTATGTTCTGGCGCTGATAGTACATGGATTAAAGGCTTAATCGATAGCGGTGGTTACAAGGGTAGTTTGATCTACCACCAAGTAAACGTTTATAAGCGGGAACTGACGGCATTCATGAATATGGTTGCTGGTGCGCTAGGTGTTCTTATTGCTTTGTGTATGGATAATTATCAGTCGGCATATTATTTTTGTTCTTTCGGGTTTCTCGGGCTTGTATTCTTGTTTAGTCGGGTGACGGGGATAGGTATTGCATCCGCTTCGGATAGTCAGTCAATAGACTCGGGTTCTTTGTTGCATGCAACAGAAGCTTTTACTTATTTAGTTACCTCAAAAATCGGATTATATTATATATTGATATGTGGTTTTATTGTTGCTGCATTGCAGCCAATATTTCATTTTTGGCAACCTTTTATTTTGGGACAGACAGGAGTATTAGACAATGCGACAGGAAAGACTAAAATTCTTATTCTTGGCCTGTGCTTTGTGTCTTATACTCTCGTAAAATACTTATTTAATCGCTTTGTAATTAAATATCTTATGCAAAAATATGCTCCTATGGCGATAACTTTGTGCTCACTCGTCCTAAGTGCTGTTGTTATGCTTGCTCTGCTTCTCGTTGCAAACAGTTGGGCTCCTATTATTTTATTCACCGTATTTCACAGTTTTTTTTCTGTTCCTATGACGCAGTTTGAAGCAGAGTTTTTTAAACATATTCAACAAAAGAATGCAAATACGGTTTTATCCATGGTTAGTTTTCTTGCGCGTATTTTTGGTATTTTAGCGCTTGTGCTGATTGGTTGGTTGGCAAATAATGTTTGTATAGAAGCAGCTTTTTGTTTTGCCTTGGTTTGTATATGTTTAATTATCCCGCTTAATTTGGCTTGGCTTTATACTGATAAAAAGTTAATAAAAGACGAGGAGGTTTGAAAGTGAAGATACAGTTGAACAGGGACTTGCCTGTGACTTACATAAAGACACAGGAAAAAATAGTGTGTGGGTCATCTTATATGGATTGAGTCGAAATTAATAGCTGTCCATCGTTTTTAGTAGAGATGCTTACCGATTTGAATACATCAAATGATTGTGCGGCTATTAGCCAGAAATATCGCGAACGAGCATATCAAGAGGATATGATATTGATGTGTTGTTAAATGAATACTTCAGATTGGATTCGGAGGTGGACAAAATTATTATTTTTGGAGAGGGCAATCATTCATATGAAGTCTCTATAGTTTTGTGATGTGGACATGGTGCGTATAGTTATAGAATGCTCTCCTAGTGAGTGCTAGATGGTGCTTTTGCGTCCGTAAAATATTGTGCGTTGGTTGTTGAAATAAAGTTTCATAATTTTAGATCGTAAAGCGGTGGGGCATCGAGGTGCCTTATGTATCATAAATGCTCTTTTTTAATTGGTGTATAGGCACAATGGATTGTAAAAATGCTAATGCCTGTGTTTTTTGACAACTTGGTCGGCTTTGTTTTTTTACGTATGTAAGCAGCGAGTAAGCAAAGGTTAGCACAGGTGTATTACTTGCAGTACCAAAAAGTTTGATTAAAAATACTAAAAATGGATATACAAGACGAACAAACGGCTCGCTGAGGATCTTTTATCAATGACTGTAGTTGCTTGGGGGCATAGTATTGTACAAAAAAACGCATGGCATAAAGTCCAAAAAACCAATAAAGGTGCATTGCGCTTCTTTTTTAAGAACTGGGCATCTCCTCTTACCTTAATGCGTTCTCATTATGCATCCTTTACACAAGACTTGCGATGGAAAGACTTTACGGAAAAAATCAATGTGTTTTGTTTAAAAGATCCGAGCTTAATATGCCCTTCAATATGGAAAGATATTTCACAATGTTTGTTGTGATGAAGCAATTGCTCTCTCTTGGCATGCCACTGGCTATAGGGTTTATCTCTCAGATGATGATTTCCTTCACAGATGCAGCGCTTGTAGCGCATTTAGGCGTGCAAGCCTTGAGTGGTACAATGTTAGCTCTGAGTATATTTAGTTTTGTTATGTTGTTTGGGCTAGGTATTATTACCGCGGTTGCACCAAAACTTGCGGAAAGTTTTCGCAGACAAGATAGATATGCATTAAAGGCATGGTTTGATCAAGGAATATGGCTTTCCCTTGTGATTGGAATGATGAGTGCAATCATTTTACTCAATACGAGGAATATTTTGTGTCTTCTCGGCCAAGATGAGACAATTGCCAATATAGCACAGGAATATAATAGTGGCGCTGCTATAGGAGTGGTGTTTTTTTATCTTTATGTGAATAGCCGAGGATTGCTGTCAGCAATTGGTAATCCACAGCCCTTAACTTGGGTTATGCTTGCGGCTATCATCGTGAACTTTTTTATCTCTTGGCTGCTTATTTTTGGTATAGGTTCTGCAAGCGGATTAGGTGTCTTTGGTGCAGGAATTGCGAGCAGTTTGATCCGTATTTTAATTGTTATTGCAGCAGCAATAATTTTGTCCCGCAATTCTGCTTTTCATTCTTTTCGCTTTAATTATTTGAGACCAAAGTTAGAGATTTCACGAATAATAAAATTGCTGCGAGTAGGGCTACCTATTGGTATACGTATTCTTATTGCGGAGGGCTTTCCTTCGGTTATTGCATTCATGATTACGGCTTATGGGATCGAATCTTTGGCCGCACATACGATAGGGATGCGACTCGATATGCTTATTTCTGTGGTGGCTTTGGGGATTTCCAGCGCAGCCGCGACAATAGCAGCGTGGTATAGAGCAGATAGGAATAATATGGCTCTAAAACAGCTGCGTATGAGTGTCACAGTTTTTGCTGTAGCTTATGTCTTATTTTTATCAGGGATTGTTTATCTCTCTTATGAATTTATCCTTACAACCATCTTTAATATTTCTGAAGACAGCGTTGTTGTTTTCTCTTGGAAGTTGCTTCCGTTCATCTTATTGTCTTTTGCTTTTGGCACTTTAGGAGCTATGCTCAATGGCATACTTGTGGGTTTGCTTGATACGTTTTGGTCAACAATTGTTGTAGCAATAAGTTATTGGGGGTTAGGCCTATTTGGGGGAGCGCTAATGGCAAATTTTTTTGAATATGACTTTATTGGCTATTGGCTTGGCATGATTGGTGCAAGCTTAATCGTTTCTCTCTTTAATTATATGCGCGTGGGTTATTTAATAAAATGCAATCCTATGTTTGGGGCAGAGTGAGTGTTATAAAAGCGCTTGTAAAGCACTAGCTGTGAAGGCTTAGCTACTCACCATCCATAGAGGCTGTTTTTACTTCTATGGAGATAACAATATAGGTTACAAAACTTGCTTAATATTGAAAAGAAGTGTCTTTGATTGTAGCCTCAATATTATTTGTTGAGTTTTTAAAATAATATGGGTTTATTAAAATCATTTGGCTACAATTTAAGAGTAAGTTCGGTAGATTGGAAGAGTTTAATACCTTAAAAAATGACGAGAAAAAACGTGCTTATATTCATACGCCGTTGAGGAGGCATTTAAAAAAGTTGTTGTTTTTATAAGTCATTACCATTGTGATGCTAAAACGCATGCATTTGTCAAAACAATCGCAGACGCTAACGATGTTATTCTTGCAAGCCCTGTTTATCACGGGTCTTATTCAGGGGGATTGAAGAATGCTCTTGATAATTTAGAGTATAATGCTTTTGGGATAAAGTTTTTAGTCATCTCTCTCATGACAATATAACCCAAAATGCGCACTGCCCTGTGTATATTTGGTACCAATTGTGCATACGCTTTATGGACAGGCGCTGCAATATCAAGTTGCTTCGGCTAAAGATGATTTTGCGTTTGAGAATGAAAACCGTACACGGAGACTTAGCAGCGTAAATGTACGGGCTTGCTGCGCACATCTTGCTGATAAAATGTACAATAAGGGTGGAGGATATGATCAAAAATGATAGGAAATACCGTTATTTAGTCATTGGTGGTGCAGGAATATTGGCTCCCTTCGCCGGTTATTAGGGCTGAACAACGTGATTATCGCAGCGCGTTTTCGTTCTCATCAATCCAAAATTGAGTTATTTCAGACAAGGGCTAAATGTATATTTTGGAGATTATTATAAGCCATAGGCACAATTTTTAAAAGGGGTACCCCTATGGACGGGCTTGAAATATTGCATATTATGGGGGGCATTCGCTTGCACATGCATTTTCGTGTAGGTTGAGATTGAGCGGTTGGCCTTCTTACCGAAGCCTCTGCGTATTGTTCATGTTTTTGGTTCTAATGCAGAGGATAAAATAATCTCTGGATGTGCGCATCACAATGAGATTGATCCCATATCTGTAAAATTAGGTCGGAAAAGGCGATCATATGGCCGGCGGTGGTCAATGAGAAGAGTGTATATGATCATGTGGGGTTTATAAGAGTAATATTGAGAAAGAATTTGCGCAAAATTAATGATAATGCCTCCGAAGTAAAATTATTTTTTAAATTGCCAAGGAGCTTTAAAATCGTGGCGCTCATAGGCTCTTACACGCCGGATTGGGGGGGTGTTTTAGAGTGAGATGGCGCGCAAAAGCTTTATTTTGTACTGAAAACAAAAGGAACGAATAGCGAGTTTGATTTGCGCCTTAAAGAAATGCTGAAGATTAAATGCGGCAAGGCGCATTTTACCGCCCTTGAGACTGGTGTGGTGTTTAACGAGGCACCGGTGATGAGTTGGCGCGATTCTAAGCGGGGGATGGTGGTAGAGAGAGTTGGGGGGCTGTGGTAGGAGTGGGGGGCACGAATGACGCTGTCTTTAGTTGCGTACCGCCAAGCTAATTTTGTGCTTTGCGAAATTAGCCAAGGCTTTTGGACGTACCGCGTAAAATCTTATGAATATCATGCAGAAGGCGCGCAGAAATGGGGGATTGCGTGTCTAGCTTCCCAATGCCGTAATTAAGTACAGCCACATAATGAGATAGCTCTTCAATATCATCAGTCGCACTAATACTTTTTCTTTATTTTCAAACAATAATAGGTCAGATGGTAACGATTATGTCCTTTCTATCTGAGAAAAGAGTAGCACCGCTTGCGTATATGCACGAGTAAAAGTCAATCAACATTGGTCTGAGGTAAAAACAGCCAATTATTTCTAATACACCTAAGGATTTCATAGCTTGCTCTAACGGTTTATATAAATCCGCCCTTTTAAAAGGTGGATTGGGTGGAAAATTTATTGGGATATAGGCTTTATGAATCTCTCGAACTAAGCTTCCTACTATGCAGGCCCTAAGGCGTGATTGCATATATGGTCGCATCTGTTGCTCGTTGTGTAGGCAGAGATCCTAAATTAGGAAAGGAGGGCTGGTCTTTTAATTACAAAGGAAGAATACGGCGCGTAAGTGCAACAAAATGTATTTTGAGGAGCAGTAAAGGGGTGAGGCATTTGATGTCCAGCGGATGACGGATTAACTGGAGTATAAGTAGGCATTGCTAGGGCGGAGTTTTTAGTTAAGAATTGCGCTCTGTGCGCTATAAGCTCTCTGCATCCTTCATATAGGCGTTGAGATCATCGCCCAATGCAACGTAAAGGGGCTGTTTTGTCTTTAGCGCTTGTTTGGCTGCTTCTATAGTGCCGCTGGCTCTATCAGCCATTATGGTTATAATTTCCTCGTCCAAAGAACAGATCAATCGATTGCGTAATAGGGTATGTGTGCCTTTTTTGACCGTGTCTTTTTTAAAAAGCAGCTGTTACCTCGTGGCAGGATTGGGTGTGTTTATATGATCAGCCTGCCAAAGAAATGGAAGCGTTATCGCGATAGCCACCAATAGTAGTCCAGCGATAAAGGCGTCAGCAAACTGCAATGATATAAAAGAACCAAGGACGCCGACCAAAAAGCTTCCGACCGGCATTCCAGCATAGCCTATCACCCGAAAAGCAGAATTAGCTCGCCCGAGAAGTTGCTTTGGTGTGAGGCGCTGCCTGAAGGCGGTAACACCAATAAACCATAAGCTTGCTCCAACGCCAGCGATAAAGGTGACGCCCCATACGACGACAGCACTTTTTGAAAAGGCTGGAATCAGCAGCAAGACAACCGTTCCTAAACCGTCAGTGAGAACAGCTAGGCGCACCGGTGCATAACGTATACGCGGCGCAAATAGGGCACCTGCCATTGTTCCAAGCGCGTAGGCCGCAAACATGACGCCATATTGGCTGCTATGTAGGCCCAGATACCGACTGTCGGTAACGAAGAAGATGAACGAGGTTAGGAATGCTCCAAATACCACCGATAGAAAGAATGTGAGTAATGTAAGGGAGGTAAGATGCCGATTTGAAAAAATGAAACGAAAGCCGGCAATAATATAACGGAAAGTGATGTTTTCTTTATCAAGTGTTGGCGATGTCGGAACAGCACGGCGAGCGGTAAAAATCAATGTGATAAAAAGCACGATTAACAAGCCAAGAAATAGCAGTGTGCCATGCCCTAAAATGCTGCTTGTTATGACAGGGGCAAGAAAATAGGAGACCCCGAAATCTAAAAACAAGACAATTGAGTAGAAGGTCATCAATCGCTCTCCCTCCATGATAAGTGGTGGAATCGTCATTATATAAGCTTCGGCAGAAACGACGATGAATCCAGCAATGGTTGCATAGAAGAAAATTTGTTCGGCTGGAGCAATCTGTATCATGAGCAGTACGAACAGGACAATATGCAGTAGCATGAAGATGAGGAGAGCTGTGGTGGCAAGTTTTATTTTGTCGCAGCGATCAAGTAAAGCGCCTGCAAGGATGCCGAAAATTGGCCACGCTAATGAGAAGAGACCTTGCGACCAACTTACTCCGACTACGCCATATCCAGATTGTCTTGCTAATAGCGGGATGGCAGTGCGCAAAGCACCGCTGAGTAAGGCGAGCAGACTAACGGTTAGGCAAAAATAGCGTATGTTCCTGTTGGCAAAAAGCGTGAACATTCTTTTCTCCTTAAGATGCCATACAGGTTTCCGCTGTTCCATCAAGTACGGCGGTTGTATTCAGCATGTTTGCGACATAGCCGTCCAAGATATTCCTATCTGCCTGAGGTAGAAGAAAATACATAAGGTTGGAATACCATTGCCAACCACGCTGAGTCAGCTGGAGATCGTTATCACTTTCTACGATGAGACCTGCACCTATGAGCTGTTGTAGGTTATTGTATACGAAAGAGGGGAGTGCGGTCCAGTCAATTCTTTCTTTTTTGGCATAGCCGTTATAAGGTAGCCGCATACACAAAGCTTTGGAGGCTTGTTGCTCCGCTGATACCCAATTGTAGTATACTTTGGATTTGCCTTTAAGTTGTATGTCGGTAATGTATCCGCTTCGACTGGGATTGGCTCGTGTGACGAGTGAGCCGAGAATCGACAGTGCTGACGCCCCGAAGCCAACCACATAATCGTCATGATAACCATACAAATATTTGTGATAGCGGAAATAATTAGCTGAACTCGTTTTAGCGAGCGTTAGAGGAGTGTTATTGGCAATTTTGATATAGGAATGCCCATTACACGGCGCATAGCCGCAGCTGCGCATAACGATATCGCTAAATAATCGAAGCATTTGTCGATGCTGTAGGCTGGACGGTTTTAGCCCTTTTTGTGCGTAAGACTTATGCAGTTGCGACGTGATAGCCAGATTGTTGATTGCATAAAGGTTGATGGTTTCAGGATGAAGCTCGCTGGCTTGCTTCAAATCGTATAATAGTTCTTCGGCTTGCTGGCTGTGCTGCCATATAGTAGGTCGAAACCGACATGTCCCAATTATCTCTTGTGACCAAGCCATGGTATTGTTGATTTGTTCACGTGTTGAGGTGAGGTTAAACAATGATCGGAAACGCTCAATGAAACTCTGTATACCGAAGCTGATCCGGTTAACGCCGATCTCACGGGCAGCATAAAGTTTATCACGTGTGACGCTCTTCGGTTTGCTTTCCAGTGTAAATTCGGCTAAGGAAGAGAGCTCAAATTCAGCATGCAATACTTTTCCGATGTGGCGGATATTATCTGCGGACAAGAGTGACGGTGTGCCGCCCCCTATATAGATGCTGCGGATGGGCCCTCTAAGCGAGCGAATGAAATTTCCTTTGGCTCTGATCTCTGTGGTAAGCGCTGACATATAAGATTCGATTTGCTTAACGTGCTTGTAGGCTCCTTTCTGAAAGGGACAGAAGGAACAGATGGTTTCGCAAAAGGGAATATGCAAATAAAGAGAAATGGTACGCGCTTGTGGAATTTGCTTACTGTGCGCTAGTTTATTAAAGTCTAGGTAATCGTAAAATTCATTTGAAATAGTGCGAAATAACGGATATGTGAAGTTGTAAATCGTCTTGAGTTGGTCGAACTTCACAAAAGGATGATCCACGAGTTGCATAACTTACCTCCCCCAATTTCTTAACTCGCACTATATTATTGACGGGCGACTGGTGACCCAATCACCCGAGTGTATTACCAAAGATTTTCACGGAACATAATGAATCCTCCTTTTGTAGAAGTTATATGTATTATACATATAACTTCTTATATGAACAGGCGAGCTTGTTTAAGAGGCAATGTAAAGATAAAAATATAAAAGAACTTTCTCTTGCAGCCTTATGGTCTGATATTGTAATTGGTATCCTGTTTTACGTGGTCGGGCTATGAATGCCTAGGGCGAGAAAAAGCAGGGTATTTTAATGGACGTGCGGGGCATCATTGTTATGTTGCTGGGACTTGGAATTTGCGTCTGGTTATGAAATATCATTAGTGCAAAAAGATGATTTTAAAGGTAGATATATATTTTTTGATATCCCTGTAAAACTTCGAGAAGAGATAGAATTATCTATTAGAAAACATATAAATGTCCAGTGTGATAATATTATCGAATTACATGACATCATCGCTCTTGCCCGCCATTTTGACATATTGCCTAAAATCTCATTGAGATTGTGCCATGTACTGGCAAACGGGGATAGATTGCGTTTTGGTATGACTGCGGCGGAGTTACGTGCCGCATTATCTTTGCTAGAATCCAATAGGATTAGGCTTAATGGGGCGCCTTTGCATGTGGGCTCTAATTTGAATTCGACTGAGTTAATAGTATCCACCTTAACTAAGGCTGGAAAGGATATTTACGCATTGAAGGATCAAAAAAGTTTTATCAGTCTAGGCGGGGGATATCCGACTTCCACAGCATTCTGCGATGCCGTGACGATCAATGACGAATACTCTCGTAAAATTTATGAGGCATTAAATTTATGAGGCATTATCACAATTGGGTTGTGATTTACATAAGCTTACGGTAATTATTGAATCTAGGCATATTATATCTGAAGATTATGGTTATTTATTTTCTATAAAAGAGCAGAGTGGTACGAACTTAATTACAATCTGGGCTCTGGGGATGTGTACTCAATCTGCACAGTATCACTAGGTCATAAGTCAAAGTATGTGAAAGCAACTGATACAAAAAAGATTTTACGATGGTGGAAGATCGACGATGAAGGACTTTAGTTCAAAGGAAATTGATATTATTGTGTTCTCATATCCTGATTTTTTGGCTTTTTAGATATAAATAACACACCTCCTAGTGGGCTGGAGACTATCAAATGTTGGATCACGCATGGCGCAATTAGCAAAAATTCCTATCTATTGGATTTGGTATGCTCTACTGGATTCTCAGCTCTAAATATTGTGTGCGAAGTGCAATGTCAAGCGGTGGAAATTGATATAAGTGCAGAGTTTGTACCATTCGCTCAGAACAAGGTTGATAGCTCTGTTATACAGGCGATGGTTAAGTTTCATGTCGGAAATGCTGAGCGTATGTCTTATCCTGAAAATACATTTACGCATATTATGGCGGGGTGAGTGTTTGTAAGCACTAGCTGTAAAGGCTACTCACCATCCTAGGGTGTTTACTTCTATGTGGATAACAATAGAGTTACAAAACTTGCTTCATATTAAAAGAAAAGTTTCCTTTCTTTTAATTAAGCATTGCGACAACCAAAAGGAAATTAAATATCTCGCCTTTATTATTCTCGCCAATGTTTGCTTATATATGATTATTTGAATCGGAATTAGGTTACGTACAATATGGTATTTCTCGCTGTTTTATATAAGGAGAAGGTTCGCACCGATGTATCGCGTGCAATATCAATTTTTTCACTATGGTGATAGGATAGCTTGTTGAGCGTAAAGTTCTTTTACCTTGATGGATCTTATAGTATTATTCAAAATATCAGTTGATAAATTTTTTTCGTGTCGTTTATGCATGGGCTGATACAATAAGAATAGGACTTGATTGTTTTTAAAGTTGGTATGTTATGGATGTAAAAAATGGTAAACAAACGAAAAGTAAGAATTTTAAACCTGTTTCTCGTTTTCTCAAAAGTTTACGTGGTGTGCACAATTGGGAACAAGTTTCACAATGGCTTGCTTTCCGTAAGGTAGAGGATATTGAATGTATTACGCCTGATCAAGCAGGGGTACCACGGGGCAAGATGATGCTTTCTAAAAAATTTACATCGGAAACATCATTGGCATTGCCTTCAGCAGTTTTTATGGCAACAATTTCAGGGGATTATCCGGAAGATGGTCATGGTTTTGAATATCCTAAAGCAGATGGTGATTTACGCCTTGAGCCTGATCTTTCTACGTTAAGCATTGTTCCATGGGAAGATGCTCCTACGGCACAGGTGATTTGTGATCTTGTGTATCAAAATGGTCAGGTTGTGGATTACACACCACGCAATGTTTTACGAACGGTGGTTCACTTTTACACAAAAATGGGTTTAAGCCCTGTTGTTTCACCAGAAATTGAGTTTTATTTGGTACAAAAAAATCCCGATCCTGATTATCCGTTAGTTCCACCGGTTGGTCGTTCTGGACGTTCAATTGGTGGTGGACAGGGGTATTCCATTGCTGGTGTGAATGAATTTGATGATTTGATTGATGATATTTATCAATTTTCAGAGGCACAAGGATTGGAAATTGATACCCTCATTCATGAAGAAGGAGCAGGACAGTTTGAAATCAATTTACGTCATGGTGATCCTATTGAATTAGCGGATCAAGTTTTTATGTTTAAACGAACAATTCGTGAAGCAGCACTAAAACATAATATGTATGCAACTTTTATGGCAAAACCCATTCAAGGGCAGCCGGGTTCTGCTATGCATATTCACCAATCGGTTGTTGATAAGAAAACCGGTATGAATATTTTTACACAGGAAAATGGTGAAGAAAGTATCTGTTTTCGCCATTTTATTGGTGGATTGCAAAAACATATGCCAGGGGTACTTGTGATGCTTGCACCTTATGTGAATTCTTATCGACGTCTTGTTCCTGATAATTCGGCTCCTGTTAATTTGCGATGGGGATATGATAATCGTACTACAGCTTTTCGAGTTCCTCGTTCTGCTCCTCAAGCGCGGCGTGTTGAGAATAGACTTCCTTCATCAGATGCGAATCCTTATTTAGCCCTTGCAGCTTCTTTAGCGTGTGGTCTTATTGGTTTGCAACAAAAAATTGAGCCGGATGAGCCAGCGACAAATAATGTAAACGCTGATAATATTGAGTTGCCGCGTGGACTCATTGAGGCAGTCAATTTGTTTGAACAAGATACAGTGATACGTGCTATTTTAGGGGATGTGTTTGTCAGTACTTATGCTGCAATCAAACGCCAAGAGTTTGAAACTTTTATGGAAGTAATCAGTCCGTGGGAGCGTGAATATCTCCTGCTGAATGTTTAAATTTTATGACGATGATTGATTATAATTCAATTTCTCCAGGAATTTCTTGGTATGAAGATGCTTTAAGAGAACGTCCATCGTATCCTTCTTTTTGTGAAAACAGACAGTGTGATGTGGTCATTATTGGAGGCGGATTTACGGGTCTTTCGGCTGCTTATCATTTAGCCAAAGCTGGAGTAGATGTTGTTTTATTTGAAGCATCACGTTTTGGTGATGGTGCTTCAGGGCGCAATGGTGGACAGCTGGGAACAGGGCAACGGCAATGGGTAGAAACATTAGAAAAAAAGTATGGTTTTGAGCGAAGTAAGGCTCTGTTTGATTTGGCAGAAGAAGCTAAAAGAGATATTTTAGCTTTATGCGCAATGCCTAATTGTCCGTGTGATTTGATAGGAGGACAGCTTTCTGTAACTCATAAAAGGCGTGAGCTTCTCTCTTATCAACGGCATATTGAGGCGATGCAGCGTTATGGCTATCACGCGCTTACTTTTATGGATAAGGCTGAAACATTTGAGCGACTTGGATCAACTTTTTATTGTGGTGGTATTTATGATGCGGATACCGGTCATATAAATCCCTTAAAATTGATTATTGGGTTGGCAAAAAGAGCACAAGATGCTGGTGCTAAGCTTTATGAGAAGTCACAAGTAACGACCGTAAGGCGCAAGGGAGCACATTGGAAAGTAATAACAGAAAAAGGCAGTGTAACAGCAGAGCATGTTTTACTTGCAACAAATGGGTATAAACTTGGTCTGGAGCGTTTTATTGAAAAAAATATTGTTTCTATTCGCTCTTATATTGGAGCAACGGACCCATTACCAAAGCATAGTTCAATTCTTATAGGGGGGGAATCGGTTGATGATTCCCGTTTTATGGTTCGCTATTTTCGCAAAAGCATTGATAATCGTCTCTTATTTGGTGGTGTAGAAAGTTATGATAATAAGCATCCTCTAAATTTAGATGAACGTATAAAACGGCAAATTGTTGAAATTTATCCTCAATTACATTCTATCAATTTAAGCCATCGGTGGGGAGCAACGGTTGCCATCACAGTTGAACGCATGCCTTATGTTCGCCAAATTTTTTCAAGGATGACTTATTGTGGTGGTTATTCAGGGCATGGCGTTATGCTGGCTCCTTTCGTGGGAAAATTATACGCAGAATGGTTAACTGGAAAATATGAACGTTTTTCCTATTTCCAAGACTTAAAGATTTCATCTTTTCCGGGGGGAAGAGTTTTGCGTTATCCGCTTATATTTTTAGCAATGCGTTGGTTTTCTTTATTGGATCGCCTTTAATGGAAACATTGCTTGAAATGAAGAAAATTAATGGCTTATTTAGTATCTGTCTGCTTTAATGATGAAAGCTTTTATAAGTGATATGGGATTTCATAATCGAATAGAAAAATAAACAAGTTCATGGTGCGTAAAATTATTCCAGTTTCTTCCTTTGATTGTATTGTTTTTGGTGGCAATGGTGATCTGGCGTTGCGCAAGCTTTTGCCGGCTTTGTATCATTGTCAGTGTGCTGGGCAATTCAGTGAGCCAACACGTATTATTGGGGTTTCGCGCACTTCCTTAAGTCGTGAAGAATATCAAAATTCTATCCGTCTTTCTTTAGAAAAACATATCCATCCAAAAGATCTAAATTCAACAGAACTCAATCGTTTTCTTGCACGTTTAACTTACGTTTCTGTTGATGTTTCCTCAAATCGAGGGTGGGAGGATTTAGCCCTCCTTCTGTCACAAGATTCAGCGGATATTCGAGCTTTTTATTTGGCTGTTGGTTCGTCACTTTTTGCTGATATTGCGATGAAGTTGGAAAAAAATGATTTGGTGACACCACAAACACGGATTATCATTGAAAAACCAATTGGTTGCGATGTAAAAACAGCGGTTTCACTTAATGATGTATTTGCAAGCGCCTTTAATGAAGAGCAGATCTTTCGTATTGATCATTATCTTGGGAAGGAAACTGTTCAAAATTTAATGGCATTGCGGTTTGTTAATACACTTTATGAACCGCTATGGAACTCCAATTATATTGATCATGTTCAAATAACCGTTGCTGAATCTTTAGGGTTAGAAGGGCGTACAGAATATTATGAAAGCACTGGTGCTTTACGCGATATGGTTCAAAACCATATGCTACAATTACTTTGTTTGGTTGCGATGGAAATACCATTTACCAACAGTGCTAATGCTGTGCGTGACGAAAAACTTAAAGTTTTACATTCTTTAACACCGCTTGATGTCCATAATGTAGGGCAGCATACTGTACGTGGGCAGTATCTTTCTGGTTTATCAAATGGTATATCTGTAGAGTCTTATTTTGATGATTTGGGAAGAGTGAGTAAGAGCGAAACATTTGTAGCCCTTAAGGTTAAGATTGATAACTGGCGTTGGGCTAATACGCCTTTTTATTTACGAACAGGTAAGCGCATGTTCACGAGAATGTCTGAAATTGTTGTGGTTTTTAAACCTATTCCTCATAATATTTTTAATGTGGATTTAGATGAAATTTTTTCTAATCGGCTTGTAATTCGTCTCCAACCTGATGAAGGTGTAAAACAATGGTTGATGATTAAGGATCCAAGTTATGGCGGTATGCGGTTTCGTCACATTCCATTAGACATGAGTTTTGCTTCCGCATTTTCTGAACGTAATCCTGATGCTTATGAACGTTTATTAATGGATGTTATTCGTGGAGATCAAACACTGTTTATGCGTCGTGATGAAGTTGAGGCTGCTTGGCGTTGGATTGATCCAATCATTGAGGGGTGGGAAGCAATAAAACAGCCTGTTCACAGTTATAATGCTGGTTCGTGGGGGCCGTCTGCTTCGATGAGCCTCATGGAACGTGATGGGCGTATATGGAACAATTTAGTTTAGAGCAATAAGTATGTATAGAATGAATATTGACCGTTTAGATTTTGAAACCCCTCAGACTTTAGCCTTGGCATTGGCAGATCGAGTAGCCGCAGAGCTTAGTGTATCTGTTCTTGAGCGCAAGAGAGCAGTTTTAGCGGTGTCTGGTGGTAAAACACCAGCATTGTTTTTTCATTATTTGTCAAAAGCGGATATTGATTGGCAAAATATTATTATCACTTTGGTCGATGAACGTTTTGTCCCTACACACGATGAACGTTCAAATGAACATATGGTACGGTGTCATTTGTTACAAAATTTTGCCGAAAAAGCACGTTTTGTAGGGCTTTATCATAAAGCAATTACTGCTGAACTTGCTGCTTTTTCAGCGGCGAGTCGTGTTAATACTTTGCCTAAACCCTTTGATGTTGTTGTTTTAGGAATGGGGCAGGATGGACATACGGCTTCTTTTTTTCCTGATGCTGATCGTTTAAAGCAAGCGCTTGATTTACGAACACAAGCACTTGTTTTACCCCTTCATGCTAAGAGTGCTGTTGAGCCAAGACTCTCACTAACTTTGCCAGTTATTATGCAATCTCGTTGTATTATTCTCCATTTTGAAGGTTTTCAGAAACGCGATTGTTTTGAAGAGGCTTGTCAAGACGGGTCTGAAATAGAAATGCCTATTCGGGCAATTTTGCGTAATTCCCCTCATCTCGTTCAGGTTTATTGGTCGCCTGCAGAAAATGAAATAAGTGAATCAAAATATGCGACACAAGGTGAATAAAAACGTAATCTCTCTCAATGAATGAGGGGCAGCAACAATGAAAGGGGGAGAGAAATATGGCACTTTCCAAGACAATTGCCACAGTTACACGAAGGATTTATGAACGGTCTCAATCAACACGAGAAATTTACTTAGATCGTATTGCAAAAGCACAAGTTCATCGCCCCAAACGAAGTTTTTTAGGATGTGCCAATCAGGCGCATGGCTTTGCTGCTTGTGGTGCAATAGATAAAGAGCGTTTGAAGGGAAATATTGTTGGGAATATTGGCATTATCACGGCATATAACGATATACTTTCAGCGCATCAACCTTTTGAAAAATTTCCTCACTTAATTAAAGAGTCGGCCCGTATGGTTGGTGGTGTTGCACAGGTTGCAGGTGGTGTTCCCGCGATGTGCGATGGTGTTACGCAGGGAAATGCGGGGATGGAGCTTTCCCTTTTTTCGCGTGAAGTAATTGCAATGGCGACAGCTATAAGCTTATCACACGATGTCTTTGATGCAGCATTGTATCTTGGGGTGTGTGATAAAATTGTACCAGGTTTATTGATTGGTGCACTAACATTTGGTCATTTACCAGGAATTTTTATAGCAGCTGGTCCCATGACGAGTGGTCAAGGTAATGATGAAAAAGCGAAGATACGTCAACTTTACGCGGAAAATAAAATAGATCGCCAAACACTTCTAGCATCAGAAGCACGTTCTTATCATGGGCCAGGAACATGTACATTTTATGGAACAGCTAACTCTAATCAGGTGATACTGGAGATGATGGGGCTTCATATGCCTGGAGCTTCTTTTATTAATGCTAATACACCGTTGCGTGATGCTTTAACAAAAGAAGCTACGAAACGTGTACTTGAAATGACAGATCTTGGTGATCATTATAGTCCACTTGGTATGATCATTGATGAGCGTTCTTTTGTGAATGCCATTGTAGGATTAAATGCAACAGGAGGTTCTACCAATCATGCGATTCATTTGATTGCTATGGCTGCTGTTTGCGGTATTAAATTGACATGGCATGATATTGCAGAAATTTCATCCGTTGTGCCTCTTTTAGCGCGCATTTATCCTAACGGTTTAGCAGATATTAACCATTTTTATGCTGCGGGGGGAATGGGATTTATTATTCGCGAGCTTATCGAGGCAGGCTTGGTCCATGAAGATGTTTCTACGGTTTTTGGTAAAGATCTCAATGCTTATGCAATTGAAGCAAAGCTTTCTGCTGATGGTCATGTGGTGCGTGAAGCGGCTCTTAAGGAAAGTGGTGATCATAAGGTGTTAGCAGGGTGGAGAAAGCCATTTCAGTCTGATGGTGGTCTTCGTGTTTTATCAGGAGATTTGGGAACAGCTATTATAAAAGTTTCCTCTGTTAAACCAGAGTATTGGCAGATTAAAGCACCAGTCTTTGTTTTTAATGATCAAGAGGAACTACAAAAATCTTTTAAATCTGGAGTGTTGCATAATAAAGACTTTATCGCTGTTATTCGCTATCAAGGACCAAAAGCCAATGGTATGCCAGAGCTTCATAAATTAACGACCATTTTAGGCGTTTTACAAGATCGCGGTCAAAAGGTAGCATTGATAACCGATGGGCGTATGTCAGGAGCGTCAGGAAAAATTCCTGCTGCCCTCCATGTGACACCAGAAGCAGTGGATAATGGCCCCATTGCACGTTTGCAGGATGGTGATATTGTTTTTCTTGATGCTCATGAGGGTAAATTAACTCTTTTGGAGGATTTAGCAAAATTTAACGCGCGAAAAATCATACCTCCAGATCTTTCAAAAAACGAACATGGTGTTGGACGCGAACTTTTTCATGTTTTTCGTCAATCCGTTAATCGTGCAGATCAAGGGGCATCTGTTTTTATGACATGAAAAATGCAAAAATAATAAGCTGAATCATATACAATGAAACCATATACAAGGAATTGTTACAATTCTTAGAATTTTGGTATAGGCAGATTGTGTGATCGCGCAGCAGCTTTGAGTGTATTAACCATAAGCATGGCAATTGTCATTGGTCCAACGCCTCCTGGAACAGGGGTAATCGCAGCAGCTTTTTCTTTTACGTTTTCAAAATCGACATCACCAACAAGACGTGTTTTCCCTATACCTTTTTCTGGTGCAGCAACGCGGTTAATACCGACATCAATAACAATTGCACCATCTTTTATCCAGTCTTTTTTAATCATTTGTGGACGGCCTACAGCTGCTACTAGAATATCAGCGCTTCGACACACATCATCAAGGTCACGGGTACGACTATGGGCAATTGTCACAGTAGCATTTGCTGCTGTTAAAAGGGCAGCCATAGGTTTTCCAACAATATTAGAGCGTCCAACAACGACAGCATCAAGTCCAGATAAATCTTGCCCACAATGTTGTTCAATCATCATCATGGCACCAGCTGGAGTGCAGGGAATAATTGCATCTTCAAGTGCATTTGCCGCGAGTTTTCCTACATTAATATAATGAAAACCATCAACATCTTTTTGGAAAGCAACGGCTTGTGTTATGCGATTTGTATTCATATGAGCAGGGAGAGGCAGCTGTACCAAAATACCATGAATTTTGGGATCAGAATTTAATGTTGCAATAAGTTGAAGGAGTTCTTTTTCTTGTGTTTCTTTGGAAACGGCATGTTTGATTGAAAGAAACCCACATTCTTCGGCTTTTTTATTTTTTGAGGCGACATATACTTGACTTGCAGGATCATCTCCAACGATAATAACAGCGATACTAGGTTGTATATTATAGTGATGGCGGAGCTTTGCTGTTTCGGCCTTAACTTTCACAATAATCTCTTCAGCAAGTTTTTTTCCGTCGATAATATTATTCATTCAGAGATCCTTTCGGTAAGGCTGTTTTTTTTTTTGTAAAGCATTTTCTAATAATACGATAGAGTTTTATAGCAATATTCATATGAGAACAGTAAGAATGGTTTTATAATGTTGTGGATTTATAGTTTTGAAGACTTTTAAATAATTGCTTTATAAAGAAGCAGCAACATTGCTGTTTGAATAAATTTTGGATAAAGAACAAAAATAATGAAGATACAAAGTGGATATAGTGAATTATAGGGTTATAAAAACTTTTTATGATCATTTAAGTTTGTTTTTAATCTGTTATAGGGGGATAAGTATAGAGGGATATTGTGCGCATCAGAATAATAAAACTTTTGAGCGGAATTTTTATTACAATTATCTTTTTATTGGGAGTGGGGATTCTCGTTTTACCTTATCTTATCTCTACAGATGCGATTCGTATTCGTTTAGCGCAGGATTTGAGTGCATGGACGGGTTACAATGTGCAATTGCGTGATCCACCGCGATTACATCTTTTTCCTTATCCTAAAGCATTTCTTTCTGGCGTTACTTTAACATCAAAAATGGATGATGTTGCGCCATTAATGGAAGCTGAATCAATAGAAGTTGATCTTTCTGTCGTCGATCTTCTTTGGGGACATATTTCTTTTTCAGAGACGCGGATTATGCGTCCTCAATTTGTTATGGAAAAGCCTGTTAAAACAATAGCAGATTTTTTTGATCGGTTTTCTCGCTCACAAGGTGCATTAGGGTTGGCAATACGTAATACGCGTGAAATATTAAAACATAATCCTGAACATCCAGAGATAGAGCAACTTTTAAAACAACCTTTTGGGCGGATTGTCATTAAAAATGGTGTTCTTGTGTATCACGATAGTTTTTCAGGAGCAGCAGAAAAAATAACAGGATTAAATGCAACTTTAGATTGTCCGAAATCAACTCAGGAAGTACGGTTACGCGCAGATGCGCGTTGGCGTGGAGAATTTACAAAGTTATCAATTGATGCTTCTCAAGCATTGTTGCTTCTTGCAGGAGGCAAAAGTCATATTAGGGCAAGTCTCAATTCTGTACGTGGGGGAATAACTTTTACAGGAAAGGCTCGGTTATCTGAATATTATATTTTTGACGGAAAAGTATCGATGCGTTCTCCTGGATGGAATCAGACATTGTCTTGGGTTGGTGGAAATCAGTTTTGGGGACATAAATTAAAAATACCCATTGTATGGGAATCTCATTTTTTAGCGCAGCCAATGCATATCCAAATGAACAATGTTACATTTACGATGGGAAAAGCCAATGCGCGAGGAGCTTTAAAACTCGATTTTCAAGATTATGTACCAAATGTCATGGGCTCTTTAGCTTTTGATAACCTAGACCTTAGCCTCTTGAGTTCAATATTTTTTTCAGGCAAAAAGAAAAATGCCTGCTTTGACATGAGAACTTTTGATCGTATTGGCGTGGATATACGACTTTCTGCGCCACAAGCTAAAATAGGAAATATTTCACTCACAAATTTAGCTGCTGCAATACAAATAAGAGATGGGCATGGTATTTTTGATCTTGGACATGCTAATATTTTTGGTGGATCCGTGCAAAGTAATATTGAAGTTACGTCAGCTGGACAGAGAGTGCGTATTGGAGGAAATATTTCAGGCGCTTCTATTGATATGCAGGAGACTTTAGAAACCTTGGGATTTATTCCATTTATACAAAGCAAAACGAATTTTACTGCAACGGTACGAACACTTGCTGATTCTTGGCCAGAAATTTTCACGAAAATGCAGGGTGAATTAACACTGAAGATGTCTTCTGGTCGGCTATTAGGGTATGATCTGAATGAATTACAAACAAGACTTTCAAATAAACAACAATTTCTTTTAATGAATAATGATACTTTTTCAACAACATTTGATCACTGGGATATTCAGACAAGCTTTTCAGAAGGTATGATGAAGGTGACAGAGTCATTAATGCGTACAGCAGACTTGAGCTTATCCATTCAAGGAACCATTGCAGCTGCTATTGCGCAAGGGAAGCAAAATGAACTGATATTACAGGCACAACTAGACAAAAACTATAGATCAGAAACTTTATGTAAAGACGTCCAATGTCTTGCTAATAGCCTTGCATGGCCTTTTACATTTTCTCTAAGCTCTAAAGGACAAAATCATGGTAATTTTTGGGTTACAAAAGACATTGACGCAGATTGAGTATCGTTTTTCATCTGTATAATATTCTATCCTATAATGGTAATTCGTTTTTTTGCAACTTAAAATTGTCTTTTAAATTTAAATCAGAACTCCCATTATCGAAAGATTCTCTCATTTTAAGTCCGTTCGTCGTGAAGCAGTAAAAACCGTCCTCTCCGTCATAATAAGTGTGGTTGATATAGATAAATGACTGAAGAGAAGAATAAAAATCCTTCTTATGGAATCTCTCAAATACAAGAGATTCATAATATTGATGCAAATCTTAGAAAAGTTGCTAAAAAACATTAAAATTTTAAGGAGGATGTTGGCCAGTGCTTATTGAATCGCAGAAGAAATACCATAGCCATCTTTGGTAATTGTATGCTTCCCGTCTGCTCCAACAGAACCAATTCCCACTGTAATCAAAATAAAGGCTAAGAGGGTTGTAATCGTAATAATTGTAGCTTTTTTAGCAGACATATTTTTCCTCCACGGATGCATCAATGACTGAATGCAAAGATGAATGGTGCATTATTTAAACTTTTATGAAAGCAGAATCACTTAAGGATCTATAAGTTCCTATTATTATCTCATAAAGCTAAAAAAACTCTATAATTCTTTAATATATTATAGTTCTATAGATATAATTTTTTCTTTTTGCTATATATTTTTCTTCATTTTCTCGATGACGATAGTGAGCTTTGGCAAAATTTTTATGCGCATAAATTATAAACTTAAAAGATTATTTATCAGACAGACATTGGCTTTGAATGAAGAAATAAAGATAGAGGGGGCACAAGCTTCTTATCTTGTGCATGTTTTGCGTATGAAAGAAGGAGCAGGAATTTTACTTTTTAATGGACAGGATGGTGAGTGGCTTGCTAAACTTATCGCTATTAAGAAAAAATTTGTTGTGGTTCAGCTTATCCATCAAGAAAGATTACAAACGACGCATTCCAATCTTATTTATTGCTTTTCTCCACTCAAAAACGCGCGGTTGGATTATATGGTGCAGAAAGCTGTTGAAATGGGGGTGTCGATTTTGCAGCCTGTTATGACGCATCATACGCAGGTTACGCGTATCAATATGGCGCGTATGGAAGCCAATGTTATTGAAGCTTCTGAACAGTGTGGAATTTTATCTCTTCCTGAATGCGTCTCTGCTCTATCATTAGCAGAACTTTTAGCACGGTGGGATAAGACACAGCCTTTATTCTTTTGTGATGAAGAGCATAAATCGCATAATCCATTAGCTTCTTTTAAAAAGCGTGACGTTACAACACCTGGTATTCTTATTGGACCGGAAGGTGGCTTTAGTGAAGAAGAGCGGAGCTTTTTAAAAAAACATCCTTTTGTGGTTCCAATATCATTAGGTCCGCGTATTTTACGCGCTGACACTGCCGCTGTTGCTGCTTTGGCTCTTCTTAATGCTACCGTGGGGGATTGGGCAATGGATTGAGAAATCTGTAAAATCATTCTAAACAATTCATTTAAGATGATGATACCAATTATAGGATACGATGAGTTATGGCGCTTGATATAACTGATGAAAGTGAAATTTATAACTTAGATTCTTTGGTTAGCTATTTCCAAGGGGGGTATAAAGCAGAAGATGATTGGCGCATTGGTACAGAACATGAAAAATTTCCGTTTTATAGAGATGGTTTTCACCCTGTTCCTTATGAAGGAGAGAGGGGAATCCGAGCGCTTTTAGAGAGGATGCAAAGCGCCTTAGGATGGAAACCTATTTTAGATGAAGAGAATATTATTGGGCTCGTAGGATCCGTTGATCAGGGAGCCATTTCTTTGGAACCTGGGGGACAATTTGAATTATCTGGTGCACCATTAAAATCAGTAGGCCATACATATTACGAGTTGATGGAGCATTTAACTCTTCTCAAAAAAATTGCAGAACCATTGGGTATAGGTTTTCTAGGTCTTGGAGCTAGTCCAAAGTGGACTTTAGCTGAAACGCCGCGAATGCCTAAATCACGTTATCAGATTATGACTGATTATATGCCTAAAGTGGGGTATAATGGTCTTAATATGATGTATCGCACATCAACAGTTCAGGTTAATCTTGATTTTTCATCTGAAAGTGATATGCGGCGAAAAATGCAAGTGTCCATGAAGCTACAGTCCATTGCAACAGCATTATTTGCAAGTTCACCTTTTACAGAAGGGCGCCCAAATGGCTTTTTGTCGTGGCGTTCTGAAATTTGGCGTAATACGGATAATCAGAGGACAGGCGTTCTTCCCTTTATATTTTCTGAGCGTTTTGGTTTTGTTGATTATGTTGAATGGGCCCTTGATGTTCCAATGTATTTTGTTGTGCGTGATGGTCGTTACTATGATTGTACACACATAACGTTTCGTCAGTTTATGAATGGAGCATTAAAAGGACAAGTTGCAAATTCAATTCCAAACATGGGAGATTGGATTAATCACTTATCAACGTTATTTCCTGAAGTCCGCTTAAAAAGATTTTTAGAAATGAGGGGAGCTGATTGCGGTTCTTGGAAGCGCATTTGTGCGTTGTCGGCTTTTTGGGTTGGGCTTCTTTATGATAGGGAAGCACTTAATGAGGCAGAGGCTTTGACAAAAGATTGGTGTTTTGAAGAAGTTTTAGAGTTGCGCCAACGCGTTCCTAAAGAAGGGTTAAAAACTCCTTTTCGTCAAACTATTCTTTTAGAGTTAGCACGTCAATCTCTCGCTATTGCTCGCAAAGGCTTAAAAAATCGCAAACAGTATGATACGAATGGTTTTGATGAAACAAATTTTCTTAATCCTCTAGAAGAGGTTGTTGCAATGGGACAAACAGATGCTGAAAAATTTTTGTCCCATTACTATTCTATTTGGAATGAGTCGGTAGAACCTTTATTTTTAGAATGTGCCTATTAAATTTGAAGCAAAGATACTTCCTACTTTTTTAAAAATGCATATAACCGTGGTGGTTCATTCACTCATTTGCTCTAGAGAGCATATCCTACCTTGCTTTTAACATTTCTCATAACGGAAAGGATACAATACAAAAATCTCTTGGGCAGTGTGATTTTATACCCAATAATATCACGATATTTCCGTAATCGTAATGTTGTCCCTTTGTACTAAAGATAGTTCATAAGAGATAAAGCTTATTATCAAACATTTTTTATTCACTTGGCTCATCTACTTATGAATAGGTCTGAAAATAATATTTTTCACTTTTAAAAGGGATAAAAAAATATAATTTGCGGTTAATAGTCAATTATTATAATTCAATATACGATGCTTATATGAAAGAGCATTTTATTATACAAAAATTATGATATCAATCTTTCAGTGCGCTAAAAAGACAGTAGAAAAAATACCGATAGATCTATGTATGTATAACTCAAGCTTATTTTTATAGAAAAAAGAAATATATTATGTAAATAGATAGCAATAAAGATGATAATATATAGAATGAATGTGTTAATTACATCATTAAATATTAATAAATAAAAATATTATATTCATAGGGTTATGTGAAATTATAAGCTATTCATAGATAAGAAATAACTATTTGTATGCAAAGGGGTTATTATATTAAAATACTATTATTCTTGATAAAGATGAAAGAGATAAAGAGATTGAGCTTGTAACGAATGAGTGTTTGAATACGCATAAAAATTCAAAAAAGAACAACATTTCTATAGCAGAATAATTTTTATCAGTATGAGCGCAATTTATTATAGACGATTAATTATCTCCCATATATTGTAAATTTACTTTAAAGCTTCTTTTAATGCTTTATAACTGTACTATTCATAAAATTTATAATATTTGTAGGCTTAAAGCCTCTCATTTTAATCATATACCCTCAGTCTTTTCCATTGTTTTCATTATCTAGAAATTTGTAACCGCCTTTGTTATGCTCTCACTAGGATAAGCAGCTTTAAAGTGCATCCGTAATGGCATCACGCCTCTGTAAACCAGCTGTTGTGTTTTCTTCTGTAGAATTCGTAAATAAAAGGGAATGTTTCTCATCACGATCAGTTACAGAGATTCAACGTTTTTATAAAGATACCGTGGAAAGCATTGACCTGTATCTATTGCATCTAGATTAGGCAAATTCTTAGCTCTCAACACAGAAAAAACGCTTCGTGCTCCTATGCCTATAATTTGTATTACTCTATTTTCTACTACTGGCACCATAGGGAATATATGTGGTATCTGATAAACTCCATCATTGAAGATACAACTATAATAAAGCCATTGTCGTGTAAAAGGGCGATACGAACTTTGCGTGAGGCATGCCTCTTCAAATTCAAAAACCTTCCTCTTATTAGTCCTTGCTTAACATTATAACTCCAACTTATCTTTTTTGTATCTAAAATGACAAAATTATCTACAGCACGTGCACGTGTTGTTCGATCAGCATATGAATAGGTATCGTTAAAAGTTTTACTGCGCTATTATAAAAAGCAATCATATTATTTATATTTGCTGCTCAAGCTCCGCCCTTCAATGTTTCGACAACTCTTGCATTAAGACGTTTCATAAGAGGTATTTCTACTCCTTTCTCATACATTTTTATCCACATATCTGCCCTGCTTGTGACGTGCAAGCAAATGATTTTGATTGATTCAAGATAAACAGGTTTGAAATGAGAGAATCTTATGTGATTCGGGACTCTCATTTAATATGCAAACAGTAAATTATGACTATAAATCAACATGTTGTCTTTCAAAACCTTTTTATGACTATAAAAAGAATTTTGAAAAATAAAAAAGCTTTCATTGAGAGCAAAGAAAGAATGTATAAAAGGTATTTTCAATAAAATAATTATACTTGAAGTGCTGATCAAAGCTATTGAGAGTGCAGTCCATAAAATGAACAGAAGTAGCTTGTTGGTGTATTTTCTAGAAAAATCATGAATGTTCGATTGTTAATTCATCTTTTCTTGGAAAGCTCGCTTCAGTTCAAATAGCAAAAGAGAGTGGTAAGGACATTTATAGGATAAGATACGCTGGAATTATTCAGTATTAAGATGCAATGAATGTTGTTTATATTTTTCTTATTTAACTATTTTATAAGAGCATAAATTTAAAGAATAAGAAAATAATTTTATTTATTTTCTTTAAACAGTTATTAGTAGATAAAAAATTCTCTTTTAATCTATAAATTAAAAAAATAATGATTTTGTAAAAGCCTTGTAAGCTTTATAGGTTAATTTTAAATATCATGCATTGATTTTGAATTATGCAGATTATTTATGTCAACCATAATAATAGTGAGCATAGACAATGACATTTAATTTTTTCGTCAATTTATTTCTATTTGTTATTTTTTTATTATTGGTTTCTCAAAGTAAGAAAATGCAATGGAGTCTTTCACTACGTGTTATGCTATGGCTTATCCTTGGCTTGATTTTTGGAAGTGTTTTGCAGTTTATTTATGGAGAGGGTGAAAGCACTTTATTGAAATCCGTTGAATGGTTTAACATTGTCGGTGAAGGCTATATTTTATTGTTGCAAATGATTGTTATGCCACTGGTTTTTATTTCTATCGTTTC
Source organism: Bartonella sp. CL266QHHD (assembly GCF_042195355.1). Taxonomy (NCBI): domain Bacteria; kingdom Pseudomonadati; phylum Pseudomonadota; class Alphaproteobacteria; order Hyphomicrobiales; family Bartonellaceae; genus Bartonella; species Bartonella sp. CL266QHHD. The sequence goes on from NZ_JBHIOD010000040.1 coordinate 53,147, forward strand.
AGCAGTTGCTCATTTACATTCTGTTTATGCTGTTGGAAAGATGAGTATAATAACAATTTCAATATTGCTTTTTACAACGGCTCTTTCAGCATTGGTTGGTGTGCTTGTGGTTAATTTTTTTGGATTAACAACCGAGGGTTTGGTGCATGAAGGGCAAAATGTTTCTGCTCTTCTTGAAGGTCATATTTCTAAACTTGGAGATATGAATATACCAAAGATGATTTTGTCTATGATTCCTAAAAATCCATTTGCTGAGTTGAGTGGCGCTAAACGTACGTCAATTATCAGTGTTGTTATTTTTGCGTCATTTTTAGGTGCATCGGTTCTCCTTTTAAAGAAAGATGAGCCAGAAAAAGGAGAAAAAGCGCTTTTATTTATTCAAGTGGCACAAGCTTGGATTATGCGGTTAGTCCGTATTGTGATTGCTTTGACGCCTTATGGTATTTTTGCACTTATGACGAAAGTAGGAGCAATATCGCGTATTACAGATATTTTAAATTTACTGGTTTTTATCATTGCTTCTTATGTCGGTATTATTTTAATTTTTGGAATTCATGGTGTATTGCTTGGTATTTCTGGGATTAATCCCTTTCGTTTTTTCAAAAAGGTTTTACCAGTTTTAACATTTGCTTTTAGCAGTCGTTCAAGTGCTGCAAGTATTCCTTTGAATATTGAAGCGCAAACACAGTGGATAGGTGTACCACAATCCATTGCGAGTTTTGCAGCTTCTTTTGGGGCAACAATTGGACAAAATGGTTGTGCTGGTCTTTATCCAGCGATGCTTGCGACCATGATTGCACCCTCTATGGGTATTAATCCTCTTGATCCTACTTGGATTGCTACGCTTATTGGTGTTGTAACATTGAGTTCTATTGGTGTTGCTGGTGTGGGGGGAGGTGCTATTTTCGCTGCATTGATTGTGTTACCAATTATGGGGCTTCCTGTTACTTTGGTTGCTGTACTTATCTCTATTGAACCGCTAATTGATATGGGACGGACTGCTCTAAACGTGAGCGATTCAATGATAGCTGGAACGGTCACTAGTCAAATATTACGGACAACAGATAAAAGTATTTTAAAAAAATAATTTTAGGTTATATTTTTTTTGGCTGTAAAACATCTGTAAGAGATATTTGCGCTGAACCAGGTTGTAGGGGTTTTTGTTGGTTGGGATGAGGAGCCCAACCAGAGAGCCAGATGAAAGAAAAATGTGCACGAATACGTCCATCAGGATCACTAAATTGTTGTGCATAGATTTCAGCTGCGCGGAGAAAAAAACGTTTGGATACAGGGCGTCGTGAACGATTGATGAGTGCATTTTGCATTCCCATAGCTTTAAGATCGTGCATAAGGTCAAACATTGTATTATAACGTATTGTGATATCTTCAACGTCTGCTACAGGCAGGGCAAAGCCAACACGCTGTAAAAGAGCGCCTGCATCACGAATGTCGGCAAAAGGGTAGATCCTAGGGCTTGCTCCACCATAAATTTCACTTTCAGCTTGCAGCAGGCTTTCCCGCAATTCTCTTAATGTACCAGCTCCTGCCATAACAGCAAGAAATAAGCCATCTGGTTTAAGGGTATTTTTTATCTGGCTTAGAACACCAGGGGTATCATTGGTCAATTGTAATGAAAGAAGTGAAACAATAAGGTCACAGTAACTTTGAGGTAAATCAAGAAATTCTCGATGACGTAAATAGAATTTTTTATCATGGCTTTGATAAAGCGTATCGGTTTCAATGCGTTCTATGGAACAAACTTTTCCAGATTTCATTAAAGCTTGCGCAGCAAGGTCTGTATGGCTGTGTAAATCAAGAGCTAATGTAAAGAGGCGATCAACAGTGCTAAGGCGTTTATAGAGATCTTCTGCCATGTGAGAGAGTAAAAAGTCACATCCTTTTTTTGCTTTTTGAAAGGCACGTTTTCGGAATTGTTCAATGCGGTTATGATCAAAAATTAAAGGATGCGACATATTGTGGAACACTTTCGATCTATGAAAGAATATATTTTGAAAAGGTTCATTATTTGTGCAAGCTCTGTCAAGTTTATAATATGAAAGAAAATAAATTTATAGAAGGTAAGAGTTTTTAAAGGAATTAAAATTATAAATTGAGGAAATACAAAGGAACTTTTGTTCTGAGGGAAACTTGTAAAAGCCTAAATTTATAATGTTGTATTTTCGAGAAGCGGCGTTAAATAGCGGGGATATACTAAGTAAGTTCGTTGAACGCTTGAAAACGATGCTTTATCCACCAATTTGTCCTGGATGTAAGCAAAATGTTTCTACTTATGGTACGATTTGCTCCGAATGTTGGAAAGACCTTCAATTTATCACGAAACCTTATTGTCCTGTTATGGGGACTCCTTTTGTTTGTGATATGGGGGATGGTTTTCTTAGTGGTGAAGCACTCCGTAATACTCATCCTTTTTCACGTGTTCGCTCAGTCATTGTTCATAAAGGGCTTGCACGAACTTTAGTAACGCGCTTAAAATATGGTGATCATATAGAATTGGCATCATTTATGGCCAATTGGATGATGTTTGCTGGACGCGAGGTTATTGATGATTGTGATGTTATTATTCCCATTCCATTGCATTTTCGTCGTTTTTGGGAGAGGCGTTATAATCAATCTGCTGAGCTTGCACGTTATATTGCAGCATCACAAAAAAAGCTTTTAAAACCGAGTTGGCTTGTTCGTTGTCGGCATACCCGTCCGCAGGTTAGTCTTTCTTCAAGAGAGAGAAAACTTAACGTAAAAAATGCTTTTAAGGTTTCGCATAAAGTTAAAAAATATCTCAAAGGATGTTCTGTTTTGCTGATTGATGATGTATTTACAACGGGTGCAACAGTTACAGCAGCAGCTGCTGCATTAAAAGATGCAGGTGCACGACAGGTTGATGTGCTAACATTTTCGCGTGTTCTCAAAGAAGATTCTATTTTTCCCTCTTCTTAAGAGGAATTTAAAATGAATATTATTAAAAAATATTGGAGGATAATACTATGAAAGAGATAATAATTTATACACGCCCTAACTGTCCTTATTGTACAAAAGCACGTGATTTGCTTAATAAAAAAGGCGTAAAGTATACAGATATTGATGCTTCCACATCCCTTCGCCAAGAAATGGTACAGCGTGCAAATGGACGTAATACATTTCCACAAATTTTCATAGGTGATTATCACGTTGGCGGTTGTGATGATCTTTATGCTTTAGAGGCTGAGGGAAAGCTGAATTCTTTATTACAAGGCATATAATATTTGTAAATTACATATCCTTACGACCTTTTTGCGAGAAGGAGATAGTTAACACCCATGTCTTTTGAGCGATTCCAGCTGTCGTTTAAAGGGTTATAAGTAATACCTATCTCATCAATGACAGTCAGAGCGTTTTTTGATAAGAAATTTTTAAGTTCTAGAGGTTTTAGGAATTTTTTATAATCGTGGGTTCCTTTAGGAAGCCAACGTAGAATATATTCAGCGCCTACAATAGCAAGCCCCCATGCTTTCCATGTGCGGTTGAGTGTTGAGACAAACATCAACCCTTGTGGTTTCAACATTTTTGCTGTAGCTGCTATGAAGAGATTAACGTCAGCGACATGTTCAACAACTTCCATATTAAGGATAATATCAAATTTTTCTCCTTCATTGGCAAGTACTTCTGCTGTCGTCGTGCGGTAATCAATGGAAAGGTCATTTTGAGCAGCATGGGTTTTTGCGACTTCAATATTTGTTTGTGCAGCATCAACGCCTACAACCATAGCACCAAGACGTGCCATTGGTTCAGATAACAAGCCTCCTCCACAGCCAATATCAAGAATTTTCAAATTGTGAAAGGGCGTAAGTGAAGAAGGGTCACGATTAAACTCTAAACAGATTTTTTCTCTGATGTAAGCAAGGCGTGTTGGGTTAAATTGGTGAAGAGGTCGAAATTTTCCTTGTGGATTCCACCATTCTGTAGCAATACGTGAAAAGTGATCAATTTCACTTTGATCAATAGTTGTTTGTGTTTCATCGATCATGTTGCCTTCCTTTTATTTTTAATGATCAGGTCAAGTAGATTTTATACAAAGTCAAGAGAAATTAATATAATCATAATGAAACTTGCACAAATGATAGATATTCGCTATGTCGAGAAAATGGTTAGTTGATACAGCATCTAATTCTCATTACTGTTTGAGATAAGAGATGTAAAGGTAAGAGTGTTATTAATGGCGCGCATTGTCATGAAATTTGGTGGAACATCTGTAGCAAACATTGAATGTATTCATAATGTTGCACGGCATGTCAAAAGAGAGGTTGATGCAGGCAATGAGGTTGCCGTTGTCGTATCTGCGATGGCTGGTAAAACAAATGAACTTGTTCAGTGGACGAGTGATGCTTCCTCCATGCATAGAGATGCTCGTGAATATGATGTTGTGGTTGCTTCTGGTGAACAGGTTACTTCAGGATTGTTGGCTTTGACACTTCAAGAAATGGGGGTGAATGCACGTTCATGGCTTGGTTGGCAAATTCCTATTCATACAGACAATGCGCATGGCCGTGCACGTATTACTAATATTGATGGATCTTTTTTAATCGAGTGTTTTCAGGAAGGTCAGGTTGCCGTTATTGCTGGTTTTCAGGGGTTAGCTCCGGATAACCGGATTTCTACCTTAGGGCGTGGGGGATCAGATACAAGTGCTGTTGCTATAGCCGCTGCTGTACAAGCTGATCGCTGTGATATTTATACGGATGTGGATGGTGTTTATACAACGGATCCACGTATAGAACCGAAAGCGCGTCGTTTACCAAAAGTAGCTTTTGAAGAAATGCTAGAAATGGCTTCTCTTGGTGCAAAGGTTTTACAGGTTCGTTCTGTTGAATTAGCAATGGTTCATAAGGTTCGTACCTTTGTGCGTTCAAGTTTTGAGGATCCTGATGCGTTAGGCATGGAGGATTCAATGAGTTCTTCTGGAACACTTATTTGCGATGAGGATGAAATTGTGGAACAACAAAATGTTACTGGTATTGCTTTTGCCAAAGATGAAGCACAAATTTCCCTTCGTCGGCTTGCCGATCGTCCAGGGATTTCGGCAGCAATTTTTGGTCCCTTGGCTGAAGAACGCATTAATGTTGATATGATTGTGCAAAATATTTCTGAAGATGGCTCAAAAACTGATATGACTTTTACTGTACCATCATCAGATGTAGAAAAAGCCGTTACACTTCTTGAGAAGAATCGCAAAGAAATTGGATTTGATGTTCTCCAATTTGAAGGCGATCTCGCCAAGGTATCTGTGATTGGTATTGGAATGCGTAGCCATGCAGGTGTTGCCGCTACAGCATTTAAGGCTTTGGCTGAAAAGGGTATTAACATTCAAGCAATTACGACTTCAGAAATTAAAATTTCTATTTTGATTGATAGTGCTTACACTGAACTTGCGGTTAGAACATTACATGCTGTTTATGCTCTTGATAAGGGATAAGTATTTTTTAGTTTCAACAAAGTTTCAATAACATAAAGCTTTAATATATGTTAATAATTTTTGTTAAGAACAATTTATATTTTTAACTTAAATAGAATATTTAATACAGCAAAACTCTCTCATTTTAAACTTGTTCATGATGAATTTAAAAATGGTCACTTATACATTACAAGAGAAAGATGTTTGGGTAAAAAATTGTTTAAGAAGGGATAAAAAATATGCCGTCTATAAACGTTTTAGAGCCTATAGAGAGGGATGGAGAAGTCTTTACGATAAGCCTTAATGGAATAAGGAGCAGTGCGCAGTGTTTATTCAAAAGATGCATGTTGCATGAGGGACAGCCCCGTCAATACAGATTTAATATTATAAATCTTAGAGAAATTAGAGCTCATTAGATTAGTGATGGAATTACCAAAAGTAAAATTGATGATGTATTTTCTATAGATGTTTAGTTTATCTTCAAATGATTGTTTATGACTTTATGTGTATCTTGAAAAGTTAATTTTTTCCATATTATGAGGCAATAAAAAAATCTATCTCTATAGACAATATTTATGTTTACGCTATACGTTATAAAATTACTATATCTTATGCGTTTATAGCTTCTTCAGAAGTACTTTTCATAAAATTATGTAACTATAGATCAAAATTAATGATAATGTTACAAGTGTGTTGCTTTTATTAATTAAATTTTTTTCATGTCTATTTCTCTTTTTTGAATTATAATTAAGATTTTCAAAGTTTTTGATACCTCCATATGTTCTTTAGGTTAACTTTCTTCCTTTAACTACTCTATTATAAGTATTTTCTGTGTCATACTGCCAACCACGCATGAAATACATTCTTCCGTTTTTTCAGTATATCGTGCTAGTTTCTTTATCGTGTTTACATATTTTGCAAATGGTGGTCTTTGTAAGCAAAACTCTTCTTGTGAGAAATATAGCCATATTATTTTACTCTTTTTGTATTTTATGTGGCGTTGTATAAATTCGAAAGTCTCGGAAATAGTGCTTTTTAAATTATCTGTGAAGAGTATTTTATGGTATCAAGAAATATAGAGCGAGCTCTTTAAACAAAAAGAAAATAAATATCAAATAAGAGCGGGAAAAGGGGAGAACAACGATATACATGCTCTATTTTTCCACCAATCATATGTTTTAGAATAGTCTAAATGACTAGGGTTTTCTTTTTTCCCGCGAGTTAATTACGTAAACTAGAGTGCTTCCTATGGAAGTATGCTTCAAGTTTAATTCTTTCATGGAGTGAGACAAGTGATGTGTCTATGATAAAAAACGGGAATATTTTTATCCAAAAATAATGTGCTTTTAAGAAGATAAAAATTAAAGTTGTTTAGAATACCGGCAATAAAATCAATAACGAGGAGGGTGGTTTATTGGGAAAAATAAGCCATGGAATTACTTAACTGATTATTGAACTTTGCTTATTCTTATCTTTTTCTTATTATTAAACATAAGATATTGATTTATAATAATTAAATTCTTCTTTATAGTGAATCATAGTCCCAATAAAAAATAGCTTTTCTGAAACCACGAAGCCTTTATTGAAATAATTAAAACCATTTCTGTGTATATCATGAGTGGAGCTGGTACATGAGTAAAAGATTATTGAAGAAAGGAATAAAAATATCTCTTATGATTCCTCTCGAGTGTCAAAGGTTGTTGCAACATTAGAGGCTAGTAAATAGTATGATGACGTTAGTTTTCTCCTTCATAAGTGTAAAGATGAGGCGAGACAACGGATTTTACATTAAATATCGTCCGAATCGAACAAATGGGCAAAATTACTTTTTAGAATTTCTGCATAAAAATGTATTTTCAGTTAGTTTATTAGGAACTATGAGAAATTCCTTTATTGCGCTTAATATAAATAAATCCATATCCCAGACCGATAAGGGCAGATAAACCAGAGCCACAAAGAACTCCAATTTTTGCCGCATCAAGCAGAATAATATCTTTAAAAGCGAGCATTGAAACAAAGATAGACATTGTAAAGCCAATTCCTGCTAAAAAACCAATGAGTAAAACACCTGTCCAGGTCATATGAGGGGGTAGGCGGCATAGTCCTGATTTTACAGCTATATAACTGGCAGTGATAATACCAAGAGGCTTACCGATGAAAAGACCAATGACAACACCCAGAACAATCAAGAATGATTTGTCAGAAGAAAGATCAAAGTTTGCAAAACTTACTCCTGCATTTGCGAAGGCAAAAACTGGCATGATAACGTATGCAACCCATGGATGCAATGCTTTTTGAACACGAGTTACTGGGGCAATCATGGCCCGTTGTCCTTTGCGCATCTTTTTTAATGCTGTTGAAATATGATGCAGATCTGTTTTTGTATTTTTTTCTTGAAGAATTTGCATAGCGTTACTGAGCATGGTGAGTGGCGCTACAAGAGTACGGGTAGGAAGAACGGGAGTCATCATCCCTAAGATTACGCCAGCAAGCGATGGGTGAACGCCTGTTGCCATTAAACCCCACCAAATGATTGCACCAGGTAAAATGTAAAGCCATGCTGATGCAAGCCCAATCCACTGAAAAAATAGTACCAAAGCAATACCCGCTCCTGCAATCATTAAACCGCTAGGATCAATGTTTGTTGAGTAGAAAAAAGCAATAATAAGAACAGCGATAATATCGTCAATAATCGCTAATGATAGAAGAATAATATGAAGATTAGAAGGGATTTTTTTTCCGAGAAGAGCTAGAATACCTAGAGCAAAGGCAATATCTGTTGCTGTTGGCACAGCCCAACCGCGCATATGTCCCTCGTTAAAATTGAAGATAAAGTAAATAATTGCAGGAACACAAACGCCCCCTATTGCAGCAACAATTGGTAAGATTGCTTGTTTAAAATCGGCAAGAGCACCTTCATGAATTTCTCGTCGAATTTCCATTCCTGCGACGAGAAAGAAAATAGTCATAAGGGCATCATTAACCCAGAAATGTAAATCCCATGAAAGAGTGAAATGACCCAAATTAAAGCCAAGAGGTGTATGCCAAAAAGATTCATAGAAAGCAGCATATTTAGAATTGGCAAAAATAAGTGCAGAAGCAGCAGCTAATAAAAGAACAACACCACTAAGAGCTTCAATATGGAGAAAACGCTCGATAGCAGAAAGCGCTTGATTGGTGACACGAGAAGCGCGATTAGGCAGGCGATTTGAAGATAAACCAGACATGAACAACTCCAAGCATCGACAATTTTAGATTCTATATTCTCTGTATAAATAACTCTGTATGATACCTTCTGTATCATATAAAAGAAAAAAGAGGAATAAAGTTCTTAATTTATAGACAAGATCATCATGTTTAAAGCACAAAATGTTTAAGGCGATGCTTCATTTTTAATAGTAAGATGTACTTTGCTTAAAGCCTTGGATAGATCATTTTGTAGAGCAGATTCGAGATCAACTATTGCGAGACCTTTATTATCTTTTGCTTTAATTTTCACGATCAATGTTTGTGGATTTTTAGCAAATTCTCCTAAGGATTTTGAAATTTTTTCTGCTTCGTCATGATTTTTTAGCAGAATTTTTGGGGTCTGCGTCATCATTAGATAGAAATCGTCATAAAGTTCCTTTTTAAGATCATGTTGGCTGTCATTAAGATTTTGCGCAAGATAAGAAAAAAGCTTATCAATGAAACCTGCATCAGTATATTGTATATCAATTTCATTAATGCCAAGATCTTGAGACGCAGAAATCATTATATTTTTCTGACCAGAAAAAAGCTTTTCATCAACATCAATAACCTTAGCCGATATATCTCCAGATCCAACGTCTTTCATATTGAAAGACATTGTATCAAGAAAGAGCATACGTTTTTTTTCATCGTAAGAAATATCAATTTTTCCTGAAACATTAAAGCGCTCAAAGTTCAGATTTTTGAAAAATTCTAAGTCTTTTTCATTCATTTTTTTAGGTAGAATGGAAAGGTTGTTGAGAGAAAGAAAAAGCTTTTTAGGGATAGGTTGTTTCCACAAACTTGGTTTGAATTGGAATGATTCGAGCGTTGCTTTCAACTGCGGTATATCAACGGTGATATTATCAACTTTGGCATCCGCTGAGGTAATGGCGAGCAGTATGTTTAGAAGAAGACCATTTTGTGCAACTTTTTCAGCGATTTTATTATTCTCTTTTCTTGCATTAAGATAAGCTTTGATTAATTTTTCAGGAGTTTGTTCAAGCGGTTTCATCTTTAAACCAGATGTTTTAAACTGCCCAAGGAAGAAAGAGCTATTTTTTTCTGCTTCTTCAAAAATATCAACACTTATATTATTCAGAGAAATGGGGCCAGTAACGGTTTTACCTTGATTGAGAGCATTGTTTTTTCCAAAAATGATAGAATAGGCATAGTTGATGTCGATATCATGGGCTTTTATTGTATCACTTTTAGCCATAAGTTGCATCTGTTTGGCACCATTTGCTACGACCGTTTTAAGATCCATATTTTTGATACTAACTGAACGGATATGGTTATTTCTAAAATCAGAAAGCTGGAAATTCTTGATTTCAACCGTTTCTGTTTGGTTATTTTTATTTTCTATAGAAAGTTGTATATTGGGAGCAATAATTGAGGAAAGCTCAATACGCATCATTGATTGTAAAAGACGTGATGTTATCGTTCTATCTTTTTCTTTTAGGGATACACTCCGAAGAGAAATTTGGGGAATTTGCACATGAATATTATTATGCTTTAAATCAACATTATAAAATGTAAAAGTTCCGGGAATAAAGGAAAGAGGAGGACGGGCAGAAATGGCACCAATTTTAAGTGATGTACCAGCTGGAACGGGTAATGTCACATTCTTCAAGTTGACTTTACCTAGAATGCTTACTTCAGATGTTTCGGCTTTTATGGCACGACGGGCTATTTCTTGTCTTACAAAACTGTCAAGATAGGGTTTTGCGATATAAAATCCACCAACAATTATAATTGCCAAGATAGCAACAAATCCAATAATGCAAGTGAGCCAATATCTGAGGTTACTTTGATACCCACTATTAAGATTGACCATTCTTTCTTCTTTCATTTTTATCACTCTGTGAATTGAGAGTGAAGATAAATTCTTTTAAGCAACGACAAAGGTTTAAATATAGCGTGTACCAGTTTCAACAATTATCTACGCTCTATATTAGAGTTATTCTCATCTTTTTTGCAATATAGCTTTATCAACTTTTATCAATTTTCTTTGGGTTCAGCACTTTATAGAAAAGCACGCATAATAAGGAGAGGTGAGTTTATGCGCATCATAATTTTTTATCACTTTAAAATTATCCTAAAATATTCCGATGTCTGCTTTTATCTTGCTGCTGTTTATAGGAATATTTAAAACATAAAAGATATGTTTTTGTTCATTAATTTAATGGGGAGAAGTGAGTGTTATGACAGAAAATCAAATAATGGCCTTTTCGATCATTGGTCTCATGATGGTTGTTTTTATTTGGGATCGATTTCGTTATGATCTTGTTGCTATTTGTACATTATTAATAGCTTGTGCCCTTGGTCTTGTTAGCCCGAAGGAAGCGTTTAGCGGTTTTAGTAATGATATCGTTATTATCGTGGGGAGTGTGTTTGTTGTCAGTACTGCTGTATCTCGCTCTGGTATAATGGAATTTATTATTCAACGGATATGGCCAGATGTGAAATCGGTGCGTCTTCAATTAGCTTTTTTGGTTCTTTCTGTTGTCGTATTATCAATGTTTGTTAAAAACATTGGTGCTTTGGCGATTATGCTTCCGATAGCTTTTCAGTTTGCACGTCGTTCTCAGGTTTCTCCTTCTGTCTTTTTGATGCCCATGGCCTTTGGTTCTTTGTTGGGAGGGCTTATGACACAGATAGGAACATCTCCTAATGTTGTTATTTCAGCGATGCAAGAGCGTTTAGCAGGAACACCTTTTACTATGTTTGATTTTACACCAGTTGGTGCGGTTATTGCGACGGCTGGTGTTGTATATTTGGTCTGTTTTTATTGGCTTTTGCCTGTGCGTGTGCGTTCAGGTGTATCATTTGATGATGCCATTGATATCCGTAATTATGTTGCAGAAGCGCATATTCCAATAAATTCACCGATTGTGGGGAAAAATATTGTTGATTTGGTTAAGCCATCAAGTGGTGATGTTATGGTAATTCAAATTATCAGAAACAAAGTATCTATTTCACCATTACCAGATTTTGTTTTGTCTGAAAATGATATTATTTTGCTGGAAGGGTCACATACAGGGTTAGATAGCGTGATGAACTCTGCTCGTTTAGAGTTTTCTAAGGGGCGAACTATTGCTGCAGGTGATAAGGACAGTGACATTGATATTATTGAAGCAGTCATTACCCATAATTCACCTCTTATTGGTATTAGTGCGAAAGAGTTTTCCCTATTTGATCGCTATAATGTAAATTTACTTGCGTTAAGTCGTCAACATGAAAGGGTGCGGGGAAGACTTGATGATATTATTTTCCATCTTGGAGATGTGATTGTTTTGCAAGGACAGGATGCAATTATTCCCAATTTATTAAGAGAATTGAAATGCTTGCCCCTAGCAAAACGAAATATTGTGTTTGGAAATTTACGACATGGTTTCATCTCTTTAGCTGTTTTATTTATAGCAATTATTTTTACAGCTTTTCATATTGTTCCAGTTGCTTTTTCTTTCTTTTCTGCTGCTGCAGCAATGGTGATCTTTCGTGTTTTGCCCGCGCGTGATCTGTATCAGGCATTAGATGGTCCAATACTCGTACTATTAGCGGCTCTTATTCCAGTGAGTGAAGCGTTAGAGAAAACAGGATGTACGGATCTCATTGGTCAATGGCTGAGCCAATTGGCAATATTTTTCCCGCCATCTGGTGCTTTAGCGCTTATGTTGGTGACAGCTATGTTGGTTACGCCATTTTTGAATAATGCAGCAACAGTGATGATGGTAGCACCAATTGCGTCAAGTTTTGCTCATTCCCTTCATTATAAGCCTGAAGCTTTTTTGATGGCTGTTGCAATTGGTGCGGGATGTGAGTTTCTTACACCTATTGGACATCAAAGTAATATGCTCGTGATGGCGCCAGGAGGATATCGTTTTAGTGATTATCCACGTTTGGGTGCTCCATTGGCGGTGTTGATCGTTATTATTGCTGTTCCAATGCTTATGTGGGTTTGGCCCTTACAATAGGATATTTTTAGAAACTTTAAGGATCAATTACAAAAGGTTGTTAATCGTATGAAGATAAGTTGAAGGGATACACTTTATATAAAGAGCTTTAACTGAAGATTTGGAATTATACCACACTTTAATCATGGCGCTTCGGTATTTTTGATACAGATAAAAATTTATTTATTGGGTTTTAAGGGACTTTCATGGAAATTTACCTTTTTTCAAGAAGTGGTTTTTCTATTATAATTCTATAATCCAATACAACCAACGATTGCGGTTGAAGACTTTAAAAGATTATCTCTCTATATAATGGGGAGAAAATCTGCTTGAGATGATAGGCAATCATGATAAATATTAAGGCAGTGAATTTTTCATAAGACTCAATATATGTAAAAGCTGTAATATGTACAAACAGGGTGCTTATATCATTTTCGATTAAGACTGTTGCAAAAATCCGATTGAATTGGCTACATGTTGATTTAAAATAAATAAACGAGCAATTTAAAGATTTTTAGTTAATTAGGACTACCATCTTTATCCATTTATGCGTAAAAGCACAGATAAAGTAACTTTTTTCAAGGTATGATATATGTCGTATGATAGTTTTATTGCTGAAGTGAATGCAGAATTTCGTCAGGAAAAGGCGCTTGCTTTTTGGAGACGGTATGGTTTTTCAATTATTGGAGCAGTTATTCTTTTTATATTCATGATAGTTGCTTATCAAGTTTATCATCATACGCAAATAAAGAAAGCTGGTTATATTGGTGATGCATTTGTAAAGAGTCTTAATCTTGCGAATACACGTGATTTTGATAAAGCGATAAAGCAATTAGAAACTGTTAAAACCTCTCATTTTGGGGGGTATCCTTTTCTTGCTCGTTTACGTGAGGCTTCTTTACTCATGGAGAAAGGTGATATTATTAAGTCAGTGGAGATCTTTGATTCTATTGCAGCGGATGAGAAAGCACCGCAGATTTTGCAGAAAGTTGCAAAAATTCGGGCGGCTTATATTCTGGTTGATACAGGGACATTAGCTGATGTTGAAAAGCGCATCAAAGATATGGCAAGTGATACCGATCCTATGCGTATGTCTGCAAGAGAAGCTTTAGGCTTAGCTGCCTATAAGGCGGATAAAATGGATGAGGCGGTTTATTATTTTAAAAAAAATTCTGAAGAAGGTGCTTTGGGTTCAAAAATAACAGATCGGGCTCGAATGATGCTTGAGCTTATACAAGCTGAGGGCAAGGCAAATAAGGAATAAATCGATGAGCCTTACCATTGCTATCATTGGTCGTCCCAATGTTGGGAAGTCGACACTATTTAATCGTTTGGTTGGGCAAAAATTGGCTTTGGTTGATGATAAGCCTGGTGTAACACGTGATCGGCGTATTCATGCGGCAAAACTTCAAGATCTACGTTTTGATGTGATTGATACGGCTGGGCTGGAAGAAGCAGGTGATCATACACTCGAGGGGCGTATGCGTTCTCATACAAAAGTTGCAATTGATGAAGCGGATCTTATTTTATTTGTATTTGATGCAAAGAGCGGAATAACACCAAGTGATTTAAATTTTTCTTCATTGGTTCGCAAATCAGGAAAGCCAATTGTGCTTGTTGCCAATAAGTCTGAGTCAAGAGCGGCAACAGGAGGAGAGTATGAGGCGTGGTCATTAGGTTTGGGAGAGCCGTGCCCAATATCGGCTGAACATGGTTTGGGACTTAGTGATCTGCGTGATGCAATTATAGATGCTGTTGGGTCAGAGCATGCTTTTGGCAACAACAAAGAAGAAAATAGGATGATACAGCCTGCATCTGTTGGTGATGATGTAAAGGATTTGGAAGAAGAGGAGCTTATTTACGATGAAAGTAAGCCCATTAGGATTGCGATTGCGGGGCGTCCCAATACAGGAAAATCCACTCTTATTAATAGTATGTTGAAACAAGAGCGATTGTTAACAGGACCAGAAGCAGGACTCACGCGTGATTCTATTTCTGTAGATTGGGAATGGCGTGGTCGTCATATTAAACTTTTTGATACTGCAGGTTTACGTCGAAAATCGAGAATTCAAGAAAAATTAGAAAAACTATCTGTTGCAGATACTTTGCGTGCTATTCGTTTTGCAGAAGTGGTGGTCATTGTTTTTGATGCAACGATACCTTTTGAAAAGCAGGATTTACAAATTGCTGATCTTGTGATTCGTGAAGGGCGTGTTCCAGTTATTGCTTTCAATAAGTGGGACCTTATTGAAAACAGTCAGACTACATTGATTGATTTGCATGAAAAATGTGCTCGATTTCTTCCTCAAGTTCGTGGTTTGAGAGCCGTTCCTTTATCAGGACAATATGGTCAAGGGATTGATAAACTGATGGAAAATGTCATGATGATGCACCGTGTATGGAATCGTCGCATTTCGACGGCTAAATTGAACCAATGGCTTGGAACTGTTGTGGCACATCATCCACCTCCTGCGGTTTCTGGACGTCGACTTAAGGTTAAATACATCACACAGGTTAAGACACGTCCTCCTGGATTTATGATTTCTTGCTCGCGTCCCAAAAGTATGCCACAGTCGTATTTGCGTTATCTTGTCAATGGGTTACGTGAAACATTTGATATGTCTGGTATACCCGTTCGCATATCATTACGAGCCTCTGATAATCCTTTTGCGACACGTTCCAAGAAGAAATGATAACTCTTTAATTTTTTGAGTGAATGAAATCTATACTTAAGAATCTTAAAAGTAAGTTTTTTCAATGATCTTTCTTTTCATAAAATTAAAATTTTATTTGCTAAAGTTTTAATTTTATTGATGATCATTTATTTGCATGTCATGAGAAGAGTGTGATAGGGAGTATTTAAGAAAGAGTACATAATCCTCTTAATGGGTTATTTAAGTGCAAGAATAGATGCAATATGAGGGTAGGGGAATATAATTATGATGCTTGTGTGAAAAGCAGTATTAGATTATCGTTTCATAAAAATAAAGATTATGAATAAGCGCTTTTGCTTACGATAGTTTGTCTGAATAAAAAGCAAAAATACTTGCTAAATCTACCGATATTCAATTGTAAAGAGTGAAGTTCATAAAAGTGGATTAAAATTGTATAAAGTGGTATGGTAATCGTATTTAAATTTTATTGTGTTCTATTGGCTTAATCTATTTGAAATTTTAGATTTATTAATATCTTGTATTTAAAGGAACTTCTCTTAATACCCTCAAGCTCATTTCGTGATGGGGCCTGTAATGGCATATGTAAAATACTTTGCGAATAGGATCATATAGAAACCATTGATTATTATTTTCATAAAATAAAAAGTGCAAGTTTATTTGAATAAAAGGTGTAAACTAACGCTCTCATACTGTTTTTTAGCTTTCTATGTTCTCTTTCAAAACTAGGATTGATATAACATTGGGAGCCGGAAAATAAGATGGTATCAGTTGACACCTTTCGTTAAGCGTAAAAATGGTTGTTCTATGAGTTTTATATTATTCACGGGAACTTTTGTTATACATTCACGGGTGCTGTCGTGAAATCGGTTTAGGTGCTCAGAATATCTTTTTAAGAAAGCATGTAAATTGAAAAATACGTTATTTCTGCAATAAAATTTATACGATAACTTGTGATAGATTTCTTTTAGTATCTTGACGAATAAATTCGGGAACAATATGATGCACACGGTTTTATGAAATGTATTCTTACGTTGCTTTTTAATTAAGGAGCCAATGATGGCGATGGGCGAGAAACCCGTTATGAGCCGTAAGGAGGCTGAAGAGGAAAAGCAAGGAGAGTGTCTTCATTCAGAGGATTTGGAATGTCGTAGTAGGAATTTAAGCGTAGCTTTAGTGCGCAAGCAAGCATTAAAGAAGCGGGAGCATAAGAATAAGCGGGAAAAATCACAAGGAAGGATGGCAGGCGCAATTAAGCTTTCCAGTGAGTTTCTGGCAAGTGTTATAGTTGGTATTGTTTTGGGGTTGGGGTTTGATAAGTTAGCAGGTTCATGGCCTTGGGGATTAGTATTTTTTCTCTTCTTTGGGTTTGCTGCTGGTGTATTGAGTATTCTTCGGTCTGTGGGGTATGTTTCCTCCAGTCAATTAGGAAAAAAAGGCGCATTGCGCCAAAAACAAGATAAAGGGGCCAATGAGAGGTCCGATAAATGAGGTTGAAGTGACAACACACGCTCCAGATCCTATTCATCAGTTTGAGGTTTCAAGGCTGATTAAGATTTCCATAGGAAATATGGATTTATCGTTTACAAATGTATCATTGTTTACAGTCCTTACGGTTGTTGTAACTTCTATTTTTCTCTTCATTTCGTCATCGAGTCGTGGATTGGTTCCAACGCGGATGCAGTCTCTTTCGGAAATGGCATATGAATTTGTAGCATCGACTCTGCGGGAATCATCTGGTGTGCAGGGGATGCAGTTTTTTCCTTTAGTTTTTTCTCTGTTTACTTTTATTTTAGTTGCTAACTTTATTGGTCTCTTTCCTTATTTTTATACGGTTACATCTCAAATTATGATCACGTTTTCGTTAGCAATGGTGGTGATTTTGACGGTGATTGGTTATGGCTTTTATAAGCATGGGGTCAGTTTTTTGAAACTGTTCGTTCCCAGTGGAGTTCCTGTTGTGGTTTTGCCTCTGGTGACAATGATTGAGGTTATTTCTTTTCTCTCCCGTCCAATTAGTCTTTCTCTTCGTCTTTTTGCGAATATGCTTGCTGGTCATATTACGCTTAAAGTGTTTTCTGGGTTTGTTGTTTCAATGATTGGGGTAGGACTCGTAGGTGTGGGTGGTTCGGTTTTACCGCTTATTATGACTGTAGCAATTACTGCACTTGAGTTTTTGGTCGCATTCCTTCAGGCTTACGTCTTTACGGTTTTAACTTGTATGTATCTTAATGATGCAATTCATCCAGGACATTAATAAAACTGGCGGTTATTCCGTCGAATAATGCAATTTCGCTTTAAAGGAGAATAACATGGAAATGGTGCTTGCAGCAAAATATATTGGCGCTGGTCTTGCTTGCTTTGGTATGGCTGGAACAGCTTTAGGACTTGGTAATATTTTTGGTAGCTATCTTTCTGGTGCATTACGAAATCCATCAGCAGCAGATAGTCAGTTTGGACGTCTCGTCTTTGGTTTTGCTGTAACAGAAGCTTTGGGAATTTTTTCATTGCTCATTGCTTTATTACTTCTTTTTGGGGTTTGATCATCATCAAAAGGGTATATCTGTTCTTGCATGAGGAAAGATTTACCCTTTTAGCTCTTAACCAGAGAGATGCCAGAGAGATGTCAGTCAGTTATCATCGGTTATAGAGGGCTTTAATAAGCTATTTAAAGGATGAAAGAAGATGTTTGTTTCAAGCGCTTATGCACAGAACACTGAAACGTCGATAGAACATATTAAAAAGGTGGCAGAGCATGCAAATCGTGTGTTTCCGCCTTTTGATTTTGTGCATTTTGGTTCGCATTTTTTCTGGTTGGCAATTTCTTTCGGTCTTTTTTATCTTTTTATCTCTCGTGTAATTGTACCACGTATTGGTGGTGTTATTGAAACACGGCGAGATCGAATCGCATCTGATTTAGATCAGGCAATGCGCATGAAGCAGGAAGCAGACATTGTCGTTGAAACTTATGAGCGGAAATTAGCAGAAGCGCGTTTGAATGCGCAGGCTATAGCGCAGGTAGCTAGTGAAGAATTAAAAGAAAAGGCAGAGCTTGAACGGAAAGAAATTGAAGAGAGTTTAGAGAAAAAACTCGCAGATGCTGAAAAACAGATAGCAAAAATTCGGGATAAAGCGATGCAAAATGTTGGTTCTATCGCTGAAGAAGTAGCTCTTGAAATTGTGAAAAAATTGATTGACGTTGATATTAGCAAAGAGGCTGTTCGTTCAGTTGTTAAAACTGCGGATTATTGAGGAAGACAAAGATGACTGATACTTTTTGGGCATTTGTTGGGTTAGTTCTTTTTTTGGCTCTTTTAGTCTATTTCCAAATTCCACAAAGGGTTATACACCATCTTGATGCGCGTGCGAAGCGTATCAAAGATGAACTGGATGAGGCTCTGCGTCTTCGTGAAGAGGCACAGGAAATATTAGCTGAATATCAACGCAAACATGCAGAAGCAGAAAAAGATGCGCAAGAAATTGTTGCAGCAGCAAAGCATGAAGTTGAATCTATTATTGCTGAGGCCCGTGCAAAAGCAGAAGAATATGTAAAAAACCGTAATAAATTGGCAGAACAAAAAATCGCTCAAGCAGAAGCGGATGCAATACGCATGGTTTCTTCATCGGCTATTGATTTGGCAATTTCTACAGCACGTACCCTTATTGCAAGGGAAATAGATTCTAACAAGGCAGATGAACTTATTAAAGAGTCTCTTGAGAAAGAATCGTTTATCAAAATGAAAACATATCTTAATTAATGATATTTGAGAGATAAAGAACACTCTCTTTGGTTGCATAATTTTCTCAGTATTAATTAATAAAAGTCATAAAAAAGAAAAATTTATCTTTATTGTTTTTACCAGTTAATAGGCTCTTTGATTTTAAATGACAAGTTTTGAGAAGTCTGCAACTGATTGTGTAACAATGTGAGTGCGTTTGAGAAGAGCAAGACGGTTAGCACGAACATCAGGTTTTTTATCATTCACCAATACTTTTTCAAAAAATATATCAATCAATTTTCCAAGTGGCGCTAGCACACTGAGTGCAAATGATAAATTTGTTGCATTGATGGGAGCAAGAACCTTTCTTTCTACTTCACAGATTGCATGATAGAGCTGCTTTTCTTCTTTCTCGATAAAGAGCTCAGGATTAATTTCATTCGCTATTGTTGTGCTTTTTTGAAATTCATTTTCAAGAATATTGGCAGTACGTTTTACAGAGGCTACAAAGTTCATTCCATCATGGGTATTGATAAAAGCGATAAGCGATTCGACACGACGTGCAACCAATAAAAAATCATCAGAATCTTTATTTAAAACGGCTTCAAGGGCATCGTAACGAGCGCCTTCCTCTTTTAGATAGATTTTCAAACGGTCATGAAAAAAGAATAACAGATCTGATAAAATATATTCTGTTTTTTCTGGAAGCAGATTCTGCAATTGTGAATTTTCTCTTTGAGAGATTTCATGTTTGTTTTTTTGTTGTAAGAAAAGATTCGTTGCTAACTGAAACAGTGGCATAAGATTGATTTTCCAATCTCGCGAAAGTACAAGCCTAATAATTCCCAATGCTGCTCGTCTTAACGCATAGGGATCTTTTGAGCCCGTTGGTTTTTCATTAATGAGCCAAAAGCCAACGAGCATGTCAATTTTGTCGGCGAGCATAACGGTTATAGCAAGTGGTTCTTGTGGAAGACGATCTGTTGGACCTTGAGGTTTATAATGGTCTTCGATTGCTACAGCTACGTGAGGATCTTCCCCTTGAAGAAGGGCGTATTTTTTCCCCATAACACCTTGTAGTTCAGGAAATTCTCCGACAATTTCTGTTTGCAAATCAGCTTTTGCAAGGATGGCTGCACGTTTTGCTAAAAGAGGATCTGTTTGTATCAAAGGGGCAATTTCTTGTGCGAGTGTAGCAATGCGTTCTACCCTTGCTCCTTGCGTACCCAATTTAGCATGAAAAGTTACATTCAAATGATCAAGTCGCGCCATTCTTTGATCGAGAGGTTTTTTTATATCAAGTTCAAATTTTTTTATAGAAGATTCCAATTGTTGAAGATCAGGCAAATCACGCTGATCAGTTTGCCAAAAATGAAGTGCATCGGAAAGACGGGCACGGACAACCTTACTATTTCCTTTCGAAATTTCTTTGCCTTCATCATTTGCAAGAATATTAGAAACGAGAATAAAATGATGAGAAAGTTTTACGTTTTCTCCTTGTTTACGGGTGACAAAACATTTTTGATTGGCTCGAATGGTCAAGCGAATAATTTCTGGAGGAATATCAAGGAATGATTTTTCAAAATCACCCATCAGGATAACAGGCCATTCAACAAGAGCAGCAACTTCTTCTAGGAGAGGATTATCTTGAACCAGTTCTAAACCGTTTGCAAAGCAGAGATTTTGGGCATCAGCTAAAATAATATTCTTTCGTCTCTCGGCATCCAGAATGACTTTATGAGTTTCAAGTTGAGTAACATAATCATCAAAGCGGCGCACTTGAAATGGCTTTCCATCACTTAAGAAACGATGACCATAAGTTAAATTATTGCTTTTAAGAGAACCAATTGTAAATGGAATAACATGTGTTTCACCAATTTCTGGTCCGAAAATACAAAGAATGTTTTGTAAAGGTCGAATCCACTTCAAAGTACCACTTTGTGCTGAATCTTTTCCCCAACGCATAGATTTCGGCCACGGAAAGTTGCG
The DNA here is from genome assembly GCF_042195355.1 of Bartonella sp. CL266QHHD. NCBI lineage: Bacteria > Pseudomonadati > Pseudomonadota > Alphaproteobacteria > Hyphomicrobiales > Bartonellaceae > Bartonella > Bartonella sp. CL266QHHD. The sequence goes on from NZ_JBHIOD010000040.1 coordinate 74,157, forward strand.
GATAATATCCGGTAAAATATCGGCAATAATTTCTTCTGCTGCTCGACCTTTTTTAACAATTTTAGCAATATAAAAATGACCTTTTTTATCATCATGTCCAATATGCGCTTCAGAAATATCGTTTAATCCTGTTGCACGTAGAAAACCATCAATTACATGCTGTGGTGATTTTATACTGGGACCTTTGCGTTCTTCATGGATATCTTTTGAGCGTGTGGAAAGTCCGCGTATGTCCAATGTTAGCCGACGAGGTGTCCAATATTCACGAGCAGCTTCATAGATCAATCCAGCATTCACAAGTTGATCTGTAACAGATTTTTTAAGATCAGCAGCAGCTTTTCGTTGCATACGTGCGGGGATTTCTTCACTGAAAAGTTCAAGAAGAAGATCAGACATTAGGCTTCTCCAGTGTATATTTGTCCAGCTTCTGTGAGTAAGAAGGCTTCCCCACAACGGCGCGCGAGATTACGAACGCGAAGAATGTAATTTTGTCGTTCGGTTACAGAAATAACGCCACGTGCTTGCAAAAGGTTAAAGATATGGCTCGCTTTAATACATTGATCATAGGCAGGAAAAACACAGCGATGGAATACATTTTCTTTATTTGGTTTTCCAGCATCAAGAAGTGCGCTGCATTCGCGTTCTGCATCGATAAAGTGCTGATGGAGCAGTTTTGTATCAGCAAATTCAAAATTATAATATGAGTATTCCTGTTCTGCCTGTAAAAAAATATCTCTATAACTTATTTTGTTGTCTCCCTCCAAACCATTAAAGTTAAGGTCATAGACGTTATCAACCCCTTGGATATACATCGCTAGACGCTCAAGACCGTATGTGAGTTCCCCTGAAACTGGAGCGCATTCAATGCCGCACACTTGTTGAAAATAAGTAAACTGAGAGACTTCCATTCCATCGCACCAGCATTCCCATCCGAGCCCCCAAGCACCAAGAGTGGGACTTTCCCAATCATCTTCAACAAAGCGAATATCATGCAGTTTTGTATCAAGCCCGATAGCTTGTAGCGACTTTATATAAAGTTCTTGTAGATTGAGCGGAGAGGGTTTGAGAAGCACTTGGAATTGATAATAGTGTTGTAAACGATTTGGATTCTTACCATATCGGCCATCTGTTGGACGTCGAGAGGGTTGGACATAAGCAACTTTCCAAGGGCGTGGACCTAGAGAGCGTAATGTTGTTGCTGGATGAAAAGTCCCAGCTCCGACTTCCATATCGTAAGGTTGCAAAATTGCACATCCATAGTGTGCCCAATAATTTTGCAAAGTTAAGATTAGTCCCTGAAAAGAACGTTTGGGGTTAAGATGTTCAGGCAGTTTCACGCTTTATACTCTTTATATTGGACTAAACAAAAAACCAAAGTAATTTTAGTTTCTCTATTTATTATTTCATGTGGTTTATGGTTAAGCATCATTTATTGCAAACCAAATTTCAACTTTTCTTGAATTTGTTCAGAATTTTCTGGTTTTCCGTCAATTGCGTGGTTCCATTGAAAGATTGCTTCACGTTTACGTCCAACTTTCCAATAGGCATCCCCTAAATGATCATTCAGTGTTGGGTCCTCAGGTTGTAATCTGACAGCATTTTCTAATATTTGCACTGCTTTATTATATTCTTTTAGTTTATAATAAGCCCATCCTAAAGAATCGAGAATATGACTGTTGTGAGCTTGCAAAGCAGAAGCTTTTTGCAGCATACGGAGCGATTCTTCAAGCTTCTCACCACGTTCCACAAGGGAATAGGCTAAATAATTAAGAACTTGCGGTTGGTTTGGGAAAAATTCAAGTGATTTTCGCAAGTCAATTTCTGCTTTTGGCCATTGCTTTAAACGTTCAAAAGCAATACCACGTTGATAAAAGAGTTTCCAATCGTCCTGCTGAAAGTTTTTTATCTTTGTAATAGCGTAGTCTAGAGTTTTAATGGCCTCAAGAAATTTATTGTCCTGCATATAAAAAGCAACGAGCGTTATCAAAATATTACGATCATTGGGAAATTTTTTATTTAACAATGTGAGTAATTTTATTGCTTCTTTGTAATTGTTGTTATTGGCAAGAAGGAATGCAAGATGAAGTTGTCCATCTTTATAATAAGGAGATTTAGGGGATAAAGCGCGATAAAGTTTAATTGCTTGATGTGGATCGTTCAATTTAGCAGAAATGTGTGCGAGCTGAAACAGTGTTGCGTCATTTTGAGGGTATAATGCGAAAGATAATTGCTTAAAAATACGTGCAATTCGCCCTGAGTTTTTGTAGTTGAGGGCTGTTCCAAAATTATATAATACCTCGGCTGCTCCTTGTTGAGGTGTTTTAATAACTCTCTCTAAGAAAGAATTTTTTTCAATTTTTTCTCGAAAGTTTTTAAGGACTTCGCGACCTGACAACATTTGTTCGCCATGCTGGATTGTTTGAAGAGCTTGGTTGCGCATACTATGGCGCAATTGGAATGAGGCATAGGCTATGATAATACGCTCATAAGTATTAGGAGCGATAAGAGTTCCCTGTTTGTTACTCAGTGCTTTAATGAAATATTTTTTTGCATCCTTTGGCCGTTCTGCAAGGTCGCTCATAAGTGCTAGATGATAAGATATAAAAAGGTCATACCAGACAGGACCTTTGAGTTTCTTAAGATCAGCGATTGCTTGAGATTTTTGTCCAGATCCAAATGTAATCCAAGCGCCGATGAGTTCAGGTATTGGATTATTGGACGTAGGAAGTTCTTTTAATTGGAGAAGAGTCTTGGCATTCTTATAGTCTTTTTTGATGAGACTTTCTACTGACAAAGTTAAGGAAACAAAGGGAGTTATAACATCGTTCTCTTTGAGTTTTTGGGCTTGTTGGACAGCTTCTTTAAAGTTTCCGACCGAGAGCATAGCTTCAAGGAGCTCTTTTTGTGTTTCAATGTTATCAGGTTGATAAACCAGTGCTTGTTTAAAATAATTGATAGCAAGTTCTGTTTTATTTTCATGATTTGCAACCCTTCCAGCTAAATAAGCACCTGTAAATGAGCTTGTATGAGTTGCTGCACTTATTTTACTGTAGGTGGGGGATGGCATCAGCATGATACCCACGATAAAAAGGGCAAAAAGTCGAGATACCGTTGCAGAGCACATGGAGCTAATCCTTTTCAAGATAATCAATTGATGGTGTTGTTTATAAATCATATCTCATTACTTTGTTGAGAAATACTGCGATTCTTGCAAAGAATTCAGTTTACGCGTGAAATACAAAATTCAACAGTCTCAACGAGAGCATTGTAAGCAAGATTTTCATTCATGGGAACAAGAGCATCAATTGCATATTTTCCATAGATGCGTGCTTGTTCTATTGTATCTATGATACTATCATACTTTTCCATTAAGTGTTGCGCGTGTGCAAAGGATTCATCATTATTATTGCCGTCTTCAAGCGCTTTTTTCCAGAAATCTTTTTCTGCCATATTCCCACGCTCATATGCGAGAATAACAGGCATTGTGATTTTTCCTTCTCTAAAATCATCCCCTATATTTTTTCCTAAGTTTTGAGCACTACCGCTATAGTCAAGTGCATCATCAATTAATTGGAAAGCTAAACCTAAGGATGTTCCATATTCACGTAATGAAGAACGCTCGTTATTTCCATAGCCAGCAATAATGGGTCCTACTTCAGCGGCTGCTGAAAAAAGTGCTGCTGTTTTTGCATTGATGATTTTGAGATATTCTGAAGGGCTGGTTTTTATATTTTTTGCGGCAGAAAGTTGCATAACTTCTCCTTCAGCAATAATTGCAGCAGCGTTGGCTAGGACAGAGAGCGCTTCTATGGAACCGACATCGACCATCATTTTAAAGGCCTGGCCCAATAGGAAATCACCAACAAGTACACTTGCTTGATTCCCCCAAATCATCCGTGCTGTAGATTTTCCACGTCGTAAATTACTTTCGTCAATCACATCATCGTGTAGTAATGTTGCTGTATGCATAAATTCAACAGCTGTTGCGAGTTTTATATGCCCGTCACTTTGATAACCGAACATATGAGCAGAAGCGAGCGTAATCATTGGGCGTAATCGCTTTCCACCTGATGAAATAAGATGGTTAGAAATTTCAGGGATCATCTCAACCTCTGATTTTGCCATAGAGAGAATAAATTGATTTACGCAATCCATATCTTTTTGAGTAAGATTGACAAGAGATTGAAGAGAAATTTGATTATTTCTTATTTGTTTTAGTTTGATAGCTGCACTCAATGTGTTTACTCCTAGAGTATTGCAATGGACATATATAAAAATTACTTTATTCATTAGCATAAAGGGGGTTTGGTTTTGACTCAAGCTTTTGATGTCGTTTAAAAGTGTTAGCTTGGAATGTTATTGGCAAGAAATGTTCTTTAGCGAGTGTAATCTTATTGTTATGAAATAATAAAAAATTTAAAATAGCAGCTGAATGGCAAAAATGCAGTTTATAAAGATGAACATTAGGCTTTTAAATGAATAAAGCAGCGAATCAAATTGGTGAAACAATTGACAGTTTTCACCGCGGAAAATTTTATTTGGTTCAACCCCATAAATATGGTCATCGTTCTGGAATGGATGCGATGTTATTAGCTAGTTTGGTTCCAAGTGATTTAAAGGGCAAGGTTGTTGATTTAGGGGCAGGTGCTGGAGCTGCAGGGTTGGCTGTTGCTTCGCGTTGTCTGAAAGTTCATGTTACCTTAGTTGAACGTTCAGCTTTTATGGTATCTTACGCTCAAAAAACGCTTATGCTAAAACAAAATAAACAATTTGCTAGCCGAATTTGTTTGCTAGAAGCAGATGTTACCTTCAAAGGGAATGCCCGTATAAGAGCAGGTTTGATAGATAATAGCTTTGATTTTGCGATTATGAATCCACCTTTTAATAATCCCACCGATCGTAAGACACCTGATAAACAAAAATCTGAAGCACATGTTATGTCTGAAGCGATGTTTGATAACTGGTTGCGGAGTGCAGCAGCCATTGTTAAGCCAGGTGGATACTTAGGGCTCATTGCGCGTCCACAATCGCTGACAGATATCTTGCGTGCTTTAGAAGGGCGTTTTGGTGGTATTTGTATAATTCCTGTGCATGCACGTGCGAAAACAGCAGCAATTCGTCTTTTATTTTACGCAAAACGAGGAAGCAGAGCAGCTTTATCTGTTTTGCCGGCATTGGTTATACATGAAGGTAATGACCATACTTTTTCACCACGGGTTGATGCAATTAATAATGGATATATAAGCTTGTGGGAACTTTTCTAATAGTATCTTGTGTTTTTTAGTTTATTATTTAGAGTCCAAACTTTGTTATTAGGGAGGTTTGACTTTGGGTGAAGTTATATTTCTGCTTGTAATGTGGGGATTGATTGGCGCTTTTGGATATTATCGCGTTCTTCCTTTTTGTTGTCCTTTCCTATTTAATTGTTCTTAATTTATAAGGAGATTTTGTTTTGATGGATTTTATTAAAAGTTTTATTCCACGCCGTTTTTCTTCCGATAAACTTGAAATTCCTGTGGTGCGCCTTCAAGGAGCAATTATGGATTCATCAGCGTCTATATCTCGTACTCTTTCCCTCAGTAGGTGTGCAAATCTTTTAGAGAAGGCTTTCGGACACAAAAAGTCACCGGCTGTTGCACTTATTATTAATTCTCCTGGTGGTTCACCTGTACAGTCGCGTTTTATCTTCAAGCGTATTCGTGATTTGGCAGAAGAAAAAAATAAAAAGGTTCTTGTGTTTATTGAAGATATTGCAGCATCCGGTGGTTATATGATTGCTTGTGCGGGGGATGAAATTTTTGCAGATCCTTCTTCAATTGTTGGTTCCATTGGAGTGGTTTCAGCTTCCTTTGGTTTTCCGGAACTTTTGAAAAAAATTGGTATCGAACGGCGTGTCTACACAGCAGGAAAGAACAAAGTTACATTAGATCCATTTCAGCCAGAAAAAAAGGCGGATATTGAGCATTTGAAATCTCTCCAACTTGAAGTGCATCAAACTTTTATCGATTTGGTTAAAGAACGGCGTGCTGAAAAATTATCAGATGATTCGAATCTCTTTACAGGAATGTTTTGGAGTGGAAAACAAAGCGTTGAGCTTGGTCTTGTTGATGGATTGAATGATGTACGTTCTGTTATTAAAGAGCGCTTTGGTAATGATGCAAAACTTCGACTTATTACGCCTCCAAAAAGTTTTTTAGGACCTAAAACGCCTTCAGGAGTGACGGCACATACGGTTTATACAGTCATTGATAGTGCATTGATGGCAGCAGAAGAGCGAGCACTTTGGCAGCGTTATGGTTTGTGATGGAAAGGATCATTCAAGCCAGAGAGATTTTTATCTAAAAACAGATGCTAGAAGAAAAAAGGCTTGAAATGATACGAATGAGAACATGTCGTTTGTTTTGTATGAGAACTCTTTATATTTATTGTTTTTTAGAAAACGATTAAGAATATTCCAAGCTGTTTATAGGGCTAGTGCTAAAAGTGTGGATAAAAGGGGGGAATTTGTAAAAGAACCCTATACAGGTTAATATTACGTCATATGATGCCAAATGTACAAGCTTCGTTCCAAAGACATTCCTATTTATTTACACCTATTAAATTGAATTTAGCTCTACATGTTGTGGGGCAACGTGCTGATGGGTATCATTTAATAGAAAGTTTGGTTTATTTTAGTCTTAGCGGTGATTGTCTACACTATGCACCTTGTGAAAATAATCAGTTTGTTTTGACGGGGCCGTTTGCAAAAGGACTTGTTTCTCATTTAGACAATTTGGTTATTCGCGCACGGGACTTTATGCATAAGACTTTTCCGGAATGTGCTCAACCTGCTTTTTTTCGGCTTGTAAAAACATTACCTGTTGCTTCAGGCATTGGTGGCGGCTCAGGTGATGCAGCTGGGGTTATCAGCATGTTGCGTCAACAGTGGAATCTTGATTGCCCTTACGAAGAATTAGCAAAAAAGAGCTTAGTTCTTGGTGCTGATGTTCCCATGTGCCTTTGTGCATTAGAATATCAGCAGCCGCTTTTGGTCAAAGGAATTGGTCAAGAGATGATACAAATAAAAGGAGCCTGTTCTCTTGCAATAGTATTGGTTAATCATGGACAAGAGATTTCAACACCAACTGTTTTTAAAGCGTTAGAGAAGCGTCATAATCCTTCTTTAAAAATTAATACAGACGCTTTAAAAAGTGTTGATTCATTGGTTAAAGCTTTACAAGAAACGCGTAATGATCTTTTTTCTCCTGCATTAAAAATAGCACCTCAGTTAGCTGAAGTGTTATCTATATTAGATGAATGTGGGGCTCTTTTTTCCCGTATGTCTGGAACGGGAGCAACTTGCTTTGGCATTTTTAAAAATAAACAAACGGCGCAACAAGCAGCTCTTTTTATCAAATCAATGCACCCAAATTGGTTTGTAAAACCTATCATGACTTTAGGAAATATTTGATAAATAAATATAAAAGCTTTTATTTCATCATGATTTTATTATACATAATGAAAGAGGGGAACCAAAGAAATGTGTTTTTTATCTTTTGTGTAAGAGTTCGCAGAATATTTGAAGAGCCATTTAAAACTGTAATGCTTGCAAAAAATGATCAGGCTACAGAAATAGATGTATGTTTGTTATATGTGTGATTTATCAAAGATGTTTAATTTGCCGCTTCAACCAAATTTTTCGTGCGAATTGGATTTGCAAAAACAGGGTTTTTTTCATATAGCAGGTGTTGATGAAGTAGGACGGGGGCCTCTCGCTGGACCTGTGGTAACAGCAGCCGTTATCTTGGATAGAGATCGTATTCCTAATGGGTTAAATGATTCAAAAAAACTTTCTTTTTTCCAACGAAATAGACTTTATCATGAAATTTTGCAAAGTGCATTAGCGGTTTCAGTCGCCAGTCTTTGTGCTCGTACAATTGATCAATCTAATATTAGAAAAGCAACTTTAGAAGCAATGCGTCGCTGTATTATAGGATTAGCCATTCCAGCCCACTATGTCCTTGTTGATGGGCGTGATATTCCTTCTGAGTTGTCTTGTCCTGCAATGGCGTTGATTAAGGGCGATCAGCGTTCAGTTTCAATTGCAGCCGCATCTATTATTGCGAAAGTAACGCGTGATCGGATGATGGAATGTGCAGGACAAGTTTATAAAGGGTATGGTTTAGAGAAGCATGTAGGTTATGCAACGCTAGCGCATCGTACAGCTCTTGATAAATATGGACCAGTTATAGGGTTACATCGTTATAGTTTTGCACCACTAAAAGAGTGTAAAAAAGGTAATTAAAATCAGTGACTTATTACAAGAGTAAGGGGTTTTATAATCATTGATTCTATTATGTTTTTTGAGTGTCTATCCCTAACCTTTTTGAAGCTTTTTTATCACTTATTCCTATCTATTTTTTCCAGATATAGAATCAGATATTTCTAACATGGGCTTAACTCTTATTTGTTATTAACCGTATAGCGATGATATACGACAAGGGGTGGTAATGGCAATTGTGAGTTTTAAACATAAGGGCTTAAAATTATTTTGTACAACAGGTTCCACAAAAGCTATTTGACCAGATCATGTAAAAAAATTCGCGTTATCTTAACGGCTTTAACAAGTGCTACTACGCTTGAAATATTGAGAGAGCCTGCCTTTAAAATGCACCATCTTAAAGGTGAACTTATAGAGTACTGTTCTATATGGGTGAATGGAAATTGGCGTGCTACTTTTCGCTTTATAGGAACAGATGTGGAGCTTGTTGATTATCAAGATTACCATTGAAGAAAGGAATGAAAAAAAATGATGCACAACCCCGCACATCCGGGTAAAGTTTTGAAAGTAGCTTTCTTAGAAGAAATGGGGATAACAATACAAAAATTAGCTGATCATGTCCATATGACAAGAGCTTCTTTATCAAGAGTGATTAACGGACATGCTTCTATAAGTACCGAGCTTGCTGTTAAATTAGAATTAGCTGGTTTTAGTAAAGCAAAATTTTGGTTGGATATGCAAACAAACTATAATTTATGGCAAACAATGCAACAGGCACAACCATCTATTTCGCCTCTGGTTTCTGATACATCTCAAACGCCGCTTTGATTTCGTTAATAATTTTGATAGCAATTTAGTTTGTTAAGCGGTGCTTTGTGAGGCTAACTTTTTTGGAGCTTTTTGATTGCTTCAAGGGAAAGTTTTTACGGTCTGCACTCTTTGTATAAGGGATGCCATTTTATCTTCGGTACAACCAAAAAGCGCTTTCATTTGTGAAACCGTAGCACCAGCATTGGCAGTATGTTTTGCTGCTAATTTTTGCAATCCGTGCGCTGATTTTTTAATACCCGCCGCATTACATGCTTCACGAAAGAGGTTGCCAAAACTTTCTTTGATAAGCTTATTTCCATCTTTACCACAAATGAATGTTTCATCACCTATGGGACCAATTTTAAGGGTTGCCTCTAGTTCTGGTAAAACAAGCCCGTATAAAGAAGAAGGTTAATCCAGATGCGTTCATGTGTACCATGTGACCAACGGTGATAATATTTGTCTATGTCCTATTCTAGCCAAGGCAGTAATTCCTCGTTGTTAAGAGATTTTGGTGCTTTTATATTAAAGGCAGGATTTTTATTTAAAAGGGCATTATCAACCGCCTAATTAAAGAGACCGTTTAAAGAGGTCAAAAAATGTTTTGCTGCTGCGAGAGTATGTCGCCTTCTGTCTACGGCGTCAAGGATATGGTGTCTTTCTATACTTTTATATGCACGATCAGCAATATGTTTAGAAACATTATTCAGAATTCGATATTTAACTTTTTGAGTAGATTCTGATTGATTATGCCATTGCATGCTTTGTAAATACTGATGCAATAACCAATTGAAAGAGCCTTTTGTAAGTCTGGTTATTTTCTTGGAGATGCCATTTTGCACTTATTTAATAGCCAGTGTATATTTGCTCTGATGGAAATCAAAGGACTGTCATAAATTTTAGCATTTCTATAAATTTTAGCTTTTCCACTAATAAATGTAGCACCGGAAACTTGTGCATTGGCAAAAACACATGCGTTTTCATAAATATCAGAAATGTTATCAATATAAGCATCACCAAAAACCTTGGCATAACCATAGACTTTTGCATCATCACCTACCCAGCAATTACCATCATGACTTAGGTTGTCTTTTTTTTGTATAAAGCCCGCCAAGATCACCTGCTTTAACAGCATCAAAATCCCTTAAAGCACGAATTCGGTGAAGAGTTTTTCCATCAACCTCAGTTATTTCATCAGTCAGTTTATATTTATTTTCCATGGTTTATTTCCTTGATTTGCGTACAATCCACCCGTAGCGTGAATCATGCATTATTTAAAAGTTGTTAGGAATGGGGAGAGGGCTAGAGGTTGTAAATGCCCCCCATATGTAAAAAGTTTGTAAGTTTATTTTTTAAAATGTGCTTAATTTCATATTTCCAATCAGACAATTGAGTGAGAGCTAATGCGAGTTGTCCTCTATGACACATGTATACATTGGCTTCAAAACAGGTGATTGCAACGCGCTTTTTTAAAAAAATTTGATATAATTTGTTTATTGCACAAGAATTATTCTTGAGAGTTGTATTTTGATAATCTTCAAAAAGGCGGTCATAATCTTTTTGTGTTTTCAAATTTCTTCGTTTTTCAGAAGCAATTCCAAGTTCAGGCATATGCATATATTCAATATCAATGTTGCTTACAGCTTTCTCTAATTGTCTTTTCGAAAATCCGAGGTTTCTACTTATTGAATTTTTACGAACATCACACAAAAGTTTAATATTATTTTTGATCAGTTGATTGAGATAGTCCTCAGAGGATTTTCTTTCATAGCCAATGGTAAAAAAATAAAGCTCTCATCTTTAGCAGGCTGTATGATGATATTTTTGATGTTACACACATTTAATTTCCTTAGTAAATGGGTGGGGGCTCTATGAGCGCCTCTTTCCAAAAGGATAAATCCTCTAGTGATTATCATAGTGTTGTGGAACAATCAGGCATCAAAGCGGGTGATGGCGGCTTTAAGATCAACGTTAAAGATAAAACAACGCTGACCGGAGGCATCATTGCCAGCACCGCGCCGGCAGATAAAAACAGCCTGACCACAGGAAGCATTAGTACCAGTGATATCAGCAACAGTGCGCATGCTCAAGCTAGCAGCCAAGGGTTTAGCATTTCTGGGAATGACACGATAAAAAACATTGCCAAAAATGCTTTAAGTCACGGCAAAGCCCATAATGGAGCGGAAGGATATACAAATCCTCTATCGGCGGTGCACCATCATCCTCACTGATACAACTGGACAGAGGGCGATGGGGCAAGATGCTGGACAAATCATTGGCTCTCTCTCTCAACCACAACACCGCAGCAGTCCACCAGGGCTGTCGCACCGATAGATGCCATATTGCTTGAGGGCATCGTTCATAATCGCTTAGACATGATCAATGATTTATCGGATGAAGGTCTTGGATACTGGGACAAAGTGCGCGAAATGACAAATGTCAAAGAGCATCCAGTAGGTGAGGTTGAGCATGATGAAAATGGCAATGTCCTCTATTTAACTGATGAAAATGGAGAACCTATATAAAGACAGTGATGGAGAATATATTACTCTGTATCACTTTTTAAAAGCTGAAGATGAGCAGCAAGCATTTACAAGTTGGTTCTGATGGCAACAGGCGTATGTTCTAAAATGGCATTTTTAACACATCCGATGATGCTGCGTGTTATGCTGTCCAATTTGCTGACAATGATCATGGTCCCCTTTATTTTACATACTTCCCACAAGCTAAAGACTGGGAAGTGGAAATAGGGATAGCGATTTTTCAGAAGCTTCTGGAAAGTAAACTTTTTTTGATTGACCAATTCAACCAAGAAATTTCAGGATACAATGTATCTTTATGGCAATACAGGATTGCATATTGATGCCCATAGTTGTGGCAGTTTGACAGACTTTAATATGCTGAATTCTTTCAAACAAGAAGGTATGCACGGGATAGCCGACAACACGAATATCAATTTCTATAGACCAGCCTTTAATGTTTTAGTTGCATCTGGTCTGTTAGGTTATGTGAGTGATGGCAAACAAACTACTATTGGCTTTGATGGGAATAGATATGACTTTGTAAGCAGAATTATTGGTGTATACCTACGAGACAATACCTGCTGGTAGTAACGTTTGGAAAGAATGATTGAGAGTGGCTACAAATCCCATAAGTTCCCATACCTGTCTTGGAGATGCGGGCCAAGCATGTCGGTATATTTACGGCTCATCCAATCGAGTACAAGTCCTTTTAAGGAGGAACAAATGAAACAAACTCTAAAATTATTAAGCGCTGTAACTTTGTTCAGTATAGCCGGATGTCAATTTAACAAACCTCCTCTAGGAGAGGTGACAGCGTGGAAGAAACCAGGAGCAGATTTTACAGAGGTAGGAAAAGCCTTGTTAGAATGTGGAATGCCAACACCTTATTATACCGATCCAGAAAGCAGAAAGCTAAGTAACAATGCATGGGCAACAATTCATGCGTGTATGGTTCAATCAGGTTTCCATTATGAAAATGAACATGAGGGAGGATGGTGTTATACTTTTAGAGACGAAAACCTTCCCATTTGTCGTCCAGGCACTGTCATACCACAGCGAAGTGTCAAGAAGCGCTTAAATAGCCCTTATTGTAAAAAGCATTCAGAACAACTTGAATGCAAACCTTAGGTCTTGCTTCAGCAGAGAAAGCCTTGAATTTACACCAAATAAAGCTCTAGGTTGATGAGCTTGAGAAAGCCTTGTCCGTCCTTACGTGACAAGGTTTTTTTTATGCCGCGTCGTTATAACGTTGCTGCTTTGCTTGCTCGATGACATTGATAAGATCTGATTGCAACCAACGCGATAAAAAACCAAATTTTAAAGGTTTTGGGAGAGAGCCATTGGTTACATGACGGCGGAATGTTGAAACACTCATATGAAGCAATTTTGCACTTTCACGGTCTGTTAAAAGAATATCATTTTCTGTCATAATAATTTCCTTTCACTATAAAAAAATGGTAACAAATCATAAGCATTTATTAACCATATTTTTGTTCATTTTTGAAGGTATTTTATTTATAGAAAACAATATTTTATCATATTTTTTCTGATGTGATAAATTATGACTCTTATTGAGAAAGAATGAGAGAAAAGAGAGCTAAAGTTATCCACAGATAATGGGGTTATGCACCCCATATCTTAAGATTGACCGGTGACATAAGCCGCCCATTTATCCATATAGACACGGCGCTGTTCTAGATAGTCAGTACGACGATAGGCACGCTCTACTTGTCCTCCTACTGTATGATTTAGAATAGTTTCAGCGACTTCATAGGGAGCATCGGTTGTTTCAGCGAGCCAATTGCGTAAACTAGAGCGAAAACCATGGGGGCAGGCTTCAATTTTATTTTTTCTCATATACGTAGCCATACATTTCTCAGCGAGGGGACCACGAACTCTAGCAGAAAAAAAGAAATCATTACGAGAGAGCAAGCGCGCTTGTTTTAGAATTTCTAATGCTTCTGTTGATAGAGGCACGCGAAATTCTGTNACTCTAGCAGAAAAAAAGAAATCATTACGAGAGAGCAAGCGCGCTTGTTTTAGAATTTCTAATGCTTCTGTTGATAGAGGCACGCGAAATTCTGTTGTAGCATCACGCCTTCCTTTCATATTCTCAGCAGGAATGGTCCATATATTCTCCTCAACTTGATCTTTATGAATATGACGTAAAGGATTGGTACGAACGCCTGTAAGAATAAGCAAACGCAAAGCCAGTTGTGTTATGGTTGATGCTTCACAGAGTGTTTTATAAAAAGCCGGCACATCTTTTCAATCCATGGCTGGTAAATTTTGCGTTTTATGACGTTGTTTACCTAAGAGCGCGCGTGCTTTTTCTGTTGCTTGTAAATCAACATTCAATCCTAATGCAGCCGCATGTTTGAGACAAAGATTGAGACGAATAAGAGCTCTATAAGCAGTTCCAGCTTTTGAATGCCAAATAGGGGCAAGTGTATTGCGTATCTCTGTTTGAGTAATCTCAGAAACGGGAAGACAGCCTAGTTTAGGGAGAATATGAAGGCGTAATGGTAAAAACCAATCCCCATCTTTACCATCATTTTTTAATTTAGCTTTACGACTTTCAAAAGCATCCAACGCGATATCTTTTAAATAATGGAGATTACTTATTGCCTCACGCTTTTGTTTTTCACGTTCTTTAATAGGATCACGACCTTCACGAAGAACAGAACGCCACCCAGTTGCCAATTCACGAGCTTGTTTTAAAAAAACATCTTGCAACGCTCCCAAGCCCATTTCACGGCGCCGCCCATGAATGGTAAAACGGTAAATCCATTGAGCACCTCCATCTTTACACTTATGAAGTAACAAGCCGGCACCATCATTATATTTACCAGCTCGTGGGTGTTGCGACAGTCCTTGCATTAAGACGGTTCATAAGAGCCATTTTTAGTCCTTTCTTCTATAGTTTTTACCCATACGCCAGCCCCGCTTGTGATGTGCAAGCAAGCGGTTTTGATTGATTCAAGATAAACAGATTTAAAATGAGAGAATCCTACAGTATTAGTTTTTTCATTCAATATGAAAACAATAAGTTATCCTTATAAATCAATGTGATGTAGCAGGATGAAGATGTTTATGCAAAGAATCTAAAAGTTTTTTTGCGAGTGTTTGAATAAGTCCTTTGTTTTTCTGAATTTTAGATACAAAATACTATTGCTAAAGTACTAAAAGTAGATCATGCTGGTAAATAGATGAAACTTTGATGGCGCTTTGTTTTAAAAAAGGCAATATTTGATTTCACTGTTTGCGCTGGCATTGATTTTGCAATAACAGATAATAGTTTATTGTATGCAGAATACTGTTATTCAGATTTCGGTAAAAAGAAATTTATAAAGAATATTATCATTAACAGTTATGCGAAAATTTAATGAAAATGAATCCAACTTTAATACACATAATTTTAGTGTGATTTATTTTACAAATTCTCATGGAATGCAAAATTAAAAGTTTAAGAAGCCTTATTTTCAAAAATTCTTTATTTTTTTGTGAGTGTGTCATTTTTGCTACAGATCTTTCAAAAAAGATGCTCTATATACATTTCATTTTGGATATTTGGAGAGATTTTATGAATACAAAACGTTTAATAACAGCGTCTATTTTTTCTTTAATTTCAGCGTCTACAGCACTAGCTGCTGATGTTATAATTCCTCATCAGCCAGCATCATCGACTTCTTCTACCATTATCGCGCCTACTTTTTCATGGACAGGTCTTTATTTAGGTGTTCAAGCGGGTGGTTTTTCGAGCAAAGCTGATATGGCTCTTGTTGGTCAAGAAAAGAGTTTACCACTGGATAAAGAGTTCTCTCCTAAACTTTCAGGTTTTGCAGGTGGTTTTTATGCAGGTTCTAATATTGATCTCGGTGACAACTTTATTTTTGGCGTCGATACGGATTTAATGATATCTGGAAAAAAACACACAAAGACCATTACTATAGGTGCAGCTGATAACACTACAGTAGAAAATGCAGTCGTAAGATCCCGCAGATCTGCAGAAACACCAGCATCAGCGTCAACAGTATCACAAACGCTAAGTTCACAATCGCAAGTATCTGGAAAATCAGCTGCGCCAAAACCAGCAGAAGGAAAGGTACAAAAGTTGCAAGGGGAAGCGAGCACTAACGCTAATCCAAAAACAACAGAAAATACCGTATCATCCACCACACCACAAACGTTACCAAACTCAACAATAGATACGTCAGCACAGGGATCAGAATCAGCAAAAATAGTATCAGGAGCGTCATCAGTAAGGTCAACTCCAACAGCAGAATTAAAGGCAAAAGTGCAATTAGTACCATCTTCATTAGCAAGATCAGACACAGGAGAGACATTGGTAAGCCGAGTAAGTGAATCAAAACCAGTTTCACTGAAACCAGCATCCTCCAACCCAGAGGCAGGAGCACCAGAGCAGTCAAAGTCGCTCGTATTGGCAAAATCAGCTACAGGAGAGCAACCGTCAAAAGTAGGGAGAAGTGGATCAAGCGTTTCTGTGCAATCAATGCCTGTACAACCAGCTGTAACAAAACAAATACCATCTATCCCATCAACAGGATCAGAATCGAGTAAACCAGCAGAAAAAACACCTACATCGGTGCAACTATCAGCAGTAGAAAGAACAGTATCGAGCGCACCACTTGTACTAGCGAGATCAAGATCATCCTCTGGTTCAGAGACAAACGCTTCTAATGGAACAAGCGGAGCCCAACACGGGAATCATCATAGCTCTTTCCATGGTAGCGGAAATGCTCATCCACATGGTGCATCTCATGCAGGTGGGCATGGTTCTGGTGCTCATGCGCATGGTGCTAATCCACATGCTTCTCGTTCTCATGGTGGACAGAATATGGCTGGACACGGTGCACAAAGTACACAAGCGGTGGATAAGAATGATTCCAGTGTATATGGTATAGAACAAATAAAAAAGATGGCTTCTGAACTTGGTCTTGATCAAGAGTATGAAGTTGAAACGTTAAGTCATACTTTCAAACAAAATTGGGGTGGTGCTACACGGGTACGTATTGGTTTTGCTGCTGATCGCTTTATGCCTTATCTTGCTGGTGGTATTGCTTATGGGCAATTCCAAGACACTGTATCAATATCCGTTAAGGATGAGGATGGAAGAGTCGTTTCTTCTAAGAATTTAGCTGATGAAACAAAAACCATGATTGGTTACACACTTGGTGGTGGCGTTGATTTCTCGCTTCTGGATAATGTGATTGTACGTGCAGAATATCGTTACTCTGATTTTGGTAAAAAGAAATTTGCAAAGGAAAAACTTGAAGTTAACTACAAAACCAATGATTTCCGTGTTGGTGTAGCTTATAAATTCTAATTTTTTAAAGAGTAAATTTCTAAAAGGCTCCACTGTCAGTGGAGCCTTTATTTTTTAAAAGATCACTTTTTGGTTTCTTTTCTTGTGAATTTCATGATAAAGCCCATAGAGTGTGATAATATATTTTCCTGATCGCTGCTTAATACGAATGATAAGCTCGGCTTTCCCTATAGATAAAAACCAGAGTTGCAGGGTTCAGGGAAGTTATGCAAAAATGAAATCGTAAAAGTGGACAGGGATATTTCACAATGGCTGTGAAAAATGAAACAATAGATTATTCAAAAACTCTTTATCTCCCACAGACAAATTTTCCTATGCGTGCAGGGCTTCCGCAAAAAGAGCTTGAATTGATGGCACGTTGGGAAAATATGGGGCTTTATGCGCAATTGCGCCAACAAGCAAAAGATCGTCCATTTTATATTCTTCATGATGGTCCACCTTATGCAAATGGTCATATTCATATCGGGCATGCTTTAAACAAAGTTCTAAAGGATGTGGTTGTCCGGTCATTCCAAATGCGCGGTTTTAATGCAAATTATGTACCTGGTTGGGATTGCCATGGGCTTCCAATTGAATGGAAAATTGAAGAAAAATATCGAGCACAAGGAAAAAATAAGGATGAGGTGCCTCTTAACGAGTTTCGTCAAGAATGCCGTGAATTTGCACAGCATTGGGTAACCGTTCAAAGTGAAGAATTTAAACGCCTTGGTGTTGTGGGAGATTTTAACACGCCTTATACTACAATGGCTTTTCATGCAGAAGCGCGCATTGCCAGTGAATTGATAAAATTTGCTATGTCAGATCAGATTTATCGTGGTTCCAAGCCAGTGATGTGGTCTGTTGTGGAGCGTACGGCTTTGGCAGAGGCTGAGATTGAATATCATGATCATGAATCAGAGGTGCTTTGGGTTAAGTTTCCTGTTTTTGAAGCAAATTCTGATGATTTATATGGTGCTCATGTCGTCATTTGGACAACAACACCGTGGACAATTCCAAGCAATCGTGCAGTGAGTTATTCTTCGCAAATTTCTTATAGTATTTACGAAGTTGAAAGTGCTGAAAATGATTTTGGTCCTCAAGTGGGAGAAAAGCTTCTTTTTGCAGACGCTTTAGCGATGAGTTGTGGAGAAAAAGCCAAACTTGTTTTGAAGCGTTTGCGTGTTATTTCTGCTGAGGAATTGAAAGCTCTTGTTCTTTCTCATCCACTTAAAGGTTTGGCTGGGGGGTATAACTTTAAAATTCCATTGCTTGATGGTTCGCACGTAACAGAGAGTGCTGGTACAGGTTTTGTCCATACAGCACCAAGCCATGGACGTGAGGACTTTGAAATTTGGAATGATTATAAGTCCTTACTGGAGCAAGCGGGGATTGATTCATCTATACCGTTTCCTGTTGATGATGCAGGGTTCTATACGAAAGATGTTCCAAGTTTAGGACCAGATCGTGAAGGAGGACCTGCACGTGTTATTGATGATAATGGAAAAATGGGTGATGCCAATAAAGAGGTCATTAACGCTTTAATTAAAGCAGATCGATTGTTTGCACGGGGGCGTTTAAAGCATTCCTATCCCCATAGTTGGCGTTCAAAAAAACCCGTTATTTTTCGCAATACACCACAATGGTTTATTTCAATGGATAAAGATTTTGGGGATGGTTCAACTTTACGTAGTCGGGCTTTGGAAGCTGTTTCAAAAACGCGTTTTGTGCCATCTTCTGGACAAAACCGCCTAGCTTCTATGATAGAGGATCGTCCTGATTGGGTTCTTTCTCGTCAGCGTTCTTGGGGGGTTCCTATTTGTATTTTTGCGAATGAGGATGGTGTTATTCTAAAAGATGAAGGTGTGAACGAGCGTATTTTACGGGCTTTTGAAGCAGAAGGGGCAGATGCATGGTTTGCTGAAGGAGCACGTGAACGTTTTTTAGGTGAGCGTGCACATGAGCCTTGGGTACAGGTTTATGATATTTTGGATGTTTGGTTTGATTCTGGAGCAAGCCATAGCTTTGTGTTAGAAGATCGGGCTGATTTGAAATGGCCTGCTGATGTTTATTTTGAAGGTTCAGATCAACATCGCGGATGGTTCCAATCTTCTCTTTTGGAAAGCTGTGGTACGCGTGCTTGTTCTCCCTATAAAGCCGTGATCACACACGGTTTTACTTTGGATGAGAATGGTAAGAAAATGTCTAAATCTTTAGGCAATACGGTTGTTCCGCAAGAGATCATTAAAACATCTGGAGCTGATATTTTTCGTCTCTGGGTTATGACAACCGATTATTGGGAAGATCAGCGTTTAGGCAAAAAAATTCTTCAAACAAATGTGGATTCATATCGTAAACTACGCAATGCAATTCGTTGGATGCTAGGAACTTTAGCACATGATGATGGGGAAGAAATATCTTATGGTGCACTGCCGGATCTTGAAAAATTTATATTGCATAGGCTTTTTGAACTTGATCAGTTGATTAATCGCGCTTACGACGAATTTGATTTTAAAAAGATTATGCGTGCATTATTGGATTTTTCAATCATTGAGTTATCGGCATTTTATTTTGATATCCGCAAGGATTCTCTTTATTGTGATGCGCCTTCATCAAAAAAACGCAAGGCCTCCTTGCAGGTTGTCCGTGAGATTTTTGAGCGTATGGTAACATGGCTTTCTCCAATGTTGCCTTTTACTATGGAGGAAGCTTGGTTAGAGCGTTATCCAGAAAGCCAATCGGTGCATTTGGAACAATTTCGCTCTGTACCAGAAGAATGGCAAAATCAATCTTTGGCTGAGCGTTGGAAAAAAATTCGGCAGGTCCGTAAAGTTGTGACAGGTGCTTTAGAGCTTGAACGTGCTAATAAGCATATTGGATCCTCTTTAGAAGCTGCGCCTATTGTTTTTATTTCCAATCTGGTTTTACGAGAGGCATTAGAAAATGTGGATATGGCGGAGATCTGTATTACCAGTGCACTCACAATTAGGCAGGATACAATACCTTCCGATGCTTTTACTTTGAATGATGTTGAAGGTGTTGGTGTATATCCAGAGAAGGCATTAGGAAAAAAATGTGCTCGATCATGGCGTTATACACAAGATGTTGGGAGTGATCCAGCTTATCCGGATGTATCTGCTCGTGATGCAGCTGCTTTGCGGGAACTACAGATTCTTGGTAAGATTTAAAATTTTAAACAAGGGAAAGGACTACAAGTATATTTCTCATATTGATGAATATAGTTTTTTGTGGTACAAAGTAAATTCCGTTGTTTTTTCTGCAGGGGGGAAATTTGTGTATGGACCGTTCTCTCATAAATAACGGGAATATTAATCAGCCATATACTTAGGAAATGGAATAGGCAGTGAGAAAACGTGAAATAAAAATATTTCCAATAGGAATTTTAGGGATGTGCTTTGTTCTAACGGGATGCAATTTATCCGCTCCTACCTATGGTACCAATAAACCGGTTTCGATACAGTTTTTTGAAGATGTTGCTAATATTACTTCATTAACACCAACAAATAATAGCAGCCAGATTGTTATGAAACCTCATCCAAAACTTGTAATACCAAGCCCTAGTTCACGCAGATTTTTGCCGGTACCACAACAAGATAGATCTGTCAATGAAATGGCAGCATCGAAGAAGCATCAAGGAAATACTCCTTTTCCTCATAAAGGATCGTCAGTTAATGGCGCTGGTTCAGAAAACCCTTCACAGTTGAATGCGAGGCAACGACAGGAATATTTACGTCGTCAGAGAGCACAAGTTGGAAGTTCAAAATACCGTCGCTATCTCACTGAACCACCTTTAAGTTATCGCCAACCGGCAAAAACCGCACCTATTGGTCGATAAGGGAAAGACAAAATATTTAAAGTAAAGTATTTTTCCAATTACTTATGATACTAAGCTCTCATTCATGCACAGTTATAATGCTGTTGGAGGAGGGATGTTATTCTCATGAAATAGCAATATGACAACAGCATCGAGAGAGTCCTTATGCATTTCCTAACAAGAAATATTTCTCAAGTTCATTTTGCAACATCGTTCATGTGGATAGTATAACGTAAAATCTATTGTGCTCCACTATCTTGATGCTTAGGAAGGAGAAAGCTGATACCATCATTTTATTTTCCAGACTCCAGTTGCGACAATTCTTGCATTTGAGGGCCTTCATAAGAGACATTTTTAGTCTTTTCTAAAACGTTCTTTATACAGACGATAATCTCGCTTATGATGTGCAAGAAAGTGATTTTTATTGCTTCAATGTAATTTGAAAGAGAGTATATCTACGATATGTTGGAATTTATATTTTATTATACAAAATAATGAATTATTCTTATGAATGAATGTATCATCTAATAGAAGCAATATGCATGATTAAAAGAGAGAAAAATGCTTCGAAATAGCTTTTACTACATATGTCAGAAGAATTAATAGTTTTTTAAGAGTGAAAGTTATGGAAGAAGAATTGTTTTTAGTATCGCTTTTGTACAAAAAAATCTTTAAGTAATTGAGCAGCTTCTTTTTCTTTAAAACCAGAATAAATCTCAGGTTTGTGATGACAGGTTGGTTGCTGATAAAAACGTGGACCATTTTCTATAGCACCCCCTTTGGGATCATTTGTTGCGTAATAGAGACGACGTATGCGTGCAAATGAAATGGCAGCAGCACACATAGCACAAGGCTCAAGTGTTACATAAAGATCGCAATCAGGAAGCCTTTCATTTTGCAATGTTTCGCAAGCCATACGGATTGCGCGTATTTCTGCGTGTCCTGTAGGGTCATATGCAGATTTTATAAAGTTACCAGCGCGTGCAATGATAGCTTTTCCACGTGTAATGACAGCACCTACGGGAACTTCATCTTTTTTTGCAGCCTCTTGTGCTTCTAAAAGGGCTATTTCCATGGGCGTCAAAGTCATAATATTCTTTCTACTGAAGGTATAGAAAATCTAAAGGTTATCTCGATAAGGAATGCTATAGAATGAATAATTTATTACGCTTTTATAATGAAAAGAATACCTCTATTTTTTTTAAGAGTTTAAAACAAACTTGCAAGTCGGCAGATACATTATTGTCGTTAAAGGATAGAAAATGATAAATGATTATGCTACTTCATTTTTCAGGATAAGCGGTATGGTGCATGTGAATAATTTTCTGAACATACTTGCAAAGATTGGTTTGAAACGCAAATGAATGAAAATAATGAGAGTGAACGAATTGCTAAAAGGTTAGCGCGTGCTGGTATTGCTTCGCGTCGAGATGCAGAAATGATGATTGTTGCAGGTCGTATTTCTGTGAATGGTAAAGTCGTGACAACGCCTGCTTTTAATGTTAGCCGCTCTGATGTTATTAAAGTTGATGGCAAACCTTTACCTCCTATAGAACGAACGCGTTTATGGCTTTACCATAAGCCAGCAGGTCTTGTCACCACGAACCGTGATCCTGAAGGCAGACCTACAGTATTTAGTAATTTACCAAAAGGAATGCCGCGTGTTCTTTCTGTTGGAAGGCTTGACATTAACACGGAAGGGCTTTTGCTTTTAACCAATGATGGTGGCTTAGCGCGTGTATTAGAGCTTCCTGTAACGGGGTGGGTCCGCAAATATCGCGTCCGTGCTCATGGAAGAGTGAAACAGAGTGCGCTGGATAACCTTAAAAATGGTATTGCGATTAATGGTATTTTTTATGGTTCGATTGAAGCATCAATTGAACGCGAACAAGGGTCGAATGTATGGCTTTCTGTTGCTTTGCGAGAAGGAAAAAATCGTGAAATAAAGAATGTTTTAGGGGCATTGGGATTATCAGTTAATCGATTAATACGTGTATCTTATGGTCCATTTCATCTCTCTGATTTAGAAGAAGGAGCCGTGCAAGAGTTAAAAGGGCGGATGTTACGAGATCAGTTGGGTGAGCGTTTAATTATGCAAGCCAATGCAGATTTTGATGCTCCTATTCTGAAACCCTTTTCAAATTCTGCAGTTGTTGCAGAAAAGCAAAGCCAGAAAGATCTTTCTGTTGCAAATGATGGTTGGGTTTTCTCAAGTGAAAGGGCGATACGGCGCCGACCAAGAGATGGTTCTGTTGAACATAGTCGCGCGCAATTAAGTACAAAGTCTCATGAGAATGTAAAGAAGGAGAAAAGTGAGGAAGGAAAAGCAGAGCGTTTTCTACCGCGTTCTCGCCGTGCTAATGTTTGGATGGCTCCTGGTGCGCGTCCCCAGAGTACACGTAGAAAGCCTTCCTATAGTGAGGAGAAATCGCATGATCATAAGAGCGATTTGGATGGTAGAAAGTCCTTTCATCGAGGCAAGGAAAAACTAAAAGAAAGTCCGTCACACAAAGAGAAGAGGGGAAGTTTTGTTCAAAAACGTGGCAAAACATCTTATGATGAGACGCATCCCTTTGGTAAGAAAGATCGCTTTTTAAAGGATAAAGAGAACATGATAAAAGGTGGTCATGATGAACATTCTTTTGAGAGAAAGAAAAAATCGTTTGGTGGTGCTATGAAAAAATCTAAACCACATAGGGACGGTGCAAAAACTTCGAAGCGATTTGGAGGTCCACGTGCGGATCATAGGCGGTAAATTTGCTGGGCGTGTTTTGTTTTCGCCTGTTAATCAGTCGATTCGCCCAACGAGTGATCGTACACGTGAGAGCCTTTTTAATATTCTTTCTAGCCGTGAAGAACAATTTTGGACCAATAAACGCATTCTTGATCTTTTTGCTGGTACTGGTGCTTTAGGCATCGAAGCACTTTCACGTGGAGCAAAGGCGGCTGTTTTTGTTGAAAATTCGGTTGAGGGGCGTGGATTGCTTCAAAAAAATATAGAAGCCTTTGAATTACAGTCGATAGGACGGATTTTACGTCGTGATGCGACCAAACTTGGCAATATTGGCACAATGCTTCCATTTGATGTTATCTGCGCTGATCCTCCTTATAGCCGTTGTTTAGGTGAACGTGCTTTCGTAGAAGCTTTGCGAGGGGGGTGGGCAAAAGCTGATACACTCTTCATACTTGAAGAAAAGAAAGATACAATGATTCATTTACCTGATGTCTTTTATTTAGATGATGAGCGGTTTTATGGTGAGACAGCAATACGTCTCTATAAATTACGATCGCTTACATCTTGAGAAAGTTCTTGTTTTTATCCGATAGGATGAAAAAATGCTTCTTCACAGTTTTCTTCATTTTATATGGTTTTTAAAAGGTTAAGCAGAAAATCAATAAAAGATTCTAATGTTAAAGGAATTGATGAATTTTTATTAGCTTTAATACAGAAGGATGTTTTTTCTCCAATAGGATATATATTCCTCGATAATAGTTATGATCTTTTTTATCTAATTTCTTTCTGCCATACCTTAATCATCACATTTCATCAGCAGTTGAAAGCTTTAAGCTATGCAGTCTGCATTTATATCTTATATGATGCGTAACTTCTATTTTTGTTATTGTATGAACTTAAAACAGATATTTTTTATTTAAGGTAGACAATAGTGTTCATTTATCCTGAATATTTGTGTGTTTAGTTTAGTAATATCGCTTGTTGAGTTAATCATTACATATTAAGTAAATCTGAGAGTATTAATTATCTTATCGTTGTGCAGCTTTAAGGATACTTTTTTATATTATTCTTTATCACTAAAGATAAGTAATTTGTAAAAAAGGGGAGATTATCGTGTTTAATTGGATATATAGTGAAGAGATTAGTACAGAAGCAAGTGCTGAGCAAATTTGGGCTATATGGGAAGATGTGGCATCATGGCCTTGCTGGGATAGTGAACTTGAGTGGGTAGAACTTTCTGGTCCTTTCAAAGAAGGTGCTATAGGACGCATGAAACCTAAAAAGGGACCTACAGTAACTTTTACACTTGATAAAGTTATAAAAAATGTTTGTTTTTCTGATTATGCTAAACTTCCTTTTACACGTATGAGTTTTGATCATGAATATATTTGTTCAACAAAATCGGGTTCTTCAAATAACAAAATTCGTCATACTGTAACCATGTCTGGTTTATTTTCTCCTTTCTTTGGAATGATTATTGGGTCAAAAATTAAGTTACATCTTCGCGATGCAATGATTGAAATGAGCAGACGTGCTCTTACTGAAAACAAAAGCATCTCGTAAGGGGGGCATTTATAAAGAAGTTAATACCTTAAAAAAGGTGCAGAAATCTTAGCCTTGTTAGAATGAAATCAGTTATGAGTATATAGCAAATCGATGAGCTATGATCTGTTTTTTAGTTAGTCGTTGAAATCGTGTCAAATCATCTGAGAAAATTAATTTTGCACCAAAGATCTTATAAAAGCCATTGAATTTTATTCAATATATAAAAGCTTATAAGGCGCGCATTTTTACTGAAAATAAAGAAAGTTGTAGAAGCTTATTTCTGCTCTTGTGAATCTGTAGGTTGATATTGTCATGATATTTGCCAGTTTCTAATGTTGCGATAGTTTTTGATTTGAGAGCATTCATAAAAGACATTTTGACTCCTTCTTAAATAGTTTTTATTCATACGCCCCTTACTGATGATATGCTCGCAAATAGTTGTGATTGATTCAACATGAATAGGTTCGAAACGGAGAAAATTTAATGATATTTGATTCTTTTATGCAAATTACAAAATGATCAATTATGATTATAAATCAAAGTGTTTTTTTGTTTACAAGATTGCCATCTTATTATGAGAGAGTTTATAGAAGCGAAGAAGTATACACAAATATAAGGCATTTTCTTGATTCTTGCTTGGAAATTAAAGAATGCTATAGGAATGAAGGAAGTTATTTGACTATCCAGAGGACATAAGGCTTGTGACTTAAGTCATTTTATACTTTTCGAATTTTTGAGGATTTTGGCTTAAATTCAAATGTTATTGTTAGGCCTTTTGTTAATTGCCAAATTTTCGGTTGATTTGATTGTCAGTACAGATTGGATTATCTAAAATGATAAGGGCCCATGAGAAATCTTGAAACTAAAGAGATTTTACGGCATATACAGCATATTACGTCTTTTCATAAAGAAGCTAAAAGGGAAATGATTTAATGCATTAAAAAAAAGAATGCATGAAATATGCATAATCTTATGAATAAACACACAAGAGTTATATTCTGATTTGTATAAATTTGTCAGAATGCTTATCAATGTAAATAATAAAATATTTTAGGGAGTCTATGATGACTGACAAAAACCAGATTGAGAAAGCAGTTTCGCTGGTTGAAGCAGCAAGGCGTTCTGGGGCAGATGCTGCTGATGCTGTTATTGTTCATGCTCATTCTACCAGTGTATCAGTTCGTTTTGGGAAAGTTGAATCGACAGAAGCAGCAGAGAGCAATGATTTTACTCTAAGGGTTTTTGTTGGAAAAAAAGTAGCAAGTGTTTCTGCTAATTTAGGATCTTATCCGCAAGAACTTGCGGAACGTGCTGTTGCGATGGCTAAAGCTTCTCCCGATAGTTTATTTGAAGGTTTGGCAGATAAAGAGTGTTTGGTTAAGCATCCTAAAGATCTTGATCTTTTTGATGATTTTGTACCTAGCAGTCATTTTTTAACAGAAGATGCTTTAAAAACGGAGGCAGCAGCTCTTGATATTAAAGGTGTAAGCAATTCTGGTGGCGCTGCAACAGCTTATGGCCGTAGTGGGTTTATTCTTGTGACCAGCGATGGTTTTTGTGGAGCCTATCGCTCAAGTTGTTTTTCACGTTCTTGTAGTGCTCTTGCAGGTGAAGGAACACAGATGGAGCGGGATTATGATTATACAACAGCCTTACATTTTTCTGATTTAGAGGCAGCAGAAACTGTGGGAAAGAATGCAGGGCTTGGTGCAGTTCGACGTTTGGGTGCAGTTCGTGCGGCAACTGGGGGCGTTGATGTTATTTTTAATCCGCGTACGGCTCGTGGAATTGCAGGGCATATCGCATCTATGGTCAATGGAGCCTCTGTGGCTCGAAAAACGAGTCTTTTACAGAATTTCTTAGGTAAGGAAGTGATGAAGCCTAATGTTAATGTAACCGATCAACCTTTGCGATTACGTGGAAATGCTTCTCATCCTTTTGATGGAGAAGGGGTAGAGGGACAAACACTCAATATTATTGAAAATGGTATTTTAAAAAATTGGCTTCTTTCATCATCTACAGCACGTGAACTGGGACTTAAAACAAATGGACATGGTGTGCGTTCAGCATCATTAGTGCAGCCGACCAGTACAAATTTTGCTATTGAACCGGGTTTAGTATCGCCTTGCGATATGATAAAAGATTTGCGAAATGGATTTTATGTGACCGAATTATTCGGTCATGGCATTGATTTTATTACTGGTCAGTATAGTCGTGGGGCTTCCGGTTTTTGGATTGAAAATGGTGAAATTGCTTATCCGGTGAGTGAAGTAACGCTAGGCTCTGATTTGCTTCATATGTTAGCACATTTAACACCTGCCAATGATATTGATCGGCGTTATGGTACAGCAGCTCCAACATTATTAATTGAAGGGATGACACTTGCAGGAAAATAATACGCATCATTCTTCTGATTTAAATCTTTTGCGTGACGTTTGTCGAGAGGCAGGAGATTTAGCAATGCGGTATTTTGGATGCACGTTGGATGTCTGGATTAAAGAAGGTAATTCCCCGGTCAGTGAAGCAGATTTTGCTGTTGATCATTTCTTGAAAGAGAAGCTTCTTGGAGCTCGTCCAAATTATGGATGGATTTCAGAAGAAACAAAAGATAATCGAGAAAAACAAGATTATTATGAGCGCTCTTTTGTTGTTGATCCTATTGATGGAACGCGTGGTTTTCTTTCTGGCAGTCCTTATTGGTGTATTTCGGTTGCCATTATTGAGAATGGGCGTCCTATTGTGGGCGTACTACAATGTCCGGCTCAAGGAGATGTTTATACAGCTGTAACGGGTGGAGGGGCAACATTAAATGGGATAAAACTTCCTCGTTTAGCCTTTCAGGTTCATCGAAAATATAAAATTTCACTTGATAAATCGCTCGCACAAAAATTACCAGATGATTTCCTCAATCAAGTTAGTCTTTACCATTATCTTCCTTCTCTTGCTTATCGTATTGTTCTTGTTGCTCAAGATGAAATTGATATCGTATTAGTTCGTCCAAATTGTCATGAATGGGATATTGCCGCTGCTGATCTTATTTTGCAGGAGTGTGGAGGGTGTTTTTTATCGCTTGATGCCTCTTTACTATCTTATGGAATTGAACCTTACCAATATGGACTTTTAATTGCTGGTAAAAATAATTGCTGTCAAGATATGATAGATGTTGTTCGTCAAACAAAGTTAGTTTAATCACGTAAAAGCATGCTAAAATAATCTAAATAATATAGAGGCACATATGACTGAAACCAACGAAAAAAAACAATATTTACATCTTGTATTTGGTGGGGAATTAAAAAATCTTAACAGTAATCAATTCAAGAATCCCGATGATTTAGATGTGGTTGGTATTTTCTCAGATTATAAATCCGCTCAAGAAGCATGGCAGGCAAAAGCGCAAAGCAGTGTAGATAATGCATTACAACGTTATTACATTGTAGATTTGCATCAGTTTCTTGATTCTGAGTTAGGCGATGCAGAATAAAGCTTGAATATTTGGTTATTATAGCCTGTAGATTGCTGCACGCTTTTGTTTAGTCGTCCTTTTCATAGGTACTTTCTTCGAGTAAAATAGAACGTCGTAAAAAAGAATATGCTTGTTGTTTAAAATTCATATGTTTTCTTAAAAAAAACATCTCTCAAGGCACCCAAACCCATTTCATAATAGTGTTCGTGCAAGGTATAAAATCCATTGTTGCACCACCATCTTTGCGCTTAATAAAAATGCAAGACAGTTCTATCAACCTATTTGCAACAGCAATATTATCATGACAGCGATCACTCGAAGTTTATGATTATATTGTGAATAGTTGCTCTGCTCTTGAATGGGTATGAGACATTAATGCGTTAAGATTAATACAAAGAGTAGCATTATTAATGATACGAATTACTACTCTATTGAGATTATTAGCACTCCCTACTTATCCATTGGAATTTTTTCAACGAGTTATTACTATAAGCTTAGAAACCATGAAAGTTGTTAGAAACTTACCAAAATTAGAAACTTAGAGAAACTGAATAGATTTATAAAGTTAACTTACCTCATAAGGGCTTCTTGAGTACTCGTTTAAAACTACAATCTATAAGTTAGTCATTTTGTGTTGATTATATACAATCTTAAAAGGAATAAGATATCATGCAACCTCCTGAAAAGAGAGGATTTAAAATTTTGAAAACTCTTATTTAAATTGCTGTAAGACTTTTAAGAAATTCTCTATTAAACAAGATTAGATTTTTCTGGATTACCTTTAAGAGATGATATCACAATTTAAAATGAGAACTCTATACCATTCAAAAGTTTTTTTTTAAGATTTGTTTGACATATTCATTTTATTGAAATGAAATAATAGAGATTGAGCTTCCTTTTAAACATATTTTATTTATATTAGGTTGTAATGTCTATATGGATTATTTTTTGAAAAATTGACAATACCTAACATATGTAAAAATAAGTTTTTTCTCTAAAATACCAACGTTTACAATTCAAAGCCTCACTAAAATCATAAGAAGTATTTATTCAGTGAGCTGAAAAAATATGTCATAGGTTGTATGGTATTTATCATTTATATTTTCAAAATTATAATTGATTAAAAAATAGTTTTGTTATTTTTGAGTAAGATTTTTATAGGGTGCAGAATGAAGTGATAAAATTTCATTAAAAGAGATTTAAATAATGTGTATATGTTATTTTTATAGGAAAGTTTTTAAAAAAATATGGTGATAAAATTGCATTTTTTGTCCTTTATGTATTGAATTTTCTCATGGATTAAGCGTTTTTTATTTAAGATATGGATGATATTAAAAAAATACGGAAGCAACCACTAGTGTTGATGAATTTTTTAACAAAATAAGCATATAGATATCTTAAAATAGCTGGATGAGGTGATTTTAAATGGTAGAATTAAAGGCACATACGGCTCTTTTAAGCTATCGGATAATTGGTTTTTGCTTATGTCCTGTTATTCCTTTTTATTTGTTCTGTCGTGCTATTCGTGGAAAAGAAGAGTGGTGTCGCAAAAAAGAGCGTTTAGGTAAAAGTTCTCATGTACGCCCCCAAGGTTCATTAGTTTGGTTACATGCAGCAAGTGTTGGAGAAACACTTGCACTTTTTCCACTTGTAAATTATATTTTATCATTGAAAATCAATGTGTTAATGACAACTGGGACTGTGACATCTTCTACTCTTGTGAAAAAACATTTTGGTAATAGGTTGATTCATCAATATGCTCCTTTGGATTTAGATTTTGCAGTGCGCCGTTTTATTAGTCATTGGAAGCCTGATCTCGTCTTGATTTGTGAATCAGAAATTTGGCCCCTTCGTATTAAAGAACTTGCAAAAATGCGTATTCCGCAGATTTTGGTTAATGCCCATATGTCTGAACGTTCTTTTAAAGCTTGGCAAAAACGACGCGTTCTTGCCAAACATATTTTTAAGGATATTGATTTGGCGATTGGTCAAAACGAAAGAGATGTAGCTTATTACCATAAACTTGGCGTAAAATCTGTTACGTTTTCTGGTAATCTCAAGGCTGATGTTTTTCTGGTTGAAAATCAAGCATTGCTTGCACGTTATCGTAATGCTATCGGCAATCGCCCAGTTTGGGCAGCTGTTTCAACGCATGAAGGGGAAGAGGAGATTGCTTTTGAGGTCCATAAGATTGTTAAAAATTATTTGCCAGATTTATTGACAATTATTGTGCCTCGTCATCCTGAACGTTCAGAAGATCTTATCAGAAAATGCGATAATAAGGGGTTAAGTTTTATTCGTAGGAGTAGAGATGCTGTTCCAAACATGAATACCGATATTTTATGGGGAGATACCATTGGAGAAATGGGGCTTTTTCTTCGCTTATCGAAAGTTTCTTTCGTTGGTAAATCGTTATGTGGAAATGGTGGACACAATCCATTGGAATTGGCTTTACTTGGTTCCGCTATTTTGACAGGGCCCCATGTTTCAAATTTTCAAGAGATGTTCAAACAATTTCTAACGCATGATGCAGCATATATGGTTCAAGATACAAAACAGCTTGCTATTCAGGTGTATAAGCTTTTAACAAATGAAACATTGCGACAAGAAATGGTTGATAAGGCTCATGAAGTGGCGACAGGTATGGCAGGTGCACTTGAGCGCACATTAAAGATTTTAGATCCATTTTTACAACCCCTTGTAATACAAACAGGTTTACGTCAGCGTCAGGGTAGATATGCATATTAGCGCCCCCCATTTTTGGTGGAAAAATAAAAGCTTTTTGCGTTTTGTATTAGCCCCAGTTTCATGGGGGTATGGTTATTTTTCAAGTCGTTTTATGGCAAGACAGCCTCCCGTGATTAATCTGCCTGTTTTGTGTATTGGAAATTTTACATGTGGTGGTGCGGGTAAAACGCCGGTTGTTATTGCTTTTACCAAGGTGGCTAAAGAACTTGGTTTTGTACCTGGTATTGTATCTCGTGGTTATGGTGGATCAGTTAAAGGGGTACATCTTGTAAATGAGAAATATGATACTCCACACAATGTTGGAGATGAGGCACTTTTACTTGCACGGCATGCTTTTGTAGCTGTATCACCTAATCGTTATGCAGCGGCGCAACGGCTTAAGCAAGAGGGATGTAATCTTATTTTAATGGATGATGGATTTCAAAGTCGCCGTCTTTATATGGATTATGCGTTACTCGTTGTTGATGCGATGCGCGGTTTTGGTAATGAAGCTGTCTTTCCAGCAGGACCTTTGCGCGTACCATTAAAAACGCAGTTTTCTTTTATGGATAGTGTTTTATTGATTGGTCACTCCGATGTGCCTGATAATGTTGCTTTTCTTGTTTCGCGTACTGGAAAGCCTTTATATCGTGCTCATCTTAAAGCCAGTGCTTCTGATGAGGTTTCAGGAAAATCATTTTTGGCATTTGCCGGTATTGGCAATCCAGATAAATTTTTTAAATCTATTAAAGAATTGTCTGGTCATGTGGTGCAAACTTACATATATCCAGACCACTATTTTTTCACAGATGAAAATTTAAAAAGCCTTATACAAAAGGCTAAAATGCACAATTTATGGCTCGCAACAACAGCTAAAGATTATACCCGTATACAGACAATTCACACGCAAAAAGATTTGAAAAATCTTATTGTCTTTGATGTGAATGTCGATTTTGTTCAAAAAGACTTCTGTCGCATGGTTCTTGAGGAGGTCATGACCCGCTTTAGAAAACGTTCCCTTGAGTTTTCTTGTCTAAAAGGCAAAGGCTAAATTTATAGCTTTCAAAGGGTTATTTTTCTTTTGTTTTTAACAATTGCTTGAGATATGGGTTGCACTCAAGTTCACGCTGATAGGAGATTTCACAACTAGCATATGCTTCTTGGCGGTGATGATTCCAATATTTTAAATCATCTATAGGGATTTTTTGCCCGCTAACAGCACAAATAGTATAGGTACCATATTCTATAATGTCATATCCGTTATTAGAATAATGAATTTTTGCTTCGCGTTCACTATCGGAAAACATTATAACTCCTTTTTGCTTGATACAAGAGATTCAAGAAAAGTGCCATAAAATATATTATAAAGTCGAGAGTTAATTTAAAAATATTTTTCTTGTCAAAATGATGAAGAGTTTATTTTCTGCCAAAAAGCCGTTCTATATCTGCCAATTTGAGTTCAATATAAGTAGGGCGTCCATGATTACATGTACTTGTATTAGGTATTGCCTCCATTTGCCGTAATAGTGTGTTCATTTCTTCGGGGCGTAAAAGGCGCCCTGACCGTATTGAACCGTGACAGGCCATCGTTGCGGCAACATAATCAAGCATTTCTTTTAAATTATTTGTTGTATCATACTCAGCGGCCTCATCTGCGAGATCTTGAATAAGGGCTTGGACGTTGATCTCTCCTAACATGGAAGGTGTTTCACGCACAACAATTGCTCCTGGTCCAAATGGTTCTATTCCTAATCCAAATTTTTGCAAAGCATCTTTATGCGTTAAAAGACATGTTGCATCCTCTTCAGAGAGTTCTACAATTTCAGGAATAAGTAATAACTGTGAAGGAAGCGGTTTGGAATAAAGTGCATTTTTGAGTGCTTCATAAACCAATCGTTCGTGAGCTGCATGCTGATCGACAATGATCAAACTATCTTGTGTTTGGGCGATAATATAGTTTTTATGGATTTGTGCTCTGGCCGCTCCTAATGGATAAGATAACTCTTCTGATGAAGATGTAGTGCTTGGAATGTATGCATCCCCACTTGGTGTATTTAAGCCCTCCATAATAGGAGCGGCATCTTCTTTTAAATCAAAAGAGCTAGTACTATCCAATGGTTTTTGGACCATTGAAGCGCTGGTAAAATGATGAGGCTGTGAACTGTAAGAAGAGGACAGGTGCGTGTTCTTAAAATTGCCTAATGGTTGTTGTGCCAATGATTGTTGTGCCAATGATTGTTGTGTTTGAAATGCAGCAAGCATTGCTTCAGAACGGGTTGAGGTAGGACGAATACCAGATTGCTGCAATGCTTCACGAATAGCTCCAACAATCAAACCACGAATTAATCCTGGATCACGAAATCGTACATCAGCTTTGGCTGGGTGAACATTAACATCTACCTCAGCAGGTGGGAGATCAATAAAAAGAATAGCGACAGGATAACGATCTCGTGTCATGACATCAGCATAAGCACCTCGGATAGCGCCCCATAGAAACTTGTCACGCACGGGACGCCCATTAACATAAGCAAATTGATGAAGGCTGTTATTTCGGTTGAAAGATGGTAAACAGGCAAAACCTGTTAAGCGCACCGCTTCGCGTTCAGCATTCAGCGCAATGCTATTAGGGGCAAATTCTTTTCCCATAATTTGCGTAATACGTTGTAATTGTCCTTGAATATTATTTTCTGTAGCAGACAGTTCCATAGATGTTCTGTCTAATCCTGAAAGAGAAAAGCGGATATGTGGAAATGCAATAGCAATTCGCTTAATCATATCGCTAATAGCATTTGTTTCAGCCCGATCAGTTTTCATAAATTTTAATCGTGCCGGCGTGACAAAGAAAAGATCACGAACTTCAACAATTGTTCCAAGATTTGCAGCAGCTGGTTTGGGTCCTACAATTTTTCCTGCAGTAACGGAAATTTCAGCAGCGCTCTCAGCATCTTTTGTTCGTGAAATGAGTTTAAGTTTAGCAACAGAACCAATAGAAGGGAGGGCTTCTCCTCTAAATCCAAGGAAGCAGATATTGTGTACGTCATCGGTAATCTTTGAGGTACAATGGCGAGAAACTGCTAAAGTTAACTGATCTGCAGGAATTCCATAACCATTATCACTCACCTTTATAAAATTTTTTCCACCATTTGCTGTAATAATTTCAATGCGTGTTGCACCAGCATCAATAGCGTTTTCAACAAGTTCTTTGACAACATTTGCTGGTCGTTCAATAACTTCACCGGCGGCGATTTGATTAATAATATTTTCGCTAAGATGGCGTATAATCATAATAAATTCTAACAGGAATCTTAAGGGTTCTATAGAAAATTATGATAACATCATTTGCGCGACATTCAAGAACAAGAGAGCTGAGAGGTATTATTTTTACAATACCTCCTATTTTATTTTATGTTAACAAATCAGTTGGAAAAAACATAGAAATAGTTTTTATCACTTTAAAATAGCTTGCACCAATTTATCATCTAGGTCAAAAAAGAAACAATGTAAAAAGGGAAGGCAATATATATGGCGCGTATAAGCGGTATTTTAGCAGATAGTGATATACAAGCTTTGATTGAGAATAACGTTCTCAAGGCTCAGTATCCATTTGATAGATCTCAAATACAACCAGCAAGCCTTGATCTTCGTTTAGGGGAGAAAGCTTATCGTATACGTGCTTCTTTTATGCCGGGATCTGATACAAAAGTTTTGGATAAGCTTGAACGGTTAAAGTTGCATGAGTTTGATTTACGAGGTGGAGCCGTTTTGGAAACGGGGTGTGTTTATATTGTTCCTCTTTTGGAAAGTTTAGCGTTACCAGAATTTTTATCTGCTGTTGCCAATCCCAAAAGTTCTACAGGCCGATTAGATATTTTTACACGTGTCATTACGGATAATGCTCAAGAGTTTGATAAAATTTGTGCTGGTTATCATGGTCCACTTTATTTGGAAATTAGTCCACGCACATTTCCAATTTTGGTGCATACAGGCTCACATTTATCACAGCTTCGGTTTAGAAAAGGGCAAAGTTATTTAAATGAAATAGAGTTGCACACTTTGCAAAGGCAAGAAACACTGATATCGGATGATTTTCCTAATATTAGTGTTGGTGGTATTGGTCTTTCCATTAATTTAAAGGGAGACGAAAACGGGCTTATAGGTTATCGTGGTAAACATCATACAAGTGTTATTGATATTGATAAACGTGCTGTTGCCCACGTTTTAGATTTTTGGGAACCTCTTTTTGATCGTGGTCAGAGAGAGTTGGTTCTTGATCCTGATGAATTTTACATTTTAGTTTCACGAGAGTCTGTTCATGTGCCTCCGCTTTATGCCGCAGAAATGACTCCTTTTGATCCTTTAGTTGGTGAGTTTAGAGTGCATTATGCAGGCTTTTTTGATCCAGGATTTGGGCATAAGGAGGCGGGTGGAAAAGGAGCAAGAGCGGTTTTAGAAGTGCGGAGCCATGAAGTTCCTTTTATCTTAGAGCATGGTCAAATTATTGGCCGTTTGGTCTATGAGCATATGCTTAATCGACCATCAACCCTTTATGGACATGATGTTGGATCACATTATCAAGCACAGGGTTTAAAGTTGTCCAAGCATTTTAAATGAGTTGGGAACCACGAATTTTGATAACATGTATGCAGAAAGCGTATTTTAGATAAAAGAAAATTTTATCCTTCATAAAACCGGCACTATGCATTTTATTTTCAGTTTTCAAAGTTATGGTTTTGTATTTGAGAGGGTATGAGAGGCATTTTTACTTCTTTTTTAAAGAGGTTTTATCTATACAAACTCCATTTATGATGTGCAAAAGAATAGTTTTGGTTATTTCATCATGACAAAATCTACAATGAAAGAATTTTACTATATTCAATATGTTATTCATATTTATTATTATAATAAATCAATAGGTTAATAAAATTCAATATAACAGTAGCGTATTCACTTTTCAAAGTAAATATGCGAGATTGGATGCTACACTTGGCGCCATTTTTCTAGAGCTTAAATGACCAGTATATTTTATTTCGTATAAAAATTATCCTTAAGAGCCAATAAATAAGTTTTTCACTACAGTTTAGTAACAATTTTTTTAAACATTGTTCTAATTTTAGTAACTCATTTATAGCCTCAAGATATAATATTGCTAGAAAATTATTCAATTAAATATGAAGAGCTTCTATTAGTATGAACATTAAAAGTTTTTTTATGCTTTATGTGAATTAGACACTGTATATTTTTATAAACTTTCATGAACAAGTAACAGGTCTCAGTTTTGAATATTGATATAAGAAGATTTATGGATGTATGCGACAGCTTTATTTACAGTATTAATAAAGGATTTTTTCATCTTTTGGGGGAGATTATGGTTTATACTTAATGACACTCTATATTCTTAATAACTGATAATGTAAGGACCTTTGGAGGGAGAAACGACTTTAAATTATAACTAATTAAGCTACGGAGCAATCGCTTTCGAAGAGGTATTGGTTTAACGAGAGTATAACATTTCAATTGCACATGAACGATATATGAGTAGATACGTTATTAATGATACTACATACTGTGAGATTTTAAATTTGGATAAGAGAAATAAAGACGTTGTTTTTATCAATTAGTTTTTTTAGAAAGTTGCAATCTCTGTTGCTTCTATCTATTCAATAGAGCGTTTTGGGAGGATGTCGAATAGGTAGGTATACGGATTCGCTTTTATGCGTTTTAGGATGTTTTCTTTTTTCATTTAGGAACAATGGTGCCATCAATGATTATTTCTTCAACACTTGATTATCGTAAAGCAGCAAAGCGTCGTCTTCCTCCCTTTCTTTTTCACTATATTGATGGTGGGGCTTATGCTGAAGAAACGATGCGACGTAATTGTACAGAACTTCAAGCACTTGCACTGCGTCAAAGGATTCTAAGGCAAGTTGGTGAAGTTGATCTTTCAATCAAGCTTTTTGATCAGACACTTGATTTACCGATTGTACTTGCACCTGTTGGGCTAACGGGCATGTATGCACGTCGTGGAGAAGTAAAAGCAGCGCGTGCCGCAGCGGCAAAAGGGATTCCTTTTACTCTATCCTCTGTTTCAGTTTGTCCCATTGCGGAAGTACAAGAGGCGGTTGGAGATGCATTTTGGTTTCAACTTTATGTTCTCAAAGATCGCGGTTTCATGCGTGATGCACTAGAACGGGCTTGGTTGGCTGGTGTACGCACGTTGGTTTTTACAGTTGATATGCCAATTCCTGGTGCACGTTATCGTGATGCGCATTCGGGAATGTCTGGTCCTTATGCTGGTTTACGTCGTTTTTTACAAGCTTTGACTCATCCATATTGGGCTTGGAACGTTGGTGTTATGGGGCGCCCTCATGATCTTGGAAATGTCTCCACTTATCTCAAAAAGAAAATTGCATTGGATGATTACGTTGGTTGGCTTGGTGCAAATTTTGATCCATCAATTGGTTGGCATGATCTACAATGGATTCGCGATTTTTGGAAAGGAAAAATGATTTTGAAAGGTATTCTTGATCCAGAAGATGCGCGAGAAGCAGTAAAATTTGGTGCGGATGGTATTGTTGTTTCTAATCACGGCGGACGTCAGCTTGATGGTGTATTATCAACAACACGAGCGTTGCCTGCAATTGCGGATGCTGTAAAGGATCATTTGACTATTTTAGTGGACTCAGGTGTTCGTTCTGGTCTTGATGTTGTACGCATGATAGCACAAGGTGCGGATGCTGTTATGATTGGTCGTGCTTTTGTTTATGCGCTTGCAGCAGCAGGTAAGAAAGGTGTTATGCATCTCCTTGATCTTTTTGCTAATGAAATGCGGGTAGCTATGACACTGACCGGTACTCAGACAATCAAAGATATTACACGCAAGAGTTTAGTAAATATAGATGTTTTTAAGTAACGAAATCAATATGTTATACTTATTTTAGAAAAAGAAAGTCTTTTTATAGAGGAGCATAATTATATACTTTACAAATATGTTGATAGTTAAATTTAAATAGAAAAGATCAAGAAGCTCCTCTATAAAATCACAGAAAATACTAAGTAACTACAATAATACTAAGTAACTACAATAATATTAACGCAAAAATCTTAATAATAATAAACACAAAAAAAATACTAATAACATTGCATACATCTTTTATTTACGTTATTAACAGCTCATTCTATGGATAAAAAGGAACAAGCGCTGATATTAAAGGCAAAACAACTGTTGATATAGAAAAAATAGATATAAATAATGCTGTGAGCATTTTTCCCTCCTATGTATAAAAATATAATATATTAATCACTCTTTTCCACATTAGCATAAAATATAAACCTCATTTAGTTTTATTTTAATATAGAATAATATTAATTATGTTATATAAATAAAATTATTAAAAATGTCAATATGTATTTATTGTAATATTTAATTATAATAAAATTTTATCAATATAAATAATGTTTCTATAATCTATATATTATTTATATTAATTTTATTGAATAAGATATTATAAGGATATGATATTGTTTTT
Organism: Bartonella sp. CL266QHHD; assembly: GCF_042195355.1. Classification (NCBI taxonomy): domain Bacteria; kingdom Pseudomonadati; phylum Pseudomonadota; class Alphaproteobacteria; order Hyphomicrobiales; family Bartonellaceae; genus Bartonella; species Bartonella sp. CL266QHHD. Next base: position 112,902 of record NZ_JBHIOD010000040.1, read on the forward strand.
ATGGAGTACGTTTTTAAGCAATGAAAAAAATACCTGTACTATCTTTAAAAAAAGCTGGTTTACTGAGAGCAAGACTGCGTGAATTAATGTGCTTTTCTTGCATACTCAATGATTTATGATGTTTTTGAACTGGCGAACATATTAGGAAGCAGTTGAATATTTTTTTGTATAGTATGTCATTTCTAACACTATTTATGTATTCTAGATTTATTTCATAATTTGTTAAAAATATCCAGTTTATTTTTATTACAGATGGGGTCGTTGTGTATTCATAATGATACAAATTGGCATAGAATGTTTTGTTCCATAATCGATTTAACAATTACATCTCCAAGCTTCTCCATGGATACTATGCTCTTCACAGACAACAACAGATTGGTGAGATTGGCATAACTCTAGCACAGATATATTATCTCAAAGTTGAATTGTTGGCACACTTGTAATTATTGGGATAACTTCATGTTTTTTGAAGCTCTTCAGTAATATAAAGACAAATCTGAACAGTTTTTTCAGTAGCAAGTAAGAGAACATCTTTTCCTTTTTTTTACAGAAGTTTTGCTGATATCAATTTTTAAAGCATTTTTATGAATATTCATAACAGCACGCTTTCCTAAACCTATATAAACGGGTACAAGATTACTCAGATTAGCAGTTTCCATTTGATCTAATTACTACTCATAAGTAATTGAATAGTATTTACTTTATCGCTGAATAAAAAAGAAAAGTTTTTCTCTCTTTAAATAGATGATGGGTTGTCATCTAGCCAATAGGGATAGTTTGCGAGCAATTTGTTCGATGCAAGATAATTTAAATTGCAGTTACTTTTTATCACTTGAAGCTGTGAAAAGAAGGCTAAGATAGATGAAAGAATGTAAAAAATGATGGATACATTTTAGGATAAAAAATTATAATCCTGTTAATTCCACACCTGTTGCAGCTGATATTGGTGGCAAAAGAAATTTTACCAAAAAATTATCAAAATTATTGAGGACATTCCTCATGGCATGTAGACTAAACCTTTTTGTTGGTATGGGTGGGATTTTCTTTGAGCTGAAATTGATTCTATCCCCTGAAATCAGCAATAATCTCTCAGGTTATGGCGTAAACTTTTTGGGGATGTTTCAACACCACTATCGTCCTTTTATGAAAAATGTTAGCACTTCAGATAAGCAGCTGTGAGGAGTTTCAACGTTTAATACAGCAAGCTCCAGAAACTCTCACGGATTTAGACGGGCTTCAAGATTTTTATATTTACAGCGATTAAATTTTTGAGAGAAAGTAAATCGTACGATGAGAGGTGAAACCCATCGTAGCGCGCGGGGGCTTAAGTCCTTACAATTTGAAGGCGTGCTAAAACTTATTTTCCTCTGTTTAGCAGGTGTTAGCATTGAACATTTAAACTGGTCTATTTTTATTGTGCGTTATGATCGTCTAAAAATCTTGTTCTATCTTTTACCACTTTAATTGTGGTTCTGAAGGTTATAAAGAAAGGATTTTTTATAAGCGGAGAGGATTATCAGCCGATGTCTAAGCTGTTTGCATAAATAAAAGGGAGTGTTTTGTCTTTAAGCAATATGCTAGAAATTCAAAAAACTTTAGTTAACTTCATAAAAGAGATTACACCATCTTATACAGATTGCTCTGCAAATAACACAATTGCTGGTAAGGAATGGGGCATCACCAATTTTGATTTCTAAAAAAGAAACAATACGTATTAAATAGCCTTTAACTTTACAGACTTTTTAAGAATCCTTTCAGAACCTTTTGAAAAAAGTGAATTGATAGAAGATTTTCTATCAAAATATAGCAACTTTTCTAACAAGTTACGAATAAATCTAAAAATATATATTAAATATAAAAAACAGTGCGATATGCGGGCTGTCTGGGCTTTAGAAATAAGAATCAAAGCGTATAAAGATGCATAGAGGTGAGATTGAGACATATCATTTTTATGATTCAATAAAAAAATTAAAGAAAAAATTCTATATCAAAAATTGAAGGTAGTTTAAAAGGTGGACGAGCAATGCATGGAAGGATGAGCGAGAAGGTGAATTAGGTGAGGGCGATTTATAGATTATCAGTATCTTTGTAAAAGTACCTTCTCAAGATAAATATTGTGATAAAGTAAGATTGTGGTTGAGTGTCGAAAAGATAATACGCGCTCTTAATTTTTCCGTTATACACATCAAAATAAACGCCATGAAAGGCACGGTCCTATTACAAACTTTCTCTAAGAGCAGTACATGAGTTTGCAAGATATTACAGTGATATTTTAAAAGAAGGATTTTATTTCAGGAAGAAATTGTCTTAAAATAGCAAAGCAATATTTTCCAAGAAATTGCCAGGCCAATTTTGAAAGTAAAAAAGCTAAGTTAAAAAATAAAAGAAAAAATGGTTGTTGGTTTTCTCTACTGGAGTTGCATGTTATTTCCCACATAGGAAATTTACCTATAGAAAAATTAACAGCCAAGATCATTCACAATGTGTTCCCGCCACTTTAGCATGAAAAAGCAGATATAGTGCGAAAGTATTTGCCTTATCGTCAACATCATTATTATAATTAGGAAGCTGAAGCAACGTCATTTACAAATCACATAGAGCCTATACCATTATTCATTATATAGTTCCGTAGATTGCTTTTCTTCAAGCATGCCGGCTCCTAGATATTATTTTTGTTGAAAACAGAACCTTTGTGTATGATCAGTTCTTTGAACGACGATAGTAGTGCTATCCATAAAATCTTTTCTCATCTTCTTTTGATAAGATAACAAAGATGCTCTTAGAATACATCAATAGACACAATCATTTTACACAAATATAACTTGTTGAATCCTTTAGTTTCAACTCAGACGTCCCAGTCACTCTAATTAAATCCAATCGACCACCAGAGTGTTTTAATCCTTTAAGTGCTTTTACTTTCTAATCTGAATGTATCCACCTCTTTTAAATCTTTTCATTGATAGATGTTTCAGAGAAATTATATTTTTATCACTTTATTTTCCGTTTATGTCTCCAATCACATAAACGTTCACCTTGTTCATTATGTTTTAAAATATCTCTCGCCAAATTTGGACTAATGACATTGATATCTTGTCGATTCAAATAAATTGGCAGCCATCCAATACAAGAAGTTCATTCATTCGTCGCGCAACCAGCTAGAAAGCTTAGTGCGCACATCAGCATCACTTTTCTATTAATTTCATTTTCTATCTCAAGCCGTGTTGTCGCTATCTTGAAAGCTTCCTTTGTTTGCTTTTGCTTCTCAACTTTTTTCCCAAGAAAAAAGGCTTTGACTAAAGCTATAAGAAAAGCTGCTATGATCGCTGACCTCACCGTCAGATATTTTTTTCCATATGAATAACGCTTTTGTCTTTTTCATATGAAGCATTTTGTGGGGTGTTCGGGTCCAATGGTATCACCTTTGTCTGGTGTTGTATTGGCTACGTTTCCAGCAGCATCTTAAGCAAATCAATCAAGCTATTGAAATCTTTTTAGAGGCAATAGCACAAGAGACAAAAAAGATTTTGACAAAAAGCCGCTTAAAGATATAGGAAGTTCTCTCCTCCTAGCCCCCCAGCCCATTTACATAACATAAAAAAGAGAAAGGCAATGAAATGATATTTGATGATGGCGATAGATATGTAACAATCCGTGAATGTGCACAGCTTTTTAGTGTATCCACAACAACGATTCGCCATTAGATGCCTCAGGTGTATTTCCAAAGCCATGCAAGCTAGGGAGAGCAGTAAGGTGAAGGAAAAAAGAGATTTTAGAATTCACTTCAACGAAAAATAAGGAGAAAATAAGAACAAATTAGGTAAAATTATATAAACTGTAGAAGGTGGTCTAAAAGGTGGTCTGAAAATGGCCATTTAAAGAAAAAATCTATATATTTCAACATGTTTAAGAAACAAAATGGTGCCGCATGCCGGATTCGAACCAGCGACCCCATCATTACGAATGATGTGCTCTACCAACTGAGCTAATGCGGCATAGGTTTGTAAGTCAATGAAACAAAACTAATTTGAGGGTAATAGCTAAAAGTACGTATAAAAGCAAGAATGCATTTTTTCAATAATTTATAAATATGATAATAATTTGAAGGAGAAGTATGTAAAAGTCAGAGGAAAGTATTCTTTGACCTTAATGCTATAAAATGCTTTCCAATTTAGATAACACTTAAATTAAGAAGCTGGGAATGTAGATCTTTAGGATGAAAAATGGTGTCAAGATATCTTAGTAAAGATAAAAACATTTTCTGGTTCTTGAGAAAGAAATTTGTTGCATAAGTGATTGGGAAAATAAAGATCATCATAAACCCTTTATAATGTGCAAATAAGATGAGTAGAATTAGTTTAAAAGTTACTTCTCATTTTTATGGGAAGAAAAAGGGAGGAGGATTAATAAAATTAATCACGTTTTTTTATTTAAGAGGGAGTAAAAATCATGTCGGATGAAGATCGGCTGATAGAACTAGAAATGAAGCTAGCTTACCAAGAAAAATTCATTGAAGAACTTTCTCGAGAGGTAATTAATCAATGGAAAAGTTTGGATGAGATATCTAAAAAGTTGATATTTTAGCGAGACGATTTTCAGATTTAAAAGAACAGAGTGTTACTGAAGCTGTTATCTTACCATTTTCTCAATAGGGAGAAGGTGCGAAATATTTTTTATCATAATTGCAATTATTTACAGATGAGTTTTTATTTCACGCATTTTGTTAGACTTGTAGAATAATTTTTATAAGCTTCTTCATTAATTCTAATAAGTTCTAATCTTATAAGGAGAGCTGATATTAGAAGACGTTTTTTTATATGGGGTTTCTAGTACGAAAATTAAGAAAAGTTTTTGTAGAGTATAAAGAAGCAGCCATAGAAAAATATATGAACTGCAATATTTTAAGTTTTTTCTGTACAGAGTTTTCTTATAGGTGGGAGGTAGATTTATTCGCTAATTTTTTTAAATTGATACAGATGAAGTGATGTTATCGTTATCTATAGAAATCATAAGTGAGCGCCTATATTTATAATAAAGCGTTTTAATTTGTTCTGATGATCAAGTGATTTTCAGTTGTTTTATAGAGTGAGGGGTTTTAAGCGACATCGATTATGTTATAGGACAGAGAGCTCTAGAATTTTTTTTCAAGATCAAATGTACTCTTCGTTATATGTATATGATATTTTGTGAAAAGGCTTTTGTTTTTCGTAATTTAAGATACAAAATACTATTGCTAAAGCACCAAAGATAGACCATGCGGGTAAATAAGTGAGAGTAATGCAAATTGAGGACAGAAAATCAGGCATTACCTTGCATAGAGATTGATTAAGGTGATAGATATCTGTTTGCAGAAGGTTTATTAAAATTTTATTAAAGGGGGTTGTTGTCCAATGTGATGTGATTACAGAGTGTGCGTTATCAATGACCAATGCTATAATGGTTAGTGTAACGAAAATGAAGGACATTAATTTAAATAAAGGGTGGAGCATATTTTTTCTTAAAACTTCAACGGGACATACGTATAATGCACAAAAAAATGAGGAGTTGCATTATGATGAGAAAATAAGTTTACGTTTGTTTTGTGTTTTTTGAAAGAGGTGCCTAATTTTTCAATAAAAGTTGAGGTTAAGTTCAACAAAAGTAGTGAGGCATGATGTCTGAAAAAAAGCACGAGGAATTGAAGCGTAGCCTTCAAAATCGCCATATTCAAATGATTGCTTTGGGTGGCGTTATTGGGACGGGACTTTTTTATGGGTCAACCGAGGCAATTCAATTAGCTGGTCCCTCAGTTATTTTATCTTATCTTGTCGGCGGGATTATTATGTATTTCATTATGCGAATGCTTGGTGAAATGTCAGTAGAAGAACCGTCTTCAGGAGCATTTAGTTTTTTTGCTTATAAATATTGGGGGAGATTAGCTGGTTTCATAACAGGTTGGAATTATTGGTTTCTTTATATTCTTGTGAGCATGGCTGAACTTACAGTGATAGGGTTTTACCTTGATCATTGGATTTTGATTGATCATTGGAAGACATCTTTCATTGTTCTTTTATTTGTTACATTTGTTAATTTGTTTAATGTTCGTTTTTATGGAGAATTTGAATTTGTTTGCGCTTTGATCAAAGTGGCTGCTGTTATTGGTATGATTATTTTGGGAATTTTTCTCATTGTCACTGGACTAGGGGAAAATCAAGCGAATATTCATTATCTTTGGGACCATGGCGGTTTTTTCCCTTATGGAGCAGTAGGGGTTGTTTTAGCAACTTCTGTAGTAATGTTTTCTTTTGGAGGAACGGAGCTTATTGGTATTGCTGCTGGAGAAGCATCTAATCCACAAAAAACAATTCCAGCGGCTATTCGTCAAGTTATGTGGAGGATTATAATTTTTTATATTGGTTCTATCAGCGTTATTATGATAATCAGCCCTTGGAATATGATTGGAAAAAATGGTAGTCCTTTTGTCACAATTTTCGAGACTATAGGAATTCCTGCTGCTGGTCATATTTTGAATTTTGTGGTGATTATGGCTGCTATTTCTGTTTACAATAGTGGCATTTATTCTAATGGCCGTATGCTTTATAGTTTAGCTGTACAAAAAAATGCACCACATATTTTTAGTAAACTGAGTGCTGCTCGTGTTCCTTATATTGCTATCCTTTTTTCATCATTATGTACGGCGTTGATTGTCGTTGTTAATGCTCTTGTTCCTGATAATAGTTTCATGCGGATCATGGCTCTTGCAACTGCAGCAGCAGTGATTACTTGGGCTATTATTGTTATTGTTCATTTGAAATTTCGCAATGCATATAAGAACAGAAAGGGCGATTTTATTTATGCATTTGGTTTATATCCTTACGCTAACTATCTTTGCCTCATCTTTCTTGCTTTATTGTTTTGCATTATGTTTGTCAGTGGTTTTGGGCAAAATGGATTGATGACTCGACTTTTTGATATGATAGGAATAAGCGTGCCTTTTCTTGAAACATATATTCCTGTACAGATGCCTGATATGAGTTTGGCAGTCATTATTATTCCTCTATGGTGCTTGTTATTACTTTTAGGTTATAAACTGAAACGATAGAGAAAGAAGAGCTAATAAAAGGGATTGATTGGAATAAACTTTGGGGATTATAAAATTTGATGAGGTAACACAAGTTTTTGGTGATTTGTGTGTTTTAAGAAATATTACTGTACAGCTTACCGAAAGACGAATTGCTATTATAGGTGCGAATGGTTCTGGAAAAAGTACATTTGTTCGTCTTATTAATGGGCTCCAATTACCATCTCATGGTTTTGTAAGCGTTGATGGGCTTGATACAAAACGCGATGCAAAAGCAGTAAAGCGTAAAGTTGGATTTGTTTTTCAAAATCCAGATAATCAGATTGTTTTACCATTAGTTGAAGAGGACTTATCCTTTGGTCTCAAAAATTTAAAGCTTAATAAAGATGAAATTAAGGAGCGTGTAGATGAAATTTTACAGCGCTATGAACTTCAAGATTTCAGAAATCACGCTGTCCATTTATTAAGTGGTGGGCAAAAACAACTCGTTGCTATTTCCGGTGTAGTTGCAATGAAACCAGACTATATTATTTTTGATGAGCCGACGACATTACTTGATTTACGAAATAAGCATCGCGTTACGCAAGTGATAGAAGAATTACCACAAACTGCAATAGTTGTATCGCATGATTTAGAGTTTTTGAAAAAGTTTGATAGAGTGCTGGTTTTTGATAAGGGGGAGATAGCAATTGATGATGTACCTTTTGTTGCTATAAAGGAGTATATAAGAAGAATGTCATGATCGGTTTATATATTCCGAGGGATACATTTATTCATAGGTTAAGGCCTGGAGTTAAGTTATTATTTCTTACGGCGTGTGGAACTTTTATAATAATGGTTTCTTCCATAGCGCTTCTTGGTTTATTTTTGTTGTTTGTCAGCTTATTCTATAGAGTCGCCAAGATTCCTTTCAAAACTGTGATAAAGCAATTTAAATCGATGGGATTGCTTTTAGTTCTTCTATTTGTATTTCAAACTATTTTTAGCGGTTGGCTTACGGGGGTTGAGGTCATATTACGTCTTGTTATCCTCTTTTCTTTATCATCAATTATTTCATTCACAACAAAAGTGTCAGATATGGTGGATGCAATTGAAGCAGGCCTCCAGCCCTTTCGTTGTTTTGGTATAAATCCATCAAAAGTGAGTATGGTTATCTCTATGGCGATCAGGTTTATTCCTCTTTTGAGTGAAAAGTTTAATGAGGTACATGAAGCACAGCAAGCACGGGGACTTAATACTAACATTGTTGCTCTTGCGATACCTTTAATTATACGGACCATAAGAATGGCGTCAGAAGTGGCTGAAGCATTGGAAGCGCGTTCTTATGATGCTGATACTATTGATACAGCATCTCGTAATAATCAGAGTTTTTATAGTAAAAGAAGAATTAAATGAATACAAAAGATTTAGTTTATATTGCTTTATTTGCCGCTATTTATGCTATTTTGGGCCTTTTCCCTTCTATTTATCTTCCTTTTCTTCTAGGGGTACCTGTTACAGCTCAATCGATGGGACCGATGCTAGCAGGGTCTATACTTGGGGCAAAAAGGGGTGCTTTAGCGTCACTCCTTTTTCTTGTTCTTGTTGCGACTGGATTACCTCTGTTGTCTGGTGGTCGTGGTGGAATCAGTGTCTTTTCAGGGATTGCAAGTGGTTATTTAATAGGTTTTCCATTTGCCGCATTTTTTATTGGTTTAATGGTAGAGTTGTTTTGGCAGCGGTTAAATTTTATAACATTATTTATGATAAATACTTTTGGTGGCATTGGGATAGTTTATTCTTTTGGGGTTCCATGGACAGCGTATATGACCAAAGTTTCTTTACTGAATGTTTTAATGGTTTCATCAGTTTTTTTGATAGGCGATTGTTTAAAAGCGTTGATTGCATCCTTTATTGCACTCGCGATTAAAAGATCTGTTCCTCTCATGCATTCAAAGCATAATAACTAAAATAAATGTATTATTTTGTTATGCTGTTGTTATATAATATTCGTATATCACTATTATTGAATTTAACTATAGTAATTTATGATATAATTAAACATTGTAGAATCTAATATGATTCATATAAGTAATATTATTAAAATAAATTATTATAGTATTTTTCTCTATATCTAAGGCATTTAAAGTGTACTTTTATAAATCTGATACTTTTTATTAATTGTACAACAATAACGAAAGCTTTTCCCTAGTGAAGGAATAATTCAGTGAATACAAAGGATTTGGTTTATATTGCTTTATTTGCCTCTATTTACGCTGTTTTGAGTCTTTTTCCTCCTCTTTATCTTCCTTTTTTGCTGGGTGTCCCTATTACAGCTCAGTCTATGGCTCCGATGTTAGCAGGCTCTATACTTGGAGCAAAAAGGGGAGCGTTAGCATCACTTCTTTTCCTTGTTCTTATTGCAATTGGGTTACCTCTATTGCCTAGTGGTCGTGGTGGAATTAGTGTTTTTTCAGGAGTTACGAGTGGTTATCTGATTAGTTTTCCATTTGCTGCATTTTTTATTGGCTTTATGGTAGAATTATTTTGGCAGCGGTTAAATTTTATAATATTATTTGTGATAAATACTGTGGGTGGCATTGGGATAGTCTATTCTTTTGGAATACCATGGGTAGCGTATATGACACAGGTTCCTTTTCTGACAGTTTTAATAAGTTCATTAGGTTTTTTTGTTAGTGGTTTCTTGAAAGTGCTGATTGCATCTTTTGTAGCGTTGACCATAAAAAAAACCGTTCCTCTCATTCATTCGGAAAAAGGGGCAGTTTTGTACTGAAGAACAAGTTTTTCCAAATGTATGTAGATTAAAAAGCACCACGGAATACCATTTTGTTTTGTCACTTTTTTATTGGTATTTTTATCTGCATAGCTCTCAGAGGTAGCCATACGAAAATTGAATGTTTCGGCACCAAAATTCTTTTTTCTTTCAGGAGCAGCCCCTAAATAGCCAATTAATATCATTTTATTCAACAGGCTTGTAAGTTTTATTCGATTTGCATATTATATGCATAAAGCCTTAGAATAATTTATTATTTTTTTAATATTTTTAGTTAATTAATCACTAATTTTAAAAGTGTTAAATTATATTAATTGTATAAAAACATGGATAATTTAGTGTTCATCTAAAAACTCTTGATGTATATAGTGCCCTTATAAATGTATTAATATAAGGTATAAAAATGAGATTTGAATGGAATGAAGCTAAAACAAAAAGTAATCTTAGAAAGCACCGTGTAAAGTTTTGAAATATCTGCATATGTTTTTTCTGATCCATTCTCCATGGCTAAACAAGACCGTATTGAAAATGGAGAGTATGGTTAGCAAGCTTTATGGCTCATGGATGTTTTTTTATTACTATTCGTAGCGCATATTGTCCATGACGATAAAAATGGCATAGAGGTAATCCGTATTATTTCAGCACGGCGAGCCAATTTGAAAGAGAGGAAACTTTATAAAGAAGAAAGTTCGTTATAAAATTGAGGTAGGTAACTTATCACCTTTGACAGATGAACAGAGAGTTGAAGTTGATAAACTGGCTGTAATGCCGGACAATGCAATTGATTATAGAGATATTCCGTCACTCAATGATGTGTTCTGGAAAAATGCCGTTCGCAATCCATTCTATAAACCACCCAAAACTGTCACAACAGTGCGTGTGGATTCAGACGTTCCAGCGTGACTTTAAAAGTCAAGGGAAAGGATATCAAATGCGTATTAACGCCATTTTACGTGATACTATGCTTCGTTCAATGCACTGATTTCTCCTCCACTTAAAAGCCGGGAAGGGGGAGCCCATATTCTAAAAATCTAAGCAGCTTTCACTGCAGAGTTCTCTAAAATTCGTATTGCTTTGCAATTAAAATTGTATAGCTTCGATCTTTAACTAACTGATTCTAAACAATACAATATATTTTGGATACACTATCTTCCCATAATCACTAAGATAACTTGGGAAGCACCTGCCATCTGATAAGACTATAGACATTGTAATTATGTTAACTTTATGAATACCATTAACTTTCTTTCTTATAAATATAAAATAGATCCAGCCTCAGAATTAGTTAATATCAATGATGCTGATAAATTTTTATAGGAAAGAAGATACGATTTTAACTGTGATAATCAATGTGCTACTTTAATAATCGAAAATTTTTCTGTGAACTCGAAGATCTGCTATTGGATTTATGTTTTAACGGGAGAAAATAGTCCTTATAATCCTGAAGTTATTGATTCTGAAAACGATTTTCAGAATATTCCTAACCCACGTTCTAAAAATCAGATTGAACAGAATAAGCAATATTTTGGAATTTTGATTCCTATAGAGTTTACTCTTTTTTCTTCAAATAAAGAGTTAAACAAATTCTTGCAGCTACACTACAAAAAATCTTTTCCCCCGAAAACGATTGATATCTCACCTGATATTGTTGGTAAGGAAGAGTTCGAAAAAAATTGCTTTTAATTAAAGAAATAAAACTGAAATATACACAACCAAAACAATTAGATTTTTTTGCAATGCAATCAGAAGACAACTTGCTAAAGATGGCTAAACTTTTGTTGGGTGAATTTCCCACGGATGATTATTCTGAAATGGAACTTGACTTGGGTATCAAATTTAAAGAAAAAAATAATTTAAAGAATTATTTTTTGAATCTTTTTAAAAAATATAAATTAAATCCAGCATTTAAAAACATAAGTTTTGTTGGAAAGACACATAATAATTTTGATATAATCTTTAATACTGAAACTTTTCAACATAAATTTGCTATTAAAACAAGTAAAAATGATAATGGTATGTATAATGAAGGTCATATAAAAGAAAAATTAAAGCATGAAATCGTAAGTTTTACGGTATCTCTTTAATAGAGCACTGTAGCGTGTAAATAGATATATTTATTAAACTGCGTGTACGCAACATAAGGAAGAATACACAGACTAAAAAAAAGTACCAAATTATAATATTTGAATATCCAAGAGCAATATCTAAGTACCAAAGTACGGTATCCAATGAAAAAGAAAACTTGTGCTCCACGTACTTAGAAATGACAGGCAAAGAAACAGTTTCTTTATAACTACTTGGGAAAATTAAAACGACAAGCGCTAAAATTATTAACTTTAGGAGACTGTGCATATACTGATGTAACTCACATGTTAATGTCTTCCAACCTGTTGTATTGCCGCATTTATATTGTGGGTTGTTTTGCAACTCAGAAGGGATATTAGAATTGCATAAAATTGCAAAAACAGTTGTTACGATCACCAAAGAAATAGACGCGAATGTCAAAATACCCTGAATAAAGTCAAGATTTTTTCTTATTCCTAAAAAACATACAAATATAAACATTATAACGCCAAACAAGGCTTTTCTCTTCTTATCTGTAAACATATTTATTTCCTGTGAAAAAATTATGATCTCAATTTCTTAAATTATTTTCTGATATAAAAACACAAACTACCTTTTAGTCTTTTTAGCATTTGCTTTTCTTTTAATAGCAATGTCTTCTATTGCATCCAGTTGCTTTTAATATTTTAGTTAACCTCGTCTATGATTTATCTATAGTTGATGATAGCTTTAAACACAGAGCTCCATAATCCCAAACTCTTGCTTGCATTTTGATACCCAAATCCACCTTTCAACAAAGCCCATCGCACTGGCAACCCTTTCATACAGATTAAAGAAAAGCTCTGTTATTTCAAAAGTACACGAAAGGGAATCATAATTGCCGCAACATTTTTTGCGCTGATGCTGGCTACTCATGTTTTAAAAAACAAATATTTTGAAATTCGCGTATCCTAAAATCCTTAATTTGTATTAATGGATTTATTTACTTTATAAATTTGATACTATAGAGCTATTTTAGCTTCTAGAAATATATTGTACATTAAAAAAACTTTTTAATCACTCTTTAAATGCATATCCAATCCAAAAATGATCAGCACTTTTCACTATTTTGCTACTTTTTAGAAATCTATTTTAAACTCTCCTATCATTAGTTCATGAAGAGTTTTGGTGCGTGAAAGAAGGTCTTTTTCAATCTCTTCACAATACTTAGAAAAATCTGTTGCTCTTGGAATGATTTTTTTAGACATGCTTTCTACGTTGCTCTGCAAAATGCGTTTTAAGGACTCTTTCAAAATCAATAAGGAAATATCTTTGAGTTCAGTTTGATAAGCTTGAGAAGAGGTATTATAGTCCATATATTTTCGCATGTGGAAGCTACCACAAGAGAACAAGCGAAAAGTATTAGAGATATCATCATTTGAAGCTTTTACAGCAATAAACCTGTGAAGCCATATGCAAGTCTCAAGTGCATTTTCTTCATTCGGTTTTTGTTTTTAATTTTCCATACGACACACGGCTATTTCAGGCTATTACTTTGGGTTGATTAAGATTTGTAAGGAAAGTTGATTGGCTAGCAGTTAAGGCTGAGTTTAAAGACTGGGATTATAAAGCCCAAGGGCTGAAAGAAGCCGGTGCGGCTATCGTGGCATTGGCTGTCACGGGGGCGCGGTTACGGGCGGAGCAGCCTTGGGTGCTGCCAGTGCCATTACCGGTGCATTGGGGCTTGGCTCGAGCACCGCCATGAATGCGGTGATACAGGCAGGTGTCCAAGCATTGATTGACAAAAGCGCTGTGGCTTTTGTCAATAATCGCGGCAATATTGCCGGCGCCTTGCATGAGCTTGGCTCTTCAAAGAATGTTCCCAGCATTGTCTCATCGATGTTAATGGCGGGCTTAACCAGTCAAATAACGGAAATGGCAGGTGTTGGACAATCTTTGCCAAAAACCGCTCCTTTTGTCGATCGTATCGCCCGTGAAGCGGAAAAGAACCTGATCAAAGCCGCCATTGGCACAGGCGTTCAAATGGCTCTTGAGGGTGGTTCTCTTGACAAGAACTTTTTTAACAATCTGCGCATCGCCCTGTCTGATACGGTTGGCAAATCGTTGGCAGAAGAAATTGGTACCGCCAAGGCAGAAGGCAAAATAGACACGGTCACACAGATCGTTGCCCACGCTGGTCTTGGCTGTTTAAAAGGCGCGGTTGCGAGTGGCGCTTGCTCTGCCGGTGCTATCGGCGGGGCCTGTGGGCGAAGCCACTGCTATGCTCCAGTTTCAATTGTGGGTGCAAGGCATTGTGAAAGAGGAAATGGGTAACCTAAACG
>NZ_JBHIOD010000041.1:0-2107 GCF_042195355.1 Bartonella sp. CL266QHHD
GACGGCTCTTGAGGGCGGCTCTCTTGACAAGAACTTTTTTAACAATCTGCGCATCGCCCTGTCTGATACGGTTGGCAAATCATTGGCGGAAGAAATCGGTACCGCCAAGGCAGAAGGCAAAATAGATACGGTCACACAAATCGTTGCCCACGCCGGTCTTGGCTGTTTAAAAGGCGCTGTTGCGAGTGGTGCTTGCACGGCCGGTGCTGTGGGGGGTGCTGTGGGTGAAGCCACTGCTATGCTCCAGTTTCAATTGTGGGTGCAAGGTATTGTGAAAGAGGAAATGGGGGACCTAAACGGTCGCACCCCAACTCCGGAAGAGGAAGCGCGTATAAACGCAAAGATTGATGCGCAGTTTGCTGACTTTAGAGACCACACCATTGATGTTGCAAGGGCTGCTGGGGGCGTTGCTGCCGCCATTGCCGGTGGCAATGTTGATGCCGGCGCTGATGCCGCAGGTAATGCCGCTGCAAATAACTACCTCAGCAGTGCTCAACAAGCTCAGATGAAGAAAGAGTTAGAAGAGTGCCCTGATGATCAGTGTCGAAGAGATGTTAACGAAAAATGGTTCGAGATTGATGAAGAGCAAGATAGGATTTTTGAGATAGGTCTTGCGAAGGGTACGATTGTTGGTGCCGTAAAAGCAATAGGAAACGGAATATCTGAGACAGCTCATGACGTTAAAGAATTAGGATCGGCAATAGGAAACGGAATATATGCGACAGTTCATGACATTAAAGAATTAGGATCGGCAATAGGAAACAGTTCAGTTGATGAGATCTATCAAAATGCCCTTCAAGGCGTTGGAACAGCAAAAGCTTGGGCCACGAGTGGGCATATATTTGATGATGTCTGGGAAGGTGCTGGTCAACTCTGGGAAGGAGTTGGTCAATTCTGGGGAGGTGTTAAGGATTCCTTTAGAGGGCACATAGATCACATAAAGGATTCCTTTAGAGGGCATATAGATCACATACATGAAACAAGGGAGAAAGGGAGGGATGGAGCATTCAGTGCTGGTGCTGAATCTGGCGAAATGGCAGGTGAAGCATTAGGAGATGTGGCTTATATAGTGGGTTCTACAGTGCTTACTGACGGTGCTGTTTCAGCAGCCAAGGGAGGCGTAAAGCTTGCGGGCAAGCTTGTAGAAAAAGATCTCATCAAATTTGCTGCTAAGACTGAAGAAGCAGCTGCAAAAGCAGAAAAGGAAGTTGTTCAATCAGTTGGAAAAATTGGCTCTGAAAACAGTGCCAAGGGCGAAACATCCCCAAAGCCTTCAAAAAGCAATAGCAATCGTGAAACACTCGAAAAAAATAAGGAGCATCATGACGGAAAGCGTACAGAAGAAATGCAAAAATTACAGGAAGCAGGATGTACAACATGTACGCAAGAAGCATCGTTTAAAAAAATAGTTGAGAAACCTGATGGTAAAGGAGGGACAAAGGAAGTTGCAATAAGATCCCGTCCTGATATTCTCTATATAGAGGATGGTGAATTAAAAATTGTTGAGGTAAAAACGGGGAATGCTGGTCTAACCGAAAACCAAAAGATTTTGGAAAAGGAGTATAAAACAGGAGATGCGCAACCCACAGGAGATGTTGTTTTAAAATTCCTTGAGAAAAACAAAGAAAAGCTAAATAAATATCAACAGGAACTCAGCGATTTTAAGAGAGATTATAAAGGAAGTGCAGAAAAATTTGAGGAAGCATTAGATGATTTTAAGAAAAATTGGCCTAAAGAACAACTGGGCAAGGGTTGGGGGAGACCGATAAAATACGAAGTTATTCGTCATCCGAGCCGTTTAACAGAGCTTCTTGCACAAGGAAAGTGATTCATGATGCAAACTAAAGATGTCACAGAGATTTTAAAAAGACTGGGCTGGGAGCCTTATCGTGATAACGTGGGGGATACTTTTGCGCATTATCATCTTCCCGATCGCATTGTCGGTATTGGCTATGGTGTAAAAAATTATGGAGAGAGTGGCAAAGAGTTTTTGCTTTCGGCTGATCTCACCACCGCTGCTTATTGTCTTGCTCGGGAATATTCTAGAGGTGAAAAATCACAGCGTAAATATGGAGATGTGCTGTTTTACGCGAAGGAGGATTTTAAT